>JANPGC010000146.1:0-4434 GCA_031423755.1 Phyllobacteriaceae bacterium | reverse complement strand
GTGCGGGAGACGGCATCGGCAACGCCCGGGTTGGCAACGAGAATGTCATAGGCGTCCTTCGGCAAATCGATTACGACCGACTTGTTGAGGCCAAGCTTGACGTTCTGCGCCTTGGAGCCGATCTGCTTGACCGCTCCAGCGGCGTTTGCCGGGCTGACTGATGTCAGGGCGGTAGATGCTGCCAACGCAAGCGGCGTCAGGATTGACAGCGCGATCAGGCTTCCGAGCCGAAAGCTGCCCGCGACCTGGCGAGACGATTTGCTGTGGGTCACGTTCATTTTGATGCTCCGGTATCAGATCCGATAACTGAAATTTCGCCCGACTTGATCATCTTGACCGTGCCGCTCTTGCCACGGCCGTTGACCAGATATTCAGAACCCGGGGTTGCCTTCTCGCGGGCATCCGCGGTGGACCGCAGCGCGAGCGCCAACCTGTCTGCCATCTGCTGTGCCACCGTCACGATTTCCGACTGGTTCGGCGTCAGCTCAAGCGTTGCTGTCTGACCGACTTTGACCTTTCGGCCCTCTTCGTCCTCGCGGATGGTTTGGTCGATCGCCAGGACGCGGATGTTGGACAGGATGGTTTCGGTAACGAAAGTTTCCGCACCTGAAATGTTTGTGGCGCGGCGGGTCATGATCACGTCAACGTAGTCATTTGGCAGGATGAAACCGCCGGCCGATGTGTCGGCAGTGATTTCGACCGCGATGGCGCGCATTCCTGATGGCAGGATCGACGACATCAGGCTCTGATCCTTGCCAACCAGCTTCACGTCACGGATCGGCTCGCCCGGCAAAATGACGACGCGCGCAACCGAGCCCTTCAGATCTTCCATCGCAGACGGCTTTTCCGAGATTTTGATAAAGCCCTCGGTTATTGCCTCCTTGGGCCAGTCCTGCCAGCGCAGCTGCGCGTCCAGCACGCCGCCGACCGGAATTTCCTCGCCAGCCACCAGAACCTGATCCAGTTCAAGCTGCGGCGCAGCAGGCGCAGCCTCAGACTGGATGATCTGTGTCTGCGGCTGCATGTTCATGGCCAGATAGCCGGCCCCGCCTGCTGCCGCCAATGCCACACCCAAAACCACCAAACGCGTCGATTTCATTGCCCAACCTCAAGAACGAGGGATTTTCACTCGTCCCCCAACATGGGCGGCAATCGTGTAATTATGGTTAATGATCAGATAGGATTTGTGATTAATTTTAGGTAATTTTTGCAGTCTTTCCGGTGATGCGGCGTCGTGGGCGGCGGCTCAAACGTGGAAGGGCTAGTGATTTGCTGGTCACAGGAAATGCAGAAAGATCACATTTGGCAGGTCAGTTTCCTGCAAGCTGGCCGACCGCCCATACCATCAGCGGCGTATCAGGATATAGCATCAAACCGGCCATGCCGAGGGCGATGCCGTAAGGAATCTTCTCTTTCGGGTCTGCGATGCGCCGCAGGAAATCCACCTGCCCGGCGACAACCGTTACATTTGACCTGCGGAAATTCAAGATCGCCAAAGTAAGCACGCCGCCCAAAGCGGATGCGACGACCAGATAGGACATCAGATCGAGATTGAGCCCGAACCAAAGGCCGGTAGATGCCATGAGTTTGGCGTCGCCCCCGCCCATTACTCCCAAGGCAAAGAACGCGAAGCACACCGAAAGAATCAAAGCGAATGCCAAAACGTGCATTCCGATTTGTAAAGCGGGCATGCCGGTGAGCGGGGCCAAAACAAGGAATGAGCCGATCAGCAGCAACGAAACGCGGTTGGAAATGGTCATGGACATCATGTCGGAAACGGCAGCGTGAGCCATGGCGAATGGAAATATCACCAATATTGCAGCAACAAGCATCTGTGGTCTCCCTTGATGAAGCAAGCCTAGCGCAACAGCCTTAAACCTTGATGAAAGCACCATTCTGCCTGTCAAAAAAAGCCGCCCGTCATGTCTGACGGACGGCTCTGCCATTCCTGGCGGGTGGTTCGTCTGTGCCAGATTACTTGGCAGCGACGACCTTGCCCTGGATGTAAACGAACTTGTCGTTGATCGCGGTGCCGAGCGCGCCAGCGCCGGCAATGATGGCGACTGCGATAAGGGCGGCGATGAGGCCGTATTCGATTGCGGTTGCGCCGGACTCGTCCTTGGCGAAACGTGCGACTAGCTTGGACATATGAAACTCCTGATCCACGTGGTTACTCTGACAGCATTCCCGTCAACTTGTTGTGCGCTGATCGGATAAACAAACCTTAGGCAACCGGTATTTCCGTCCGCTTAAGGAACAAGGTTTCCGGAAAATGAATTTTCAGGCACAGATTGTGCAGGGTTGCAGACAGGCCGCAGCAGATCATTCCTGGCGCAGCTTCACGCGCATCGGCAGTCCGCCTTCTGCCTGTGTGGTCAATTTCTGCACAGGCCATGGGGTGAGTCCGGCAAATGGCTCGAAACGAAAGCGCCGGATGAGGATGGCAAGCGCGATCACGGCTTCTTGCAGGGCGAAAGTCGCACCGATGCAAATGCGCGGACCGAGGCCAAATGGCAGATATTGAAACCTGTCGATCGAGTCCCGCTTGTGCGGATGAAAGCGGGAGGGATCAAAGGAATTTGGATTGTCCCAATATTGGCGGTGTCGATGGATCGTCCATGGCATGATGAGCACGGACGAACCTGCCGGTATTTTCAAATCACCCCACACATCGTCTTTCAACGGCGAACGGTTGATCGACGGGGCTGGCGGATAGAGGCGCAACGCCTCTTCAAACGCGGCGCGGGTGAAGGGAAGTTTTTCGAGCCATGTCTGTGGCTCGCCAAGCGTATCCCATGCCGCATCAATTTCTGCTTCGACTTCGGCGAGCTCGCGAGGTGCTTTGGAAAGAAGATACAGTGTCCAGCCGAGCGCCCGGGCCGTTGTTTCGTGCCCGGCACCGATGAATGTGATGATGTTGTCTTCAATTTCCGCGCGGCTGAGGCCGTCCGGTCCTTCAGTTTTCAGGAGCAATGTCAGGAAATCGTTCGGGGCGCTGTCCGGGTTCTTTGCCATCAAAGCCTTGCGCGCATCCATGGTGCGCGAGACGATCTGGCGGAAGTAGGCGAGCGACTTTCGACCCCTGATTTGTGTGAAGCGCGGCACCCAATCGGGCGCGCCGAGAAGGTCGAACGGATCCACCCGCCCCATCGTCTCAAACAGCCGCTCCACCTCATGGCCGAATGCGTCAGGATCGCCGTCGATCTGGTTGGAGAACAATGTCGCCGCCAGGATGTGGTAAGTCAGCAGCGTCATGTCTTTCGAGACATCGGTCATGGTTCCGGCGCGTGCTGCATACTCACTGGCAAACTGTTCGCAGACTTGCTGCATTGCCTTGGCAAACCCGAAGATGTGGCGCGGCGTGAACACAGGCGCCATCGCCTTGCGCGAACGCTTCCAGACATCGCCTTCGGCCGTCAGCAGCCCATCGCGCAGAATCGGCCGCAAGATGCGCTGGCGTACCGGCGCCATGACATAATTGGACGATTGTTCAATCAGGATGTGCCTGATGAGACCTGGATCATTGGCGATCAGCGTGTTGATGCCAAGCGAACGGACCATCACGTAGGGCTCGTTGAACGATGCCTCGCCCCATATTTCCAACGGATTGCGGTAGACCGTGCGGATCAGCTCAAACGTTCCAATCGGCGTGGTGCGCGGCTGTGGAAAGGGCGGTGTGAAGAGTGATGTGGTGGTATTCATTGGCTTGTCCCGGCCTTGGCAACAGGCCCGACCTTTAAGTAGTGGTCATCCACCTCATGTCAAACAAAGGATAAGTTGAGCTTTTCAACGGCGATTTTTACATCGGGGTAATTGTCAGATGATAGCAGAGCCCGCCAGTTTGTGAGGAAATATCTTGCCAAGCCCAGTCCCCCCTGCTCCCGAGTCACACGAAGCTGACAATCTCTATGCCTCGACATCCGTCGAGACCGTTATTGACATCCTCCCCGAAGCGTTCTTTGCATGGTATCTTTTCGAGCCAATCGAGAATTTCATGCTTGGAACACTGATCGTTCCGCCGATTACCGGGACGGAGATGCTTGCTGGTCCTGCCTGGGGCGAACCGGGATCAACCCGGAAAATCACTTTCAAGGATGGCACCACATCGCTTGAGCGAATTTTGAGCACCGACTTGCCACGCTCCTATAGATATCAGCCCTGGGCATACACCAATCCGGTGCGGCTCCTGTCAGACTATGCTGTTGCCAGCATGCGCGTGGAGCCGGAGGGCAACAAGTCCCGCGTTATTTGGGATTACAGCTTTCATTCCCGCAACATCTTCGCCAAGCCATTTCTACAGCTGTTCGTGACGCTGGATTGGCAACGCAACCTCGCCAAAGGGTTGAAAGTCGTCAAGGAGCATCTTGAGACAAGCGGACCATCAATCCGTATCCGCTAGACGCCAGATCAAAGCGCCGTCTGCGGTTCCGGCGG
>JANPGC010000145.1:0-7175 GCA_031423755.1 Phyllobacteriaceae bacterium | reverse complement strand
TTGCCCTCGTCGCCCCACTGCGAGCCGACCACCACAACGTTTGCCATTCAGGGTCTCCTGATCTGCGGCGCATTCATGTTTGGGGAAAAAGACCGAGGCCCTGTTCCCGCGGCTCTATACCGGCAGAAGGCGCACGATGCGAGGAAAAAACACCGGCTTCAACCGTGAATATCCGGCTCTTTCGGCTGGAAAAGCCCAAGCACCAGCGCGCAGCCGCAAATGATGATGGCTGCCCCGGCAAATTGTATGATACTGAGCCGCTCGCCAAGCAGCATCGTGCCGATGATCACTGCAACCACAGTCACCAGAAACTCGACGCTGATCGTCTTGGTCGCGCCAATCTCGGCGACCAACTTGAAATAGAGCGTGTAGTTGAGGGCGCTGATGATTGCCGCCAGCGCAAACAGCCAGCCCAAATCCGCGAGCGTGATCGCGCGCGGTATGGGCACGAATACCATGGCAGGCAGCGTCATCACGCCGCCGATGATGGACCACGCGATTGTCACCTCCCATGCACCCGCAGAGCCCAGATAGCGGCTGACATGATTGGAACCATAGGCGGCAAAGAATGCCGCCAGGAGCGAGCAGCCGCAGCCGAACAGGAATGCTGCACTGATCGGTTCCGCCGGAAACCCGACCAGCATCATGATGCCGGCGGCACCAAGGCCAATCCCGGCAAGGCCGCGCCCCGACATCCGCTCAAGCCCCCAAAGCTGGCTGATGACCATAGAAAACAGCGGAATGGCGGCAACAAAAATCGACGACATGGCGGTGCCGATCAGCGGCGTGCCGATCGACATGAACACCAGCTGCCCCGCAACCGTCGTCGCGCCGACAATCGCCAGATGCCGATACCCGACGCTGAAATCGAGCTTCCGTCCGACGATTTTGGCTGCGCTAAGCAAAATGACCCCGGCCAGTATGCCGCGAAATGTCACCGCCCCGGCCCAGCCGAACGCCTGCACGACATGCAGCAGGATCATGAAGGAAAAGCCCCATGTGACGGCAAGGAACAGATAGGTCGCAAACTGGATGGGCTTCATGGGGCGGGAGAACCTGATGGATTGCACGGTAGGCTGCATAGAAGCGCGGCCTATAGAGTGTCCGCAGCCGAGTCAAAGACTGATGTTTTGCCGTCACTCTCATTGCTGGCAAGTGTGGGGCAAAGCGGCTAACACTCAATCATCTTGACCCAAAATCCCACCCGCCTCGCATACATCCTTCTTGTCCTGACAACCCTGTTCTGGGGCGGCAACTCCGTGGCTGGAAAGATGGCAGTCGGCGAGATTTCGCCGATGCTCTTGACCCTGGCGCGCTGGGTGATTGCAGCCGTGCTGCTGGCCCCGTTTGCGCTGAAAGACCTCAGGAACGACTGGCCGACGATCAAAAGAAATGCGCCGCTCCTCGTTTTCTACGGCGCAGTCGGCTTCACCCTGTTCAATGTGCTGCTCTATGCGGCCTTGACCAAGACAACTGCGGTCAACGCCTCGATCATGCAGGCGGCGATCCCGGCGAGTGTCTACCTGCTCAATTTCGCCATCTTCCGCATCCGTGTCACGATCTGGCAGATCATCGGCTTCATCGTCACGCTGGCCGGTGTCGCAACCGTGTCCACACACGGACAGATCGCGCGGCTGGCAGCGCTCGACCTGAACGGCGGCGACGCAATGGTGCTGGCTGCCGTGGTAATCTATGCGCTTTACACCGTCTGCCTGCGCTTCAAGCCGGTCATCAACTGGAAGAGCCTGATCACCATTCTCGCCGTCATCGCGGCACTATCATCGCTGCCGTTTGTCTGGTGGGAGTGGAAGACTGGCGCGATGATTGTGCCAACCGGAACAGGCCTGTGGGTGGCCCTCTACGCCGGAATATTCCCGTCCATTGTCAGCCAGATATTCTTCATCAAGGGCGTCGAACTGATCGGTGCCAACCGCGCCGGGATTTTCACCAACCTCATCCCGATCTTCGGCACTGCACTGGCTGTGCTGATCCTCAGCGAACCGCTGGAAGGGTTTCACGTTGTTGCCCTTGCTCTGGTGATTGCGGGGATTTGGCTTGCCGAGCGGAAGGCTGGGTAGTGGGCTGCTGGAGTGGCAATTGCGAAGATGGACTTTCTGGCGAGCCATACGGAAAACCTGAGGAGCAGCACTTGACGGAACCCGGAACCTCAGCAAGTTTTCTGATATCAACGCGAGCCTCACTTCCATGGACACAGACGATGAAAAGGCTGCGATCCTCGCGGTTCTCGAAGCAGAAACCGATGCGTGGCTGCGGCGGGACCTTGAAGCGTTAGCGGGATATTGGATCCACTCGCCCCAATCGCGCCGCTTGTCCTCGGTCGCGCATCACGGAATCCATGTTCAGGAGGGCTGGGACGAAATCCACGAAGCTTTCATCGCCATGGCCGAACAATATCCTGAAACATTCGCCGAAACCCGCATCCGCCGGGAACGCATGAGCATTGTCGTCAACGGCGACACAGCCTGGGCGAGCTTCGATCAAATCGGAGAAAAGGCTGATGACAATTTTGAGTTGGTCGGCACCCAGCACGAACTAAGGATATTTCACCGCATCGCGGGTCAATGGAAGATAACGTGCAACGTCATATTGCAGCGAACGATTGACCAGGAAAATTGTCCACTGATTGAAATCAGCGCTGACAAAAGGGTGCTTTGGATGAATGGTTACGCCCATGAACAAATCACCAATCATCCTGCTTTGATCATAAGCGGCGGTCGTTTGCGGGCCAAAAACCGAACCTACGAGACCGATCTTCAGGATGCTGTCGACTGGGCAGGTCAGCACCTGTATTGGAACACGCCGCCGGTACAACCCGGCCATCGCGCACGCGCCGTTATCCTCGGTGAAAGCGACAACGGAGTTCCCAACTTCTGCTGGGTCTTGGTCGAAGATGGAAAGATTCTGGTGTCCATAAATGATGATCAACAGGTCAAACGCCGGGTCGAAATCGCCCAAGGCATTTATGGCCTGACAACAGCGCAAGCCCAATTGGCACAGTTGCTTGTTCTGGGTCATGACCCTTCCCTTGCTGCGGAAAAACTCGGCATCAGCATCAACACCGTCCGAACACACCTGCAACGCCTGTTCGACAGGACAGGAGCCCGCACCCAATCTGCCTTGGTCGGGCTGCTTCTGAGCGCGGATGCCCCCACGGCAAGATGAATTTGGATTTTGGGGGGGCCGGAATGCAAGACGTGACGTTTCACTGGCTTCATCGAAGGGGCTGGCAATTCAAACGCGACGCGCCGTAAGATGGAACGGATGCTGGCGCGGCATGGCAGAACAGGAATTGCGGCGATGAAGGGTGCAGAAAGTCTGGTTCACACGCTGGTCGCCAACGGCATTGACGTTTGCTTTGCCAATCCTGGCACCAGCGAGATGCATTTCGTAGCCGCGCTTGATCGCATTCCCGGCATTCGCTGCATCCCCGGCATGCAGGAAAATGTGGTGACCGGCATGGCCGACGGCTATCACCGTATTGCGCGCACCCCCGCCGCCACGCTGCTGCATTGCGGACCGGGCCTCGCCAACGGGTTGGCCAATCTGCACAATGCGCGGCGCGCGCACTCCGGCATTGTCAACATCGTTGGCGATCAGGCCACGTATCACAATCAATACGACCCGCCGCTCGCCGCCGACACGGCAGCGCTTGCCCGCACGGTATCAAGCTGGGTGCGCACCAGCACGAGCGCGCACACTGTCGGTCGCGACGCCAGCATTGCCATTCAGGCGGCCAAAACCAGCCCCGGGCAGATCGCCACGCTGATACTTCCCTCTGACACAGCCTGGAGCGACGGCGGCATTGCGGGCGAGGCGCTGCCGGTGCCAACGCCCGAGCATGTTGACCAACACACGATCATCGAAATCGCCAAGACCTTGCGCAGCGCAAGAAATGTCTTGCTGCTGCTTGGCGGTCCCGCGCTGCGGGCAGAGTCGCAGGTCCATGCCGCGCGCATACAAGCCAAGACCGGCTGCCGCATCATGACCGAAATGTTCAACGGCCTGCACCAGCGCGGCCGCGGACGGCTGCCGCTGGCGCGCGTCCCCTTCTCGCCAGCACCTGCGCTTGCTGCACTGGCCGATGTCGAACATCTCATTCTCGTCGGCTCCAAGGCGCCGGTCGGATTCTTCGCCTACCCCGGCGTGCCGAGCAAGCATTATCCGGAAACCGCGCAGGTGCAGGTGCTGGCGCAGCTGGAACAGGACGCGGAAGCGGCATTGCTGGCGTTGGCCGATGAACTTGGCTGCGCACCCACGGCCGCCATGCCAAACGGCGAGCGCCCCGCGGCACCAACCGGTCTGCCCTCGTCCCTCGCCTTCGGCCAGATGCTGGCTGCAATCATGCCGGAGGACTCCATCATCGTCGATGAAGCCATATCATTTGCCTACGCCTTCTACGACGCCAGCCACAACGCGCCGCCACACGACTGGATGAACGTCACCGGCGGCGCCATCGGCTACGGCCTGCCAGCCGCCACCGGCGCAGCCGTGGCCGGCAAAGGCCGCCGCGTCATCTGCCCGCAGGCCGACGGTTCGGGCATGTACACGCTGCAGGCGCTTTGGACGCAGGCGCGGGAGAATTTGCCGGTGACTACGGTGATTTTGGCGAACCGCAAATACCAGATCCTGCTCGGCGAGTACGCCGGCGTCGGCGCAACACCCGGCCAGACGGCGATGGACATGCTTGATCTTGGCAGACCGGATCTGGACTGGGTGAAACTGGCGAATGGCATGGGAGTGGAAGCTGCCAAGGCGACGACGCTGGAGGAATGCGCGGATTTGATGCGCGGGAGTTTTGGGCGCGATGGGCCGTTTTTGGTGGAACTGGTGATTTGAGCTTAAGGTTTGCCCCCACAAACCTCGCCTAGAAGACTTTCGGAAGTCCGGCTTTTTTCAGGATTTCATTGGCGGTATGGCGGGAACTGATGCCAGCATCGACAGTAACCTTTCTGCCGGATTTCCTGTCCGCCCAAATCTCATGATCGCCCTTTCCGGTTCGAAGCAACTCGAATCCGGCGTTGGATAGAATTCTTGTGAGGTCGCGGTAGAAATTTGCCAACTTTATGCACTCATTTACCAAATCTTAACTAATTCGATATGTGCATCCAAACACTAAATATGGTGTTAACAATTCGTTTTTTTCAACAAACTACTCCGCCGCCGCTAGAGCACTTGTCGTCAGCAATTCTATGTCGATCGGCCCTGCGTATCCGTCCTCAAGCAAATTCTCTGCCATGACCGGGAGCTTCCGCGACAACTCTTCAATTGTCTTGGCTTCCGTGATCAGCCCAAGTTCTCCGTCAGCAACGGCGACCCACACTTTCGCTTCATCATCCCAGAAAGCCCTGACCACAATTTTCATCGGTTTGTCCATGTAAGTAGTTTACCGCACAATTTGCAAAAAGAAAGGCGCGGTTGCCCGCGCCAATCCGCAACCCGCCGGAGCGGCTTTGTGTCAAGCCTCCGCCACGTCAAACTGCAGCCTTTTTGCCGACTGGAACTTCGGGTTCGCCCTGATGTCCTCAAGCGCCGCTTCCGGAAATGGCTTGTCGAGATACAGCAGCGCAATCGCGTCGCCGCCGGGGCGGTTTCGGCCGAGCTGGAAGTTGGCGATGTTGACGTCGTGCTTGCCACACAAAGTGCCGAGCAAGCCGATGATGCCCGGCGCGTCGGCGTTTGTCGTGTAGAGCATGTGGCGGCCGACTTCGGCGTCGAGATTAATGCCCTTGATCTGGATGAAGCGCGGCTTGCCATCCGAGAAACAGGTACCCGCGATGGTGCGGGTGCGGTGCTCGGTTTTCACGGTTAGCTTCATGTAGCCGTCAAACATGCCGGACTTGTCGCGCTTGATCTCCGACAGCATGATGCCGCGTTCCTTGGCCATGATCGGGGCAGAAACCATGTTGACGTCCGCCACCTGCGGGCGGATGAGACCGGCAAGCGTCGCCGAAATCAGCGCCTTCGTATTCATCGACGCGGTCGACCCGTCGAACAGGATTTCAACCTCCTGGATCGGCTCGTCCGTGACCTGCCCGACAAAGGCGCCGAGGCATTCGGCAAGCTTGACGAAGGGCTTCAGGCGCGGCGCTTCCTCAGCCGAGATCGAGGGCATGTTGATGGCGTTGGAAACCGCGCCTTTGACGAGGTAATCCGACATCTGCTCGGCCACCTGCAGCGCGACATTCTCCTGCGCTTCCGAGGTGGAGGCCCCAAGGTGCGGCGTGCAGACGACATTGTCGAGCTTGAACAACGGCGAGTCAGTCGCAGGCTCCGTCTCGAACACGTCAAGCCCCGCGCCCGCCACCTTCCCGGACTGCAACGCCGCCAAGAGCGCCGTCTCGTCAATCAGCCCGCCACGCGCACAGTTGATGATGCGCACACCGGTTTTCATCCGGGAAATCGCCTCGGCATTGATGATGTTGCGGGTGCGGTCAGTCAGCGGCGTGTGCAGCGTGATGAAATCGGCGCGCTCGAAAAGCTCTTCCAGCTCCACCTTCTCAACGCCAAGATCGCCTGCCCGATGCTCGGACAGGAAGGGATCGAACGCCAGAACATGCATCTTGAGGCCGACGCCGCGCGAGGCGACAATTGACCCAATGTTGCCGCAGCCGACAACGCCGAGCGTCTTGCCGGTGATCTCGACGCCCATGAAGCGGTTCTTCTCCCACTTGCCCGCACGGGTTGAAGCGTCGGCCTCCGGAAGCTGGCGCGCAACTGCAAACATCATGGCGATGGCATGCTCTGCTGTGGTGATCGAATTGCCAAACGGCGTGTTCATGACAATGATGCCGCGCCGAGAGGCAGCCGGGATATCGACATTGTCAACGCCAATGCCCGCGCGGCCGATGACTTTGAGATTGGTCGCGGCGGCAATCAGCTTTTCAGTCGCTTTGGTCGCCGAGCGGATGGCAAGGCCGTCATACTGGCCGATGACTTCAAGGAGCTTGTCCTTGTCCTTGCCAAGGTCCGGCAGATAATCGACCTCGACACCACGGTCTTTGAAAATCTGCACAGCGGTTTTGGAAAGCTTGTCGGATACGAGAACGCGGGGTGCCATTGTGTTTTCTCCTCTAGCCTTCCCCCTTGCGGGGAAGGTGCCGGCAGAGCCGGCGGATGGGGGTGGTGGTGAATACTCTCTGGAAACTCAAGCCGAG
>JANPGC010000144.1:0-16123 GCA_031423755.1 Phyllobacteriaceae bacterium | reverse complement strand
GTTCGGCGATCCCGGCCTCAACCATCGCCTTCTTGTCGTCCGCATCATAGCCTTTGACGGCAACCGCATAGAACTGGTCGGCGACCTGATCGTGCGGGTAGATGTCGCGCGCCATCTGCAGGAGCGTTGCCATCTGCTCCGGCTTGATGACTTTCACATCCATTGCCCATGCGCCGGTCGGGGCGCAGATGAAACCTGTCCCGATCAAGGCTAGCGCGCTCACGGATGCGGCTCTTTTCAGAAGCTCGCGCCGTGTCAGTCCCTTTCGTTCTTCCAGTGTCATGATTTCTCCTCCCAAAGAAAATGAGGCGCGGCGCTATTTGAAACGCCCGCCCCGTTGCAGCACTTCGATCTGGTATCCGTCCGGGTCGGCCACGAAGAAAAACTTCGCTATCCGCTCGCCGTTGTTCTGGAAATCCACGAGCTTGCGCGGGCTCAAACCTTCCGCGTCAAACCGCGCATGCTCGGCCTCCACGTCATCGACCGTCACGGCAAAGTGGCCGTAGCCATCGCCGAGATTGTAGGCTTCCGTCCGGCCCTTGTTGACCGTTAGCTCCAGTTCGAACTCGGCCTCCGGATTGGACATGTAAATGAGCGTGAAGCTGTCGAAATCCAGCCGGTCTGCGACCTTCAAACCGAATGCCCTCCCGTAAAACGAAACCGAACGTTCTTCGTCCAGAACGCGGATCATCGAATGTATCGATTTGGCCATGCTTCCTCCCGGATCACCAGCGATCATCGGAGACTAGCGGAGCATTTTCGGCTGCGGGTAGTAGTGGGTTACTACGCTGCAAAACTCATGAAATTCGACTTCGATTCAGCGTCAGGCGGCAATGCGGCCGTGCGTCTGCGGCACCTTGTCCATCTCGCCAAGATGCATCGTGCATGCGCAGCGCAGCAGCGAGGTGAAGTTCTTGGCCTCGCTGTGCTGCTCCAGCACTTCCGAGTGCAGCTTAGACAGAAACGCCGGCGTCGAGACGCCATCCTTGGCGGCCATCTGATCGAGAATTTTCCAGAAGGCGCGTTCCAGTCTGATGCTGGTCGACTGGCCGTTGAGGCGCACGCGCCGCGTCACCGATTCGTAACGCGACGGCTCCTGTTGAGCAAAAATCTGGCACATGGCTTGTTCCTCCCTGAACGTCGCTGGCTCCATCTGCGACAGATAAATTTAGGCCAATGACCGCGCCCGTCAAGCGCTCAGATGTTGCGCTTTGGTCGATGCGGGGGGGCGCGCGCCAATCACTTGAGCGCCCTATCAACCTGTTCTTTCACCTTGGTCCCAAACAGCTCAATCGCCTTCAGCGTCTTGACATGCGGAAGCGCGCCCATGTCGATCTGCATCAGGAAGCGGTCGTTCCGGAAATACTCGTGCTCAGCCAGAATCTTCTCGGCCACCTCGTTCGGATTGCCAACAAGGAGCGCCCCGCGGGGCGAGCGGCCCGCCTCATATTGCCCCCGTGTCACCGGCCCCCAGCCGCGCTCGCGCCCGATGCGACCGAACATCTCGGCATAGGGCGGGAAGTAGGTGCCGGCGGCGTCGCCCGAATCTTCGGCGATAAATCCGTGCGAATTGATGCTCACCTTCAGCACCTCCGGCGCATGGCCCGCCTTCGCGCCCGCCTCGCGGTAAAGCTCAACCAAGGGCGCAAACCGGTACGGCTCGCCGCCGATGATGGCCACTGCCAGCGGCAGGCCGAGCGTTCCCGCCCGCACCACGGATTGTGGCGTGCCGCCCACTGCAATCCACACCGGCAGCGGCGTTTGAACCGGACGTGGCCATACCCCCGCGTTCACCAGTGGCGCGCGCACGGTGCCACTCCACGTCACCGGATTATTGTCGCGGATCTTCAAAAGCAGGTCGAGCTTTTCGGCAAACAGCGTCTCGTACTCGTTCAGATCATAACCAAACAGCGGATAACTCTCGATAAATGAGCCGCGCCCGGCCATGATTTCCGTTCGCCCGCCCGAAATCAGATCGACGGTCGCATATTCCTGAAACACCCGCACCGGATCATCCGACGACAGCACCGTCACCGCGCTCGTCAGGCGTATCCGCTTCGTCTTCGCCGCAATCGCCGCCAGCACGACAGCGGGCGTCGAAATGGCGAAATCCGGCCGGTGATGCTCGCCAATGCCGAAAACATCGAGCCCAACCTCATCGGCCAGCACCGCCTCTTCCAAGAGGTTCGTCATGCGCTGCTGAAACGAAATGGTCGCGCCCGTGGTCGGGTCCGCGCCGGTTCCGGCGAATGTATAAAGGCCGAGTTGCATGGGGAGTGCTTCCTGTTTTGACAGGACAATAAGCTCCCGCAGGGCGGATTTGAAGGAGGCACAGCGGTGGGGGTTGGTCACAGCAATGTGGCCGGAATTTCGCTGCCGCGGGGTCAAATGCCGTGTGTCAATGATGGAGACCTATCCGCACGGCAGCCCTCGTGTTGATATCACGTGAGCGATATGCCATGATCTTTCCGCATCTTTGAGATGCCGTTTCAGTATTCATGTTTCAATTTTTATTCAACAAAAACAATATTCTGGATCATTTTGAGATGGGCAAGCGAGAGCGTAAGCCTGACGTCGGCGAGAAACCTGTTCATGAGGCATACAAGCTTTTGCGCGGAGGTAATTCCATTTTCATGGAGTGCGACGGCAAGAGGGAGGTCATCAAGGGCGAGGAGTTTTCGCTAAAAGACGTCAAAGATCATGACGTCAGAACGTATTTCTCCGGCAAATTGAAAGTCTATCACGCTGGCAACAATGTCGAAAGGCAATACGCAGGTGCGCCATTGCCTGCAAAACCAACGCAAGACGGGGCAACGCTCAAATACCGGCCAGACCAGCAGCTGTCATGGATACAGGAAGATGTGGTCGGCCTCAAACTGACGCATGACGAAAAGCGGAAGACAGAAAAATCAGTCCTTGGCGAAACCGCCAACACTGCGATTGCGCGGGCAGGCATCGCAGAGAAAAAATACTCGCCGTGGGCGCACACAATAGCGGATCACCTGAACTTTCTGGACAGGCTGGACAAGAGCAAAAGGGTGCCGGGCTATGTTGGTGCCAATCAGGTTCACACGGTGTTTGAATCTGCCGCGAAAATCTACGCGAAAAAATATGGCTCGATCAAAGTGACACGCGAATTGGGCGAACTCATTGCTGGAGACAGCGGCCTGCCGTCCACGCTCAAGCTTGGTTTTGCCTTGGACGGTAAAGATAAAAGTCTCCATCATTTCATTCATGAACAACCGTACTTTACCCATGCTGGCGGACGAAACGGAGACGAAAAGGCAATTGTCAGATTTCTGGAAATGCAGAAGCAGCGCATTGACGAGGGTCTTTCCAGTCTTGCAGACAAAGTGACATCGAGGAGGGAAAGAAGGCGGGATAAACGCGAGGGCAAACCCGGCGGCAGCTACGAGTCGATCGCGGTCAATTTCCTGATTCCAAAAATGGAAAACTTGAGACTTGGCGAGAAGGAATGGGCTGGCCTCTCCGCATCGTCCGATGACCGCCAATCGAGCGCTGACACAGCTTCTGAAAGCTCGTCATCTGCCAAACGCCACCGAAACGATTATGACAGCGCCAGCGAACGATCCACGGAACGCGAACGGTCGCGGGATCGGGACAGGGCGCGATAGGTCTGGCGCACGTCGAGGGTTTGATTGTAACTGACAAGCCGTGACGTTCGTGTGCAGCTTGAATGAAAACTGCAGTCCGGCTTGTTGCGGTTGGTAGAGACTGTGATCGCCTTGCACCCACTTTGAACACCACCGTGGCACCCCCTTCTGTCCTGTCGGACATCTTCCCCTCAAGGGGGAAGATCGGACTGCGCGCCTGCTTTCGCCAGCTTCCATGATTTGAGGTTGGCATATGCGGCTATCGGCTAACGTCATCGATTGGCGGCAGGCGGCGGAGCGCCAATCTTCCCCCTTGAGGGGAAGATGTCCGACAGGACAGAAGGGGGTGCCCCGGCGGTGTGCAAAGCCGGTGCAGAACGTGCCTCCATTCCTCTCCCCCACGCTATGCGCAGGGCAGAAAGTGAAAACTTATCCACCCTCATTTCACCCGCCTCATAATCCCGCCAGCATTTTCAATCGGAGCCACAACATTGGACTGGAACCTCGCAATCAGCCGAAACCGTGATGCGCTAAGGCGCATTGTGGCGGCTTTGTTTGTGATGATTGGGTCCAATGGGGCAGGGAAGATGCCGCGGCATGTTTATGCCGCCATCATGCTCATCCTGCGGCCTGCTGAATCGGCCGTCCGCCGGCTCATTGTCATTGCCGCGCGCGGGTTGGTACTTTCACCGCGCGCGTCGCGTCCACTTCCGGCTGGTTTGGCCGGGTTCGGCCTTGCAGACGCTTCGAAAACGCCGTCATTCTGCCTGTTTGATCCGCTGAAGCATTTTGTCCTTGATGATTATGACAACAACGCCCTGCCGCGCTTCAGTTTTGCCGGCCTGTCCGATGACGAGCACAACACGCCGCATTTCTCGCAGCCCGATGTGCCGGTTGATGCCGCCCACCTGTTCACCCGTCTTCGTGCATTGCGCTCTGCGTTGAATGACCTTCCCCTTCAGGCCCGCCGCCTTGCCCGCTGGCAGGCACGGCGTGATTTGGCGCTCAAGAACAAAACCCCGTTGAAGCCAAAGCGCATTTCGACCTTCCGTCCCGGCCTGCCGCCCGGTTGGCGCGAGCGCCGGATCCATGAAATTGACGATGTGCTGCGCGAATGCCATGGATTGGCGCGCGATTTGCTGAATGCGCCGGATTCGGGGTGAGCAAAAGCGACGCAAATTTTGTGTCTAATTGGTCGAGGTCGCTGCAGAACGACTTTTCTGCAACAACTCCGTTTGGGGTCGTCATTCCGGGGCCGCGAAGCGGAACCCGGAATCCAGAGCGCCGACATCGGATATTCGCCAACGAAATCATCTTTATGGACGCCTTTGGATCCTATCCACTGCACTTAACCCCGACCTTCGGCGCTCTGGACTCCGGGCTCCGCTTCGCGGCCCCGGAGTGACGATCCCCTGCAAGCCAGACGATCCCCGGCAATCCAATTGACATCTCGCATCTCATCCCCTATTCACCCGCCAGCCGCAGGAATAAACCCCTGCGGTTTTACGTGTCCCGTGATTTTTCCCGATGCGTCGTTGAGAATTCTGTCAGAGACCATCAGGTTTCAGAGGAGGGCGCGTTTCCCACACGGGGCGGATGGTCTGCGCCGTGGCAACTATTGAGGAAATGCGATGAGCAAGCGCGAGTCAGCAAAGTATAAACTCGACCGCCGTATGGGCGAAAATATCTGGGGCCGTCCGAAGTCCCCGGTCAACAAGCGTGAATATGGTCCGGGACAGCACGGCCAGCGCCGCAAGGGCAAGATGTCGGACTTCGGTCTGCAGCTTCGCGCCAAGCAGAAGCTCAAGGGCCATTACGGCGACATTTCGGAAAAGCAGTTCCGCGCCATCTACACCGAGGCCGCACGCCGCAAGGGCGACACTGGTGAAAACCTGATCGGCATTCTGGAATCGCGCCTCGACGCCATTGTCTACCGCGCCAAGTTCGTCGCGACGATTTTCGCCGCGCGCCAGTTCGTCAACCACGGCCACGTCAAGGTCAATGGCCGCCGCACCAACATTGGTTCCTACCAGTGCAAGGTCGGCGACATCATCGAAGTCAAGGATGCGTCCAAGCAGCTCGCCTTCGTTCTCGAAGCCAACCAGCTCGCCGAGCGCGATGTTCCCGATTACATCACCGTCGACCACAACAAGCAGGTCGCATCCTACATGCGCGTCCCGACCCTTTCTGACGTTCCGTTTGCCGTGCAGATGGAGCCAAATCTGGTCGTCGAATTCTACTCGCGCTAAGCGGCCCGCACATGAATTCAAAAAGCCGCCCGGGAAACCGCGGCGGCTTTTTTCATCTCTGGGGACAGACAAATGGACTCCCTGCAAGACATAGTCGCCTCCATCCATCAGTTCTTGCTGCCAAGTGTCGGCGAGGGCACGGTCGCGTCATACATTCCGCAGCTTGCCAAGGTTGATCCCAAACAGTTCGGCATCGCCGTTCTGCCGCTTGACGGGCCACCGGCGCTGGCCGGCGATTTTGACACATCCTTCTCCATCCAGAGCGTCTCCAAGGTCTTCTCGCTGACTCTCGCGCTCGGCAAGGTCGGCGATTCGCTGTGGAAACGCGTCGGGCGGGAACCATCCGGATCTGCCTTCAATTCCATCGTCCAGCTTGAACGCGAGCTCGGCATTCCACGCAATCCCTTTATCAACGCCGGGGCGATTGCCGTGGCGGATGTCTTGCTGTCCGGCCATGTTCCGAAGGAAGCCATCGGCGAAATTGTGCAGTTTGTCCGCTTTCTTGCCGATGACGACGACATCGCCATCGATCCGGCCGTCGCCGCCTCGGAAGCTGCAACCGGCCATCGCAACATGGCGCTGGCCGAATTCATGTGCAGCTTTGGCAATCTCACCCAGCCAGTCGCGCATGTGCTCGGCGTCTACTTTCATCAGTGCGCCTTGGCCTTGTCATGCCGCCAGCTGGCGCAGGCCGGAATGTTCCTCGCAAATGGCGGTATCAATCCGCAGACCGGCCGCCAGGTCGTTTCGCGCGAGCGCGCCCGGCGCATCAACGCCCTGATGCTGATGTGCGGCCATTACGATGGTTCCGGCGATTTCGCCTACCGCGTCGGTCTGCCGGGCAAAAGCGGCGTCGGCGGCGGCATATTGGCCATTGCGCCGGGCAAGGCCTCCATCGCCGTCTGGTCGCCTGGCCTCAATCACGTCGGCAATTCGCTGGTGGGCACGTTGGCGCTGGAAATGCTGGCCAAGAAAACCGGCTGGTCGATCTTTGGTTCGTGAGCCTTTGCAATCAGCGCCGTTGCGGCTAAACCGGCGTCGAAGGATTTGCCCATGAATGTTCACAGGCCAGACGAGTTTGCCGCAGGCACCTGCCATCCGCTGTTCCGAGCCGCGCCATCGAATGTCGAGTTCAACAAGCTGCGCAAGCGTTTGTTGCGTTTGACGCGGCAGGCGATTGACGATTTCGGCATGGTCCGCCCGGGCGACCGCTGGCTGATCGGCCTGTCGGGCGGCAAGGATTCATACGGGCTCTTGGCGTTGCTGCTTGACTTGAAATGGCGCGGCTTGCTGCCGGTCGAATTGCTGGCTTGCAATCTTGATCAGGGTCAGCCGAACTTTCCCAAGCATATACTGCCGGATTATCTCAAATCGCTCGGTGTCGAGCATCGCATAGAATATCAGGACACCTATTCCATCGTCACCGAAAAGCTTCCGGAGAATTCCACATACTGCTCGCTCTGCTCACGCCTGCGCCGCGGCCATCTTTACCGTATTGCGCGGGAGGAGGGCTGTGCAGCGCTGGTGCTCGGCCATCATCGCGAAGACATTCTGGAGACCTTCTTCATGAACTTGTTCCATGGCGGGCGGCTTGCCACCATGCCGCCGAAGCTTCTGAACGATGAGGGAGATGTGCTCGTACTGCGCCCGCTGGCTTACAATGCGGAGGATGACCTTGAAGCGTTTGCCAGGGCATTGGAATTTCCGATCATTCCCTGCGATCTGTGCGGCAGTCAGGAAGGCCTGCAGCGAAATGCCATGAAATCCATGCTCTCAGACATCGAGAAGCGGATGCCGGGCCGGAAAGAAGCGATGATCCGCGCCATGGGCAACATCAGGCCAAGCCATATGCTGGACCTGAAGCTCTACGATTTTGCAGGACTTCATCCAATGCGAGAACCAGAAGCATGACCAATATTCTAGACACGCTGTCAAAGCCGCTGCTCAAGTTGCGCCGCAAGCGCCTGTCCAACCGCATTTTTGCCGATGCGGGCGGTGTGGTGCAGCTTGGCGTGTTCGCGGGTTTGAAGCTCGACGGCAACTCCAATGTGTCGCGCAGCTGTCTTGGCCAGAAAGTGCTTGGTATCTATGAGGCTGCGGTGTTTGAAGAAATCGAGCGCCGGGGTCCATTCGGCGATGCTGTGTGCGTCGGGGCTGCCGATGGGTTTTATGCGCTCGGCCTCGTCAAATCCGGCCTCGCCAAGCGCTCCATCTGCTTTGAGATTACGGCAGACGGTCGTGAGGCCATCGTCCGCAATGCGGTCGAAAACGGCGTGTCAGACAAAATCGTGGTTCTCGGCAAGGCGGATGAGACATTCAGCCAGCGACTCAAGGCCAACAATTTCAATGCCGGGAATGCGCTCGTGATCTGCGACATTGAGGGGGCTGAATTTCCCGTCCTCTCCAGTGATGTGCTATCTGTCCTTGATGGCGCGGTGCTTATTGTCGAACTGCACGACAAGATCATGAAGGATGCGGCAAGTCTGCGCAGCGCGCTTATCGACCGTATTCCCGTCAGCTATGAGAAAAAAGTCGTCCGCGAAAAGCCTGTTGACTGGCGTGGCATTGCTGCACTTGAAAACCTCAGCGACAACGACCGCGGGCTGGCAGCCTCGGAAGGACGGAAAGTAATAGGCGAATGGTTGATTGCCGCGCCGAAGAAGTGACAGCGCGGCGGTCTTGGTGTAAATTGCTTTATGATTGCATCAGGCCGGGGTGCCGGAACCGACGCCGAACAGCCGCCCCTTTTCCGCGATCAAAACGCAGCAAATTGCGGTGATACCAAGCAGCGCAAACCCTAGCGAAATCGGAAACACGGTTCCATCAAACGCCTGTCCGATCAGCGCTCCGGCCACGGCGCCGAACATGGTCTGGATAAAGCCCTGAACGGACGAAGCCGTGCCGGCCAGCGCGCCGAGCGGCTCCATGGCGATGGATGTCAGGTTTGAACCGATCATGCCGAAGAAAATCATCGCCATCGCAAAGAGCGTGAGAAAGACGGCGAATGGCACAGCGCCGAATGCTGCGTAGATCGCGAGGATCGACGAAACGGTTATGAAGCCAATGAGCGCGCCGTGCGACATGCGGCGCATGCCGTATTTCATGACCAGCTTGGAGTTGGCGAAAGAAGCGACCGACATCAGGCCGGCAACCAGAGCGAACACAACAGGGAACCAGACACCAAGTCCGTAAATGCCGACATAGATCTGCTGTGCCGAGTTGATGAAGCCGAACAGCGCGCCCATCACAATGGCCATTGCCAAAGTGTACCAAAGCGAAATGCGATTGGTCATGACGACCTTGAAGCCGGTCGCCACTGAAGAGAGTGTCAGCTGACGGCGGCTCTCTTTTTTCAGTGTCTCAGGCAACCGGGTCCACATCCAAACGAGGATTGCCGCTGCAATCACCGCCATGAACACGAACACCAAATGCCATTCGCCAAACAGCATGATTCCTTGGCCAAGCGATGGCGCGATCACTGGCATGACCATGAAGACGGTCATCACCACCGACATGATTTCCGCCATCTGCCTGCCGCCGAAAACATCGCGGACGATTGCGACGGCAATCACGCGTGTCGCGGCTGCGCCCATGCCTTGAATGAAACGAAGGCCAAGAAGCGGCGCGAAGGTTGGCACAAAGATGGCGCCGACTGCGGCAAGAACATAGACGGCAATGCCGGCTGCAAGCGGGCCGCGGCGGCCGAATCTGTCAGACAACGGCCCGAAGACAAGCTGCATCACGCTGAAGCCGAGGAGGTACGCGGTGATTATCAACTGGCGCTTGTTTTCGTCCGGTTCGCCAAGGCTTGCGCCGATTTCCTGCATGCCAGGCAGCATGACATCGATGGCCAGCGCGTTGATCGCCATCATTGCGGCGATCATGGCGATGAATTCGCCACGGCCTATGGCAAATGCGGGGGCTGATTGTTCAGGATTTCTTATGGGTGCATTCATGATGGAAATGCTTTCAAAAAACGGGAAAAGCGCCGGAAGATGCCGACGCTTGGAAATGATCCCGGTCGCGCCGGGGTCAGCAGATAATGGAGCTAGCTCAGGCAGCGCCCTTCAGCGCGACGCCTTTCTCGGTCATGAAATCCTGCAGTTCCTGTTGCTGGAACATTTCACGGACGATGTCGCAGCCGCCGACGAATTCGCCTTTGACGTAAAGCTGCGGGATGGTCGGCCAGTTGGCGTAATCCTTGATGCCGTTACGCAAGTCATCCGAGGTCAAAACGTTTATGCCTTTGTAGTCAACGCCGAGGTGATCAAGAATCTGAACGACCTGACCGGAAAAGCCGCACTGGGGAAAGCCCGGCGTGCCTTTCATGAAAAGGACAACATCGTTGGACTTCACTTCATTGTCGATGAAATCATGAATGGCGGTCATGGCAGTTTCCTTATCTAACGGGTTCAAGGCCCGATGAATGCGCATGTCGTAGAGATAAACTTTTGCACTGCACAAGACAAGATGCATGGGTGGTTGGTTGGAGCAGAAACTTCTGCCTATTGGATTGACGCATTGTGAACCGGAATCGCGTAGTTCTTGCTTTGCTGCTGGTCGTTGTGGCGGTCATTGCAGCCGTTGCCATATACTTTTTGCAAAGTTCCAACCCAGTCTCTACACAATCCGAGGCGGTTCTGCCTGCTGGCTGCGCCGACACTTCGTTCGAATCTGCCGCGTTCATCGTGTGCACCGTCGATACGGCGACCCATCGCGTTGAGCTGCACCTAAATGACAAATCCGGCACGCCATGGCGCAGCCTTGACCGGTTTGCCGCCTCCATGCGCGGCGAGGGCCGCCCGATGCTGTTCACGATGAATGCAGGCATGTATCACGAGGATTTGTCGCCTGTCGGGCTGTTCATCGCCGATCAGCATCGCTTTGCGCCGCTTCAGACAGGATCAGGAGAGGGCAATTTTTTCATGAAGCCAAACGGCGTGTTTGGCATTTATTCCGGCGGCCAGCCTTTCGTCACTTCGACCGATACCTATCTGGTGTCGCCAAGGGTTGTCGAATTTGCAACGCAGTCAGGTCCGATGTTGGTCATTGACGGCACGATCCATCCGCGTTTCGAGCCGGATGGCAACTCACGCAACGTCCGCAATGGCGTCGGGATTGACCAGGATGGCGGCGCTGTCTTTGCCATCTCGCGCGATCCAGTCAGTTTTGGCAAATTCGCACGGCTCTTCCGCGATCAGCTCAACTGCTAAAATGCGCTTTATTTTGATGGGGTTGTGTCGGCTTTGTATGGAAGTGATTCAACCATTCAAGGCGGCGGTTACCCGGTGGGACCAATTGTAGCGGTTTTTGAAGAGCCGGAGCACCCTCAATAGATGCGCCGCTTCACTTTTGATCTCGCGCGAGAGGTCGCCTTGCGGCTGGTCTGCTTCTTGGCAGGATTCAGCAGCTTCTCTATCTTGCGCAATGTCGCCGCGGTGCCTGTGGTCGCCGTGCGGCGGCGCTTGCGGCGCGAGACTTTGCGCGTTGTCTTGTTCAAAAGGTCCTTCAGCGTGTCTTCAACGACGCCTTTGAAGAAATCACCCAGTGTGGTCATGCCCGGTCCCCGTCAAAAGGAATTTATTGCGGTATGGAAGTTTGTAGCGCCAGCGCATGCAGGACGCCGCCCATGTTTCCTTTCAGCGCCTGATATACCAGCTGGTGCTGCTGCACACGGCTCTTGCCGCGGAAGCTTTCGGCCACGACCTCGGCGGCATAGTGGTCACCGTCGCCCGCCAGGTCGCGGATGGTCACTTTTGCATCGGGAATGGCGTCCTTGATCAGTTTAGCGATTTCGTCGGCTTGCATGGCCATCGATTGATTCCTTTCAGGAATTCATGAAATCAGGGAACCATGATTCGTGGGCCCGTTTCAATTCTTGCACCATTATCGCGCGGGCATCGCCGAGTTTCAATGCGCTGCCGCCAGTGTTGCCGATCCACGGCGCAAAGACGCCAGCCTCTTCTGCCGCCTCCTGAACGCCATCGAGGTCGTCGCGCCGGATCGTGACGACATAGCGGCCCTGATCTTCGCCGAAGAACACCGGAATCGGATCGTGATCGTTCAGCTGGTTGACGCTCGCGCCAATGCCGGAGGCCATTGCCATCTCGGCGACGGCCAGTGCCAGCCCACCATCCGAACAGTCGTGCACTGCCGTCGCTGCGCCTTCGCGGATGAGCTTACGGACAAAATCTCCGGCCTTGCGCTCTGCAATAAGATCAACCTGTGGGGCAGGGCCATCGGTGCGGCCATGGATGTCGCGCAGGTAGATGGACTGGCCAAGATGGGTGCCCCATGAGTCGGGCGCGCCGACGAGCAGGATGCATTCGCCCTCATTGGCAAATGCAATCCGTGCCATCTTCGACCAGTCGTCAATCAGCCCGACGCCGCCGATGGTCGGCGTTGGCAGGATGCCGGTGCCGTTGGTCTCATTGTAGAGCGAGACGTTGCCGGAGACGATCGGGAAATCGAGTGCGCGGCAGGCTTCGCCAATGCCTTTGATTGCGCCGACCAGTTGACCCATGATTTCCGGGCGTTCCGGATTGCCGAAGTTCAGATTGTCGGTGGCGGCGAGCGGCAGCGCGCCTGTGGCGGTCAGATTTCGCCAGCATTCGGCCACTGCCTGCTTGCCGCCCTCGAACGGATCGGCTTGGCAATAGCGCGGTGTGACATCGGACGAGAAGGCGAGCGCTTTGGTGGCATGACCCTCGACGCGGACAACGCCTGCATCGCCGCCGGGCAATTGCAGTGAGTTGCCCTGGATCAGCGTGTCATACTGTTCCCAAACCCAACGGCGCGAGGCCTGGTTCGGCGAACCGACCAGCTTGAGCAATGCGTCTGCGATATCAGCTTGCGGAATGTCATCGGTGGCCAGCAGCGCGGGCTTCTTTGATTCCACCCATGGCCGGTCATATTCCGGCGCTTCGTCACCGAGTTCCTTGATCGGCAAGTTCGCGACTTCCTCGCCCTGATGGATGACACGGAAGCGGAGATCGTCTGTTGTGTGGCCGACGATGGCGAGTTCGAGGCCCCATTTGCGGAAGATGGCTTCGGCAACCTGTTCCAGCTCGGGTTTCAGCACCATGAGCATCCGCTCCTGGCTTTCCGACAGCATCATCTCGTAGGCGCTCATCGAGGTCTCGCGCACCGGAACCTTGTCTAGATCGAGCGCAATGCCAAGGTCGCCCTTGGCACCCATTTCGACGGCAGAGCAGGTCAGGCCCGCCGCGCCCATGTCCTGAATGGCTATGACTGCACCGGAGGCCATCAGTTCAAGGCAGGCTTCCAACAGGCACTTTTCGGTGAAAGGATCGCCGACCTGCACGGTCGGGCGCTTCTCCTCGATCGAGTCGTCAAACTCCGCAGAGGCCATCGTTGCGCCACCGACGCCGTCGCGGCCGGTTTTTGCGCCGAGGTAAACGACCGGCAGACCGACGCCCTTGGCGATGGAGAGGAAGATGCCATCGGTTTTGGCAAGGCCTGCGGCAAAGGCGTTGACGAGGCAATTGCCATTGTAGCTTGGATCAAACTCGACTTCACCGCCGACCACAGGAACACCGAAAGCATTGCCATAGCCGCCGACACCGGCGACCACGCCGTTTACCAGATGCTTGGTCTTCGGGTGGCTCGGGTCGCCAAACCGCAGCGCGTTCATCGCCGCAATCGGGCGTGCGCCCATGGTGAATACATCGCGCAAAATGCCGCCGACGCCCGTCGCTGCGCCTTGATAGGGCTCGATGTAAGACGGGTGGTTGTGGCTCTCCATCTTGAACACCACGCAATCGCCATCGCCGATATCAACCACGCCAGCGTTCTCTCCCGGCCCAAGGATCACCTGCGGGCCCGTGGTCGGCAGCGTTTTCAGCCATTTCTTGGAGGATTTGTACGAGCAATGCTCGTTCCACATTGCCGAGAAAATGCCGAGCTCGGTGTAGGTCGGCTCGCGGCCGATCAGGGCGAGGATGCGCTGGTATTCGTCCGGTTTCAGGCCATGCGAGGCGATAAGTTCAGGAGTGATGGGGAAGCTGTTGCGGATGGTCATTTTGCACTTGTCTCAGAGCGTTTGCGCAGGCGCGGGGAACCTGCCGTCATAGGCGATGGCGGCGATCGAAAAGAGGAGAAACAGCGCGGCGACGATGATCGCATTGATGATCACCTTGCCGCCGCCGAGTGTGTCGACGTCAAGAAACGGATAGGCATATCTGCCGGTGGTCAGCCCGCGCACGACGGCATAGGCGCAGTAGACCAGCGGAAACGCCAGCATCTTCGGCACGTCGGCATAGGCGAGCGTGCCGCTGCGCCCGCTGGTGATCCACCAGGCGACATAAACAACCGGTGCCACATAATGCAACAGCGTGTCGCATAGCCAGAACAGACCTTGCGGTTGCCAGATGCCTGCCAAAACTGTCGCATAGACAAGGCCGACGACGGCGATGGCGACGGCGATGGTTCCGCGCATCAACGGGCTGGCGAACAGCGTGAACCGGCCCGGAAACAGGTGGGCCGCATAGACGAAGAGTGCCGCGATGTTGATGAGGATGGTGAAGAAGGAAAAGAAGAAAGTCAGCGCTTGAAACAGACTGTCGCCGGCGGCCATCCGCGAGTTGACAGTCAGGAAGATTTGCAGAATCACGGCAAATCCGCCGATGGCAAAGCCAAGTCTTGGCAGCAGTTTGCGCATCGGGGTCAAGCCGCGCAGCCCGTTGCGCCCGATGCCCATCTTGCCACATCGGCATTGATGCGCGGGGCAAGGGGGCCTTCGGCGAGGGGGCCGAAAGTGCTGACGGACCGGCCGTTGGAGGCGATAACGAGTTTGGGTAGGAACTGCGGCTTGCCCTTGGGGATCACCAGAATGCGCGGGGTGCCGGTGGTGTCGAGTTCGGGGACCAGTCCGTAGGCCTTGAACGCCTTGTCGGTCATCCAGCAATCATGCGCCTGTGTGTTGACCTTCTGCAGCGTTGCCACGGCAATCGCTTGCGATGATGGCCTAACCAGCGTCACCTTGGGTTTTGGAGTGCAGGCGGTGAGCAGCGCTGCAGAGAGAGTGACTGCGATCTTCCACTTCATGCCGCCATTCCCAGCGCTGATGCAAACAGACCTCGTCCGTCGGTGCCGCCGTGTGCGGCTTCGATCAGGTTCTCTGGATGCGGCATCAGGCCGAGCACGTTGCCGCGTTCATTCATGATGCCGGCGATGTCGTTGATCGAGCCGTTGGGGTTTGTGCCGTCGGCGTAGCGGAATAGGACTTGACCATTGCCCTCAAGCTTTGCCAGCGTCTCGGGGTCGGTGAAATAATTGCCGTCATGATGGGCTACCGGGCAGCGGATGATCTGGCCCGGATGGTAGGTCTTGGTGAAGGCGGTGTTGGCGTTGGCGACCGAGAGCTTGATCTCGCGGCAAACGAATTTCAGCGATGTGTTGCGCATCAGCGCGCCGGGCAGCATGCCTGCCTCGAGCAATATCTGGAAACCGTTGCAGACGCCGATCACCATCACGCCCTTGTCTGCCTTCTCCTTCACCGCCCGCATCACCGGCGAGCGGGCGGCAATCGCGCCGCAGCGGAGATAGTCGCCATAGGAAAAGCCGCCGGGAATGACGATGAGGTCGACATCGGGAACGCTCGTGTCCGTCTGCCAGACTGTGACCGGCGCTTTGCCACCAATCTTGGTCAAAGCCGCAATCATGTCGCGGTCGCGGTTGAGGCCGGGGAGGAGGACGACTGCGGATTTCATGGGCGGTATTCCTGAATTCTTCTATCGTTGGATCGTATTGAGTTTGCTCACTTCAATTCGAAAGCAAAATCCTCAACCACCATATTCGCCAGCAGCTTTTCGCACATGGCCATCAAGTCCGCCTCTGCACGCCCCTTGTCGTCATGCTCCAGCACCACATCAAACACCTTGCCTTGGCGTACGGAGCCGATGCCTTCGAAACCCAGCGTGCCGAGCGCGCCTTCGATGGCTTTGCCTTGCGGGTCGAGGACGCCGTTTTTCAGTGTTACGGTGACGCGGGCTTTGATCATGGCGGGGTTCCGAATGTTTCGTTTCATTGCACCCAACCCATGGAGCCAGGCGACAAATTTGGTGGTTATCTGTCTTCTCCCCGCGTCTTCCGTGGGGAGAAGATGCCGACAGGCAGATGAGGGGAGTGTACCCCGCAATTCTGCGGCGCTTTCCCCTCATCCGGCGCTTCGCGCCACCTTCTCCTCATGGAAGACATGGGGAGAAGAAAAGAGACCGTACTACTTCACCAGCGTCGGGC
>JANPGC010000143.1:0-2070 GCA_031423755.1 Phyllobacteriaceae bacterium | reverse complement strand
CGCATTGCGAGCGGCCTCGAGCGTGATGACGCCATATTCGGCAATTGCCCGTCTTGTCGGATTGGCGCTGCCGGGAAATCTCGCGATCATCACGAAAGTTTTTTTCCCCTTGTCTGACAGGCGAACGGCCAAGCCGGGGACGACCGCGTCAAGGATTTCATATCGCTTGCCCAATTCCGCAGGCTTGAGCGACTTGAGCCGCTTATCAGTGAGAACTTCTCTAGTCATGATCCCTCGGGGCAACACTGGGGCAACAGTTTTCTTGCGCAACAAAGCAACGGCATGAAACATCATGCAACACATATAGCCAGCATTTTCAATATGTTGCCGGAATCTCCGAAACGTTATCCACCGACTTTAAACGCAATGAAACACAGGTTTTATCGACTGTTAATCGATCGGTCGCTGGTTCGAATCCGGCCCGGGGAGCCAGTTTACTTTACAAGCCATTGATCTATAAGGATTTTCTGACCGTCGTTCAGTTTAATCCTGACATGCTTCCCAATTTGATTGTCCAATTGGCTTCATTGATGCCTCTCCCGACCCGGTCCCGCAACTTCACGCGCGACGGGTTCGACCAACTCTTACAGGGCCCTTACGCTCCCTTGGCTTCGCTATATCGCTCGACGGACCGCCTCTGCCGTGGTGGCGCTGTCGTGAAGAACCTGCCACGTCGTGCCTCAAACTCCAAGACATCAACCGCAATACCTCTTAGCGCGACTGAACAGAATCCCGGCATTTGCCAGCGACAGGCTACAAAGGCTCGGCAAGGCAATAGGTGATGACCGGCTTTTCACGCACCAACGGTCCAGTCGTCAGGCTTTGCGGTGCAATTGAAGCATGCGCATGGGGCGTGTAGGAGTGGCTGAGCCAGTGTCCTGCAATGTCATTGCAGCGTGACACTCCGCTGAGCTGCAAGGTAGGACGGATATTCAGCAATTTTCATGAAAATAGAAAACGTGCATTTAATGTCTCCAGCCTACCGCAAGGATATTGACGGCTTACGCGCCGTTGCTGTGTTGAGTGTGGTCGGGTTTCATGCTTTTCCATTGTGGATCAAGGGCGGCTTCATCGGGGTTGACGTTTTCTTCGTCATTTCCGGCTTTCTCATCTCGACCATCATTTTCAGGAATTTAGACAACGGAACATTCACATTTTCCGGTTTCTACCAGCGGCGGATACGGAGGATCTTTCCGGCGCTTGCCGTGGTGCTTGCGTTCTGTTTTGCCGTAGGCTGGTTTTGGCTGCTGGCGGATGAATTCAGGCAACTTGGAAAGCACATGGCGTCTGGCGCGGGCATGGTTTCCAATTTTGTCCTTTGGGGCGAAGCGGGCTACTTTGACAAATCTGCCGAAACAAAGCCGCTGCTGCATTTGTGGAGTCTGGGCATTGAGGAGCAATTCTACATAATTTGGCCATTTCTGGTTTGGCTGCTGTGGAAGACCAAAATCAAATTGATGCGACCGATGCTGGCCATTGCCTTCGGTTCGTTGGCATTGAGCATCAGCGCCGGAAAAATCGCCGGCTCCGATTTCTACTCGCCCCTATCCCGTTTCTGGGAACTGATGGCTGGAAGCCTTTTGGCGCTCCATGCCTTGCATCGGCCCGCTTTGCCTGCCGGAAACCCTGCCGTTGTCCGCGCGCCTGAAATGCGGAGTTTTCCCTTATCCATCGGCGCAATCCGCAGCATATTGCCGGACATTTACGCCTTCGCGGGCATATGCCTGCTCGGATGCGGCTATGCTTTGATTACCAAGGCATCGGTGTTTCCGGGCAAGTGGGCGTTGCTGCCGGTGACAGGCGCGGCGCTGATCCTGGCGGCAGGGCCCGCTGCATGGTTCAACCGTGTGATACTGTCAAACCAGCTTTTGGTCTGGATCGGTCTGCTGAGCTACCCGCTGTATCTGTGGCATTGGCCTTTGCTGTCATTTGCCCGGATCATTGGCGGAGAAACGCCGTCTGCTTCAGTTCGACTCTCCTTGATCCTGATTTCAGATGTCTTGGCATGGATGACTTATGTCTTTGTTGAAAGACCGCTTCGATTTGGCGTCCGCGGCGGATCAAAGGCGG
>JANPGC010000142.1:0-23536 GCA_031423755.1 Phyllobacteriaceae bacterium | reverse complement strand
GGGTGCGCGGCGCTTGCATGCAACATATTCTGCGGCAACAGTTGAAAATACAAATTTGCCGGACTTTGCCATGACCATTATCCGCCCCGCCCTCACCTCGCTCGCGCAGTCACTTGCTGCCTCTGTGCCGTTTGTCGGCCCTGAAACACTTGAACGCCAGCGAGGAAGACTGTTCAAGGCGCGTATCGGGGCCAATGAAAGCGGTTTCGGGCCAGCGCCATCGGTCATAGCGGCGATGCAAGCGGTGGCTTCAGAGTCCTGGAAGTATGCTGATCCGGAAAACCATGATCTGAAATCCGCCATTGCCGCGCATCTTGGCGTGCCTTTTGCCAATGTGAATGTGGGTGGCGGTATCGACGGACTGCTTGGGCTTGTTGCACGCCTCTATGCCATGCCGGGTGATACGATTGTTTCATCGCTCGGCGGATATCCGACCTTCAATTACCATGTGCACGGCTTTGGCGCGAAACTTGTCACGGTGCCTTACCGCGACGATCGTGAAGACCTGGAGGCCCTGCTGGATGCCGCGTGGCGGGAGCGGCCGAAACTTGTGTATTTTGCCAACCCCGACAATCCGATGGGGACATGGCATGCCGGCAGACATGTCGAGGCATTTGCCAAAGCGCTTCCACCGGAAACCATGCTGATTCTGGATGAGGCTTACTGCGAAACCGCCCCGCAGGGCACTGTGCCTGAAATAGACGTCAACACGCCGAACGTCTTGCGATTTCGTACATTTTCAAAAGCTTACGGCATGGCGGGAATTCGGATCGGCGTTGTGTTCGGGCCGGAAGATGCGGTGCAGTCGTTCAACAAGGTCAGAAACCATTTCGGCATGAGCCGGATTGCCCAGGCAGCCGGCATTGCCGCGCTCAAAGATCAGGCGTGGCTCGATCATGTGGTCGGGGCAGTTGCCAAGTCGCGAGACCGGATCGCCAAGGCCGCGATTGACTGCGGCCTTCATCCAATTCCTTCGGCCACGAATTTCGTCGCGATCGATTGCGGGCGGGATGGCGTTTTTGCCAAGACTGTTCTTGACGGGCTGATTGCGCGCGACATTTTTGTCCGCAAGCCTGCCGCGCCGGTTCTGGATCGTTGCATTCGTGTTTCTTGCGGTACTGACGCGGACATGGCGCTTTTTGCGGCGGCGCTGGCTGACGCGGTGGAAACTGCGGCGAAATCGTAAAGACACAAAAGCCGCGCCGGTTTACCGGTCGCGGCTTTGGTGAGACCGTCCCCTTCCCCAAGGTTGCCGGCTTTCCCCGTCATGTCCGGTTTTTCCGGCTTCCCCGTCATGTCCGGTTAATCCGGATCTTGTCGTCGTTTCCGGTTAATCCGGATCTTGTCGTCATGCCCGGTTTATCCGGATCTTGTCGTCATTTCCGGTTTATCCGGATCTTGTGGTGTTGCCCGTTTTCCGGGTCTTTTTGTAAATCCCTGTCAAACGAAATATGAAATGTCAGTGGGTGGTCATCCATTCGCGGGCGGCGCGAAGCGCTGCGGCGATTTCCATTTTCGACATGGCGGATGCCAGCTCGGCGCGCATTTCAGCGGCGCGGTCGCAGCCCTTGATGGCGGCAATGTTGAACCATTTGTGGGCGGCAACCAGATCGGCGTCGCAGTCGCGGCCGGTGGCATACATCAGGCCCATGTTGAAGAGGATGTCGGCCTGTGCGCCATTGCCCATCGAGCCGGTTTCTGCAGTGTTCAATTCAAAGCGTGCCATGTTCGTATTCCCCGTAAACCCTTGAGAGCGCTTTGTTTTCCCGGACCATTCCGGTGCCCTCTTGTGTTGTGGAGAATGCCGACCCGACTTGAATCCGGCGTTAAACCTTGTGCTTAATTTGAGGAAAACAAAACTAAAACGAGTGGTAAACTTCACATTCCGGCAACCAACAGAAGCCTGCGATTTCAATCACTTGGCGAAATATTCATTCAATTTTGACACATCAAAATACACATTTGGCTAACCAAAGTTCGGGATGCGTGTTTTGCTGTTGTTCAATCCCCGGCCCTTTTTCCGGCAAAAATTCGCATAATGACGCTGCGGCACGGCTTTCGCGAAAGACAAATCTCGTCTACTCTTACGTTCGCGTAAGGGATACGAGGTGCAGGCGGGAGGCCGGAGCACCAAATGGGAGAACCGAAATGATCCGCAAACTTGTTACAGCTGCTCTATTGACCATTGCGTTCGCTGCTCCGGCTATCGCCGCCGAGCCCATCGAGGGCTCTTGGAAGCGCAAGACCGGTACAATCATCAAGTTTTCGCCATGCGGAGACGCTTTCTGCGCCATCGTTCAAGGCGGCAAGCACAATGGCAAGCAGGCTGGCTCGATGTCAGGCACTGGCAACCGCTACAAGGGCTCGTTGACCGATCTCGATGAGGACAAGAAATACAAGGGCAAGGCATCGGTAAACGGCAACACGATGAGCCTTTCCGGCTGTGTGCTCGGCGGTATCATCTGCAAGAGCGAGACTTGGACCCGCCAGTAATCTTCACAGCATTCTGATTTCAAATCCAAATCCCGGCGCGGCATATTGCCCGCCGGGGTTTTTGTTTTGGAGGCGGTCATGCGTGGAATAGTCATTGTCCTGATAGCACTCACTGCGTTTCCTGCCTTGGCGCAAGCAGGCGAGAAGGTGCTCGGTGCGCAAATCGAGCCCATGCTGAACGACACCACCGCTTGGTATCTGCCGCTCAGCCCTTCCAGCGCGCGGCAGTACTTCAACAAGAATGGCGAGACGCCCTACATCGACGCCTCCGGAAGCAAGACTTACGGCGGCTGGCTGGTACGCGGCGACCAGTATTGCTCGGTTTGGCCACCTTCGGACCATTACAGCTGCTATGACGTCGAAAAAGGAGCCGCCGCCGACGGAAAGCCGACAATCTCTTTTGTCTCCGGCGGTAAGCGCTATGAAGCGGTGCTGAAAAGCGGCAAACATGTGGATGAGGCCTGGACGGCGGATTGAGCCTGATTCAGGCGGCCAGCCGTTCAACCGCGGGCTCCGGAGTTCCAGCCCAAACCATCCTGAACATTCCGCCTTGCCTGACCGATTGCACCGCATGGGCAAGGATTGCGACGATGCAAACGCCCCCGGCTTTGCGCACGGACGGATAGATGACGCCGTTCAGGCCCTTGACCCGTGCGGCAAGCGCGATCCGGTTGCCTTCGGGATAGCCGCGAGCGGGATCCGGATGCAGTGCCGGATGGTCTTCCATCCCGCGCATGTCATAAAACTCCCCGGCAAGGCTGGCGTAGAGTTCTGCATACTCGACAGTTGCATGAAATCTGCCGGTGCGCCCGAGAAACTCGCTCATGTGCCATGACACTTCTGCCAGACAGACATCGACGTCCAGCGCACAATACCAGGCTCCACGGTCAAAGTTGAACCGGTTCGGCTCGTCCGGTATGAAGTAGGCGAAAGATGCGTTGATGAATGAAGCAAACGGCACGCCGTGCACAAGATCATCCCGGCCAATGCCATATGCCGAACTGTCTTCCGCCACCAGCCGCTGGCTTGTTGCACCCTCGATTTCGGCCAAAGCGGCGATTTCATTTTCGGACACCAAATCGGCCAGAACCGCAGCGCGCAACCGCGCGCTGGTCACGAGCCGCATTGTGCGGGCAAAACCCGTGCGGACAATTGGTATTTCCACCAATGCTCAGAGCCCGCCACGGACGGCGTCAATATAGCGCCGGGTGTCGAGCATCTTGGGAATGCCCCCGGCCTTCATCGCTGTGACGGGCGATGCGCCTTTGAACAACGGACCCGTATTCGCCAAAACCGGCCATTCATCGGCCATCGCGTCTGCAAACATCAGATGCAAGCCTTTATAGATGCCCACCAAGGCGGAAACCCGGGTCAGTTGGTCCTGATTGAGCACCATCGGCTCGCCGCGCTTCATCCGGTCAAACGTGCTGCCGGACACAGAAAACAGCTCGGCAGCATCGCGGTTTGAGACGTCCCAGGCTTTGACAAGGCCAAGAAACGCTTTGATGGCAACGGGCGACAGCCGCGTCCGGTCGTCTTCTAGGGCGAAGGTCTGCAAGGCCGAAGGAAAGGCTTCGTTCGGCTTGGATTCCAAAAGTGAATTCAGCATGTCACATCTCCTAACGTGAGCATACGCGTCATTTGACGAAAAAACAAGATGGCGCTTCTTAAGTTTGCGCTACCGTGCCCGCTGCCCGAACAGCACCTTCTGCGCTTCCTTGTCCTCCGCAAGGTTGGTGCGCCTGGCCTCATCCTTGCCGAGATCAATCCCCCGTATCACCGCCGGACGGGACTTCACCGCTTCGTACCAGCGCTTAAGGTGCGGAAAATCGTTCAAATCCTGCCCCTGCCGCTCGTGCGGGATGACCCAGCCAATCGAGGCCATGTCGGCAATCGAGTAATCGCCTGCGAGATAGGCATGATCCGCCAAGCGCCGGTTCATCACGCCGTAGAGCCGGTTGACCTCATTGGTGTACCGGTTGACGCCGTACTCTATCTTCTCCGGCGCGTATTGGCGGAAATGGTGCGCCTGCCCCGCCATGGGCCCGAGACCGCCGACCTGCCAGAACAGCCATTCATCGCACGCCACACGCGACCGCTCGTCACTTGGATAAAATTTGCCGAACTTGCGGCCGAGATAAGCCAAAATCGCGCCGGATTCGAACACCGAGATCGGCTCGCCGCCCGGCCCTTTCGGGTCGACAATTGCCGGCATCCGGTTGTTTGGCGCGATCTTGATGAAATCCGGATGGAACTGATCGCCGCGCCCGATGTTTATATAGTGGACGGCGTATGGAACGCCGAGTTCCTCCAGCATGATGGAAATCTTCCATCCGTTGGGCGTCGGCCAGTAATAGAGGTCAATCGGCTTGCTCTGGTCTGTCATGTTCGTCTCCGTTTCCGGCGAGACAAGACACCAACTCGCGTGAGCAGGCAAGCGAACGAACAGAGCCTGCTGACAGTCTCAGAAGCCAGCTTTCAACGCTGAACGCCAGATGAACGGAGCTGTCAGAGGCCGTTCAGGCGGCACAACCTATAAGCACCCCACGAACGGATCGGACTGGGGATGAAGATCATGGGTTTTGAAAATTCGGTGCTGGCACGGCGGTTCACAATCATCTGCCTGCTGGCGACAATTTTCGGGATTTGCTTTGCAGGTCTTGTCCAGAACTTCTCCCGCCCTGCCCGGGCTTATGAAATCGGAATGGTCGTTCCGTGCGTGTTCGAAGAAGGCCTGACGTGCAAGGCCCCGCGCAACTGAACGACAGAATGAAACGGAAGGGTTATCGCCATGAACACGATCAAAAACTATGCCAACCATCTGGTTTCCGGCGTTGTGCTGCTCGCCTTGTTCGCAGCGCCCGCGTTCGCGCTGTCCACAACAATGGACGACAATCACCGCAACGTCTCCGGCGCAGGCTTTGTGCTGATGGTTTCCCTGCAGCGCAATGCGAGCTGAGTTCCTCCCCTCGGCCGCACTGCAGACCGCGGGCGCGCTTCCCTCGCAGCGCGCCCGCTTTCATGACATTTGCATGAATTTTGACGGGGGGTCTTTTCGCGGACGCCGCTTGTCTCTATTAGTCCGCCATGAAAAACAAAGAAGCATTTGACACGACGCTGGTCGTTACCCCGCCCGAAATTGAACCCCGCAGCTTCATGGACGCCGACAGGGCTGTTCAGGAGCTCAAGCGCATTTACGCGCGCAACACGCAGTTTCTGCGTGACTGTTTCGAAGCCGTCGGTCGCGGCGAAGCGCCAGGAGGCCGCGCCCGCGCTTTTTACCCGGAGCTTCGCTTCACCACAACAAGCTATGCGCAAGTCGACACCCGCCTCGCCTATGGCCACGTTACCGCGCCCGGCTCATATTCCACCACCATCACCCGCCCCGATCTGTTCGAGACTTATCTCGAGCACCAAATCCGACTTTTGATACGCAATCATGATGTTCCGGTCACGGTCGCGGAATCGACGACGCCCATTCCGCTGCATTTTGCCTTCCTTGAGGGCACGCATGTCGAGACCGCGGTGGCAGATCGTCTGAACAAGCCTCTGCGCGATGTGTTTGACGTGCCAGATCTCAATGGAACCGATGACCGGATCGTCAACGGAACCTTCGATCATCCGACTGGCGATCCCGAGCCGCTGGCGCCATTCACCGCGCAGCGCATCGATTATTCGCTGCACCGGCTGACCCACTATACGGCGACATCGCCGAACCATTTCCAGAACTTCGTGCTGTTCACCAACTACCAGTTCTACATCGACGAATTCACGGCTTATGCCCGCGACCTGATGCGCCAAGGCGGAGGCGGCTATGACTGTTTTGTCGAGCCGGGCAACGCCGTCACATGGCCGGGCAACGCCGACGCGGACTCAGCCCATCCGGCGCGCCTGCCACAAATGCCTGCCTATCACCTCAAAAAAGGCGCATCAGGCGGCATCACCATGGTCAATATCGGCGTCGGCCCTTCCAACGCCAAGACGATCACCGACCATATCGCCGTTCTGCGCCCGCACGCGTGGCTAATGCTCGGCCATTGCGCGGGCCTGCGCAACAGCCAGCAGCTAGGCGATTATGTGCTTGCCCATGCCTATGTGCGCGAGGACCATGTGCTTGATGCCGATCTTCCCGTCTGGATCCCGATCCCGGCACTTGCCGAAGTGCAGGTCGCGCTCGAAGAGGCTGTTGAGGAAGTCACCGGTCTAGAAGGCTACGAGCTGAAAAAGATCATGCGCACCGGCACCGTCGCCACCATCGACAACCGCAACTGGGAGCTTCGCGACCAGCGCGGCCCGGTGCAGCGCCTCAGCCAGTCGCGCGCCATCGCACTCGACATGGAAAGCGCCACCATCGCCGCCAACGGCTTCCGCTTCCGCGTCCCCTACGGCACGCTCCTGTGCGTCTCCGACAAGCCCTTGCACGGTGAGTTGAAGCTGCCCGGCATGGCGACTGATTTTTACAAACGCCAGGTCTCCCAACACCTCACCATCGGCATACGCGCATTGGAAAAACTTGCTGCGATGCCGCAAGAGGGTCTGCATTCACGCAAGCTGAGGAGTTTCTTCGAGACGGCGTTTCAGTGAGCGGGGCATTGACCAACGCAAAATTCTGACTACATTTGACTACGTCAAGTTCCTTGGAATTCCAGATATGGCCGTTCAAAATCATCCCGTTTCAATACGTTTGAGCGAGTCGGCCAAAGATATCCTGGATTCAACGGCCAAGCGACTGCGGAGGTCGCGGTCTTACGTCGTCGAAGAAATGCTCAAACATCAATCACAAGCCTTGGAAGATTCTGCTGCCAATGCAGGGAATCTGATTGAGGCGCGCCTCAAATCCTGGCGTGAGCGTGCTGATGCTGCCACGTCTGGCAGGGATGCGAAGAACATTGATGCCATGATCAGGGAATTGCGTGGAGATGTCTGACCGGCTTGCCGGACTGTCCTCGCTGTATTTGGATTCGAATATCTTTATCTATTTCATTGAGGACCGTGGGCCCCTGCGAAAGGTCGCCAGCGAGATCATCTTTGATACGCAGCAACGCGGCGTGCAACTCGTCACAAGCGAACTTGCGCTCGCCGAGTGTCTGCATGGCGCATACCGTCAGCATAATGAAAAGCTTGCTGAGCTGTACGTGGACATGTTGGCGGGCGATGATATGTTTCACCTTGTCTCGCCATCGCCTTCGATTTTGCGTATGAGTGCAAAACTTGCAGCAAAATTCTCGACAAAACTACTTGATGCAATCCATGTCGCTACGGCGATGGAAAGTAAGTGTGATGCCTTTGTCACAAATGACCGGGGTATACGCACTCCCGATGAGTTGAAAGTCATTCAATTGACGTAGTTCAAAAGCGAAATGCCGCAGTGCATTGAGGCACTTTGTAAATGGTGGCCTATCATCGACCTTCCGCGCGATTTGATCGCCCGCATGTTGGCGGAGATGCAGTATTCAGCCTGAGGTTTCTTCGTCACCTGCGTCAGCATCCGGCTTTTTTGCTACTGCCGCTGCGCCACCCCACAGCAAATACGCTACCTCTTCCTTCCAAACACAGCCGCAACGCGCCCAAGCAAGCCTCCTGACGGAACGCTTGGCGCAGGCGCTTCGCCGTTCGGATTGTTCTTCTTATAGACCTCGAAACTGCCGCCTGCTCCCCGTGCCATCCGGTCCTTGCGCTCCCACTCGGCAATCGCTTCCCTCGCCTCTGCCGGGTGGCCGGGAACCATACGTGCTGCTTGTCTTAAGCCGCCCTTGATGTGTTCGCGGCCGTTGAAGTCCGGCGCGATGTAATTGTATTTGCGGTGGAACTGCAGCTTCAACTCGTAGAGTGGCGTGTCCGTCACCGTCGGCCGCGCGCCGCCGTCGAGATGGCGGACAAGGTACGAGAACTCGCCGCTCTCGATGCCGAACGTGTCACCATCCGGTATGACATAGCCGTTCGGCATGATCGCAAGGCGGATGAAGGCCAGTGCGCTTTCGTAAAGGTCCATCCACGGAATGGGCGCAGCCTTGATGTGGATTTCGCGCCCGATAAAATCGGCTGCGCCGAGGGTCAGTATTTCAACCGGGAGTTCGTCGTAGCCCGGCACGGTCTCTCCGGCGACCAGAATCGGATGCACAGTCAGCATTCCGGGATTCTGTCTGTCGAGGAACGCATCCATTTTTGCTGCTGGCAGCAGCGTGTTGCTTTGCGTCCAATGAATCACACTGGCGGGCTTTTCCTTCTGCAGCCAGCGGCAGACTTCGCCAAGCAGATCAACCCGTTTGTTGAACGCCGCCAGCGAATGGCCGGGGCGCGGGAACCCGATGTCGTCAAACATCTTGCTGATTTGCGGATCGCCGTCTACTCCGCCGAACACGCCCTGCTGGATTTCGACCAGCACATGCGATTGATGGCGCAACACTCTCTGAATGGCATCCGGAACGATAAGCCGCGTCGCCGCTGACTTCAGCGTCTGTGCAAATACCGCGTGGTCGGCCGGCTTGTCATAATAGGTCACGGTGAGCTGAATCTCTTCCGGCCCCATCATGAATGCAAAGGTCGCCGCCTCCTGCGTGATCTTCAGCGGAATGCCGCGCTCAAGCATGGCCATGCGGAAATTGTTCAAATCCATCGACGGCCAGACATCAGCCTTGCCATCATAAAGGATCGCCGCCTGAAGACTGTTGGTGTATTTCCCGTTCATTGCCGCCCGCCCCGATTTGTCTCACCCAACTACCGCAAGCGGTGGTTGAGATTTGCTTAAGGGGCCGCTGCACAAGGCCGGACGGCAGCTGTCGTTTTGATATTGCGGTAAATGTTTTGCTTCCGGCGGGTCTGATTCAAGCCCGGCGACGACAGGCCGATCCTTGAACTCTGCCAAGGACCGCCCTATCCCCGCCGCAATTTTCGCATCGATAGGCTCATTCATTTCCGGAGCCCCTCGATGCAAATTCTCAGATTGTTCCTGTTGTTCGCGGGCGCGCTCATTCTTGTGCTGGTGATTGCGGGCCATCTCAACACGCTTCATCCGGCTTTTGACTCCATCAGCCACTTCCGCCTGCATCTTGCGGCCATCGGCATGCTTCTTGGCCTGCTGCTTTTGGTGTCCAGAAGTCACCTCGGCGGCTCGGCGCTGCTGATTGTCTCGTCGCTCTCGCTGTTCACAACGGTATGGCCAGCGCTTGGGACCGCCAAGGCGCAGGCGGCGGGCGATGCCATGGCGACATACCGGTTGCTGCAGGCCAATCTTCGTTTTGACAACCAGACGCCGGAAGAGTTCATCCGTCTGCTCGGCGAGACGAAGCCGGATATCGCCACCATCGAGGAAATTCCGGATATGTGGGCCCAGCGGCTGAAGACTGTTTCGGCCATGTATCCGCATCAGCTCATTTGCCCCGGGCGCGACCGGATCGGCGGCGTCGCCATCATCTCGCGCCGTCCATTTTCACAAAACGGCATTACATACTGCGACGGCGATGGCGCGGTTGCCGTCCAGTCCGTCGACATAGGCGGCCAGACCGTGACGGTCTCCGCGATGCATCTGGAATGGCCATGGCCAAAAATGCAGCCGCAGCAACTTGTCTGGCTGGAGCCGGTGTTCCAAAGCATCAAGGATGCGGGAAATCCTGTGCTCATAGGCGGCGACATGAACGCGACACCTTGGAGCGCAGCGGCGGTGCGCATTGCGGACGCCACCGGCACTTGCGTTCTGCCGCAGGTGTGGGGCACATGGATGCTGCAAGGCTATTCAAAAAGTCTCGCCCCTTGGGTCGGGCTTCCGATCGACAACATACTCTCCAGCAATGGCGTCACGCTGCAATCGGCCATCACACAGCGCGCCATCGGCTCGGATCACCGGCCGATCCTGATCGAGTTCACGCTGGAACCGGCGACGGACACAGTGCCCGAAGAGGCGGACGTTCTGCCCACATAAGCGGGCTTGACGCCGCGACACCATTCAGATCGTCACTGCCAAATCAATTGTCCGTCTCCAGATACACCTGAACAACATCCAGCCCGCACGCCAGCGCCGTCGCGTTGTTGCAGCGCCAGGCCGTGTGCGCAAGAAACGTCGTTGCCGCCGGAACCTGCGTCCCGACCGTGCCGGACAGTGTGCCGCTCACCGTTGTGCCGTTGTCCAGCCGTGTCACCTTGTAGCCTATGGTCTGGTTGCCGGGTGAGGCGAAGAGTTCCAGTTCATAGGCGGCGCTTGAAAGGCCGCTCGCGGGGAAGCCCGCACCAAGGTCAATCGGCGTTTGCGCAGCAGAGCCGCCATAGACAATCTGCAAATTGCCGGACGTCGAAACCTGAGCGACGCCGACCATGTTGACCTGCCCCGAAGATGGCTCGACATTGGTCGGCGCGGCAACTGCCGCACGCAATCCGACGAACATGCGAGCGCCGGAGACTGCTGTCAGGTCAGATGGCACAAAGCGGCAATTGTAGTAGAACCCGCCGAGACCCGTGCCTGTTCCAATGGTCCATTGCGCGACCGTCGCGTAGTGGCCGCACAGGGCCCCGGCGGTCGCCGCCGAAACATGGCCAAAGCGGCGAAGCCTCGTGATGAAATCCGTTGTCGCCACATTTCTCGCCGTTGCCGTGCCAAGCGTCGTGAACGCGGCAGCAAAGCCGTCAATAATAGGCGCGGTCGTGACATTGCCGGAAGGATTCCACCGCGCGATCTTGTTGGTGGCAAAAAACGGCTGCATGGTTGCGTCCGTTCCGGTCGGACCGATGAAGGCTGGCATCTGCCGTCCGCCACGGTCCTTGCGGAAAATGCGCACGGTTCCAGCCGCGGGCGCGGCAACGCCGGCAGCCGTTAAATCCAGCGGATCAACGGATGGCCCGCTGCCTGATGGCGCGGCCCAGGTTCCGTCCGCCCGCAGATAGTTGACCGTGCCGCCACCCGACGCTGGCACAAGCCCCTTGAGCGCTGTCGTGAAACTGTTGAGAAGCGCCGTCGCTTGAGTGGCCGTCAAATCCTCCGGCGCGCCGCTGCCTGCCGTCGTTCGCCCCTTAAACGTCGCTGTTGCCACGTTGGCCAACATCGCATTGGCCACAACGCCCGCGGCAATGGTCGTCGCAAACGAGCCCGTGCCGCTGCCGGTCACGTTGCCAGTCAGCGTGATTGTTTGGTCGCCGGTATTCGTGCCCGAGGACGTTCCGGAAAATGTGCCTGATTGTGTTGCCAAGGCGCCAAGACCCAGCGTCCCCCTCGCGGTCGCTGCATCCGCGTCATCGATTAGCGTCAGGCCGTATGACGAGACTGCGCTCGAAGCCAGTTTGCCCGCCAGCGCGGTGACCAGCCCGGTCACATCGGCCTGCGCATGGCCGTGCACTGCTGCGGCATATGAACCTGCCGCCTGCTTGCCGTTGAGTGCGGTCTGCAAATCCGCTTGTGCCGAAAGCGTGCCCGTGATGCCGCCCCAGGCGGACGATCCACCGCCCGACGGCGCTGCCCATGCTCCGTCCGCCCGCAGAAAGTTGACTGTGCCGCCGCCAGACGCGGGCGCAAGGCCTTTTGCGGACGTCGCAAACACGTCGAGCAATGAGGTTGCTTGGGCTCCGGTCAAATCTTCTGGCGCACCTATCCCCGCCGTTGCCCGCCCTTTAATTCGCGCCGTCGCCATATTGCCGAGCGCCGCATTGGCAACGGAGTTGGCACGCAGCGTAACCACGCCACTCGTCCGGTCGATGCGCAGCGCTTCGGTCCAGGCCGACCCGTCCGGGCTGACCTTGATGCTCAGATCATCGTCTCCCGCCAGTCCGATTTCCGCGCGGCCGGAAAAGCCGGTCTGGTAAATGAGCGAGCCGGTGTCGCCCACCGCTTCCTTGTTGAGCTTTATCTGCATGTCGCCAGTGCCGCCATCACCGGCGTTTATCGCCGTCAGCAAGGCGGCATTGGATCGAATTGCAAGGCGGTTGGCCATATCCGCCGTTGTGTTGACGCCAAGCATGGGCAAGGCTGCGATGTCGAGCGCGTCCCCCAGCGGCTTCCAGATGCCCTGATCGAAAATGACCAGCCGCCCCGTCGCGCCGCTCAATGCGATGATCCCGCGGGTGGGCGCAGCAAAGCGCCAGCCTGCATCGGTGTTAAAAGCGATATTTCCGCCCTCGCCGAACCATGCGCCCGCAGGCGCCGTGCCAACGACAAACGCATCGTCAATCGCGGCGCTCGCCGGCGGGCTGTTCTCGCCGAACGTCTTGATCACCAAATGCACAAGCCCGTCCAAAAGCGTCAACGCCTCATTGTGCGTCACATGCTTTTGCGCCTGTGACGGCATGATCAGCGGCAGGTCAAAGCGTCCGGTGTTTTCCATGAAGGTCCTCGTCATCCGTCGAACATTGCGTTGACTGATTATGACGGCATGAGACGGGAGATGGATAAGTCGGACGGCGATTTTGAAGAACAACAGGAAAATCAGTGGCTTGAATCAAAAAGGTGCGGGATAGATTCATCCCACACCTTCATGATTGGCAGTCGAACTGTGTCGAACGCTGATTTACATATTCGGATAAACCGGCCCCTCGCCCCCCTGCGGCGTGACCCAGTTGATGTTCTGGTTCGGGTCTTTGATGTCGCAGGTTTTGCAGTGGACGCAGTTTTGGGCGTTGATGACGAAGGTCTTGTCAGCACCTTCGCCTGTCCATTCATAGACGCCTGCCGGGCAGTAGCGGCTGGATGGTCCGGCGTAGACGCCGAGTTCTGACGCCTTTTGCAATTCAGCGTTCTTGAGCTGCAGGTGGATCGGCTGGTTTTCCTCATGGTTGGTGTTCGACAGGAACACGGAGGACAAGCGGTCAAAGGTCAGCGCGCCATCGGGTCGTGGATAGGCAATCGGCTTGTAACCGGCCGCCGGTTCGGTCGCCTGCGCGTCGGTTTTGCCGTGCTTCATTGTGCCGAACAGCGAGAAGCCGCCGGTGATTGTGTTGATCCACATGTCGAGCCCGCCGAGCACAATGCCGCCGATTGTGCCGAATTTTGACCACAGCGGTTTGACGTTGCGAACCTTTTTGAGGTCAGCGCCGATGGCCGTCTCGCGCCAAGTCTGCTCGATCTCGACCGGCTCGTCGTTGGCTGCGCCATCGGCAATGCGGGCGGCGATCTTCTCCGCTGCCATCATGCCGGATAGCACCGCATTGTGGCTGCCCTTGATGCGCGGCACGTTGACGAGACCTGCCGAACAGCCGATCAGCGCGCCACCCGGGAACGACAGCTTCGGCACCGATTGATAGCCGCCCTCGGTGATCGCCCGCGCGCCATAGGCCAGCCGCTTGCCGCCCTCGAAGGTCTTGGCAATCGCCGGATGGGTCTTGAAGCGTTGGAATTCCTCGAACGGCGACAGATAGGGGTTCTTGTAGTTCAGATGCACAACAAAACCGACCGCGACCTGATTGTCCTCAAGGTGATAGAGAAACGAGCCGCCCCCCGTTTTCATATCGAGCGGCCAGCCGAACGAATGCTGCACCAGACCCTGGCTGTGGTGCTCCGGCTTGACCTGCCACAGTTCCTTGATTCCGAGGCCATACTTCTGTGGCTCGCGGCCTTCGTCCAATTTATACTTTGCAATGAGCTGCTTGGCGATGGAGCCACGCGCGCCTTCGGCCACCAGCACATATTTGCCGATGAGTTCCATACCGCGGGCAAAGTTCGGCCCCGGCTCGCCGTTTCGCTCAACGCCCATGTCGCCGGTCGCCACGCCGCGCACCGCGCCATTGTCGTCATACAAAACTTCGGCAGCGGCAAAGCCCGGATAGATCTCGACGCCCAGTGCTTCGGCCTTGCCAGCCAGCCAGCGGGCAACATTGCCGAGCGAGACGATATAATTGCCGTGGTTGTTCATCAGTGGCGGCATCGCAAAGTTTGGCAACCGCACAGAACCCGCAGGGCCGAGCGCCAGAAACACGTCCTTTTTCACTTCGGTCTTGAATGGGTGATCCGCCTCATCGCGCCAGCCCGGCAGCAGCGCGTCGACGCCAATCGGGTCCACCACAGCGCCAGACAGGATGTGCGCGCCGACTTCCGCGCCCTTTTCCAGGACGACAACCGATAGCTCGGGATTGATCTGCTTCAGCCGGATAGCGGCGGAAATACCGGCGGGTCCGCCGCCGACAATCACCACGTCAAATTCCATGCTCTCGCGGTCAGGCAGCGGCTCGCTCATGTCAGTCTCTCCCGGTGCGGGCGGCTACGCCCTGCAATCATCTTGATGGGAAACTAGACGCTTGGCATGAATACGCCAATCATTTCGCGACAAAAACGCGTTGTTTCCCACCCATTTCCGGCATTAGTATTGTTTGACGTAAACGTCAATCAAGACACGATGTCGCCCCTTGGCCGCATCTTGGCCGCATCCTGTGATCACTGCCGGTTTTCCCTGTCGTTTCTTGTGCCGAAGCACTAGAGTGTTCTCATGCAATCCACTCTGACCCAAGCCGAAATCCGCGACGTCTTGCGCTTCTATGCTGAAGCAGGGCTCGACTTTGCCTTGGAGGAAGAGCCGCAGAACCGGCTGATTGCTACGGCGGCCATTGCACCTGCCGCCACTGTTGATCAGCCTGCACAACAAGGCCAGCGGGCCAGCCTTCTTGCGCCTGCCACTCCCGCAAGGCCTGCGCCGGCAACACCTTCCCATGCCGTGCCGGACGAAGCCGCTGTCGCCCGCGCCCGTGAAATGGCGAGCCTTGCGCCTTCGCTTGAAGCCTTGCAGCAACGCCTTGCGTCCTTCGACGGCTGCAGCCTGAAATTTACTGCCAAGAATCTGGTGTTTGCAGATGGCAATCCTCTGGCCAAAATCATGCTGGTCGGCGAAGCGCCGGGGCGGGATGAGGATCTGGAAGGCCGTCCATTCGTCGGCAAGGCCGGGCAATTGCTCGACCGGATGCTGTCGTCCATCGGTTTTGACCGGACCCACGTTTACATCGCCAATGTGATCTACTGGCGGCCGCCCGGCAACCGCACGCCAACGCCAATGGAGACAGAAATCTGCCGTCCGTTCATCGAGCGGCAGATTGCGCTCGTTGATCCGGATATCATCGTCTTCGTCGGCGGCGTGTCGGCCAAGAGCTTCCTGCCCGGCCCCGACGGCATCCTTCGCTTGCGCGGCAAATGGAGCGAATGGACCATTCCGGGCGGCCGCACCATCCCGGCGTTGCCAATGCTGCACCCCGCCTATCTGCTGCGCCAGCCTGCGCAGAAGAAGCTTGCATGGCGTGATCTGCTCAGCCTGAAGGCCAAGGCGCGGCAGATGGGGCTTCTGCCGATCGCCTGAATTCAAGCCAGCCGCATCAGCACCAGCCCGAATGCCACCACGCCTGCCCCGGCCACGCGGCTCGGCTTCAAAGGTTCCTTCAGCCACATGATTGCAATCAGTATCGCAAACAGAATGCTCGTCTCGCGCAGTGCGGCGACCAGCGCCACCGGAGCGCGGGTCATGGCCCAAAGTTCGCCGCAATAGTTGACCAGCGACAGTGCACCCCAGATCAGCCCCATCGTACGATTGGCGCGGAACGCGCCGACAAGACGCTGGCGATGGTAACGCATGCCATAGAGCAGCACGACGAAGCCGCTGCTGGCGTAGAGAAACACCGTGTAGGCCACGGGCGCGCCAGACTTGCGAACCGCAAGAGCATCACAGATTGTGTAGGCGCAAATGATGGCGGTCACGGCTGCGCTGTTGATCAGCACATGACGGCCCACTCTGGCCTGCCGGTCATGGCTTGAAAACAGCACCAGCAAAAGTCCAAGCGAAATCAGAATGATAACCGCAAGCTGGTTTGCCGCCAACGTTTCATCAAATACATAGCTGCTGGCGAACAATATCCACATCGGCGCGCTGCCATAGGCCAGCGGGAAGACGATGCTGATTTCGCCGGTCGAATAGGCGCGCCCGAGAAACAGCCAGTAGGTTCCAGCGAGCGCGGTCGAAACCACAAGGTATGGGGCGCTCTCGTGCCCCGGCAATCCGGTGAAAAACAACGCCGGAATGGCAATCGCCCCGCCGCCGATGGCAACCATGAACGCCGCCGCCAGCGGGTCGCGCTCATGCCTCAGCCCGCAGTTCAGTAACGCAGTCGCGCATGCGCACGCCAGTATGACGCTGATTGTCAACCCGTCCATGACAGTCAGCCCGCTTTGCGGATTCTTGTCGTCGCCTCGACAGATTCAAATACCGGGTCCGGAAACGGGATAACGCGTTCCAGCGCCTCAAGCGTTTCATCCAGCGTCAGCTCCTCGCCGGGCTCAGGCACTTTAACCGTCACAAACGCGCCCGTTTGCGGGTCGTACTCGATTGTTGATCTGTATCCCTTGAATTCGGTGATGCGGCGCATGGCAGTCCCTCCATTGGAAGGCAACCGGCGGCCATACGACACCCTTGGAGATCCCTGCGGTCTCCAGCAAAACATCCATTTTTTGCGGTGCGTCGGGCGCTGTGGCCTTCGTTCCGTTGTCACAAGAAGACCAACTGCCCCGGCCGGTCGTCACAATTCACGGTTTAGCGGCGCGCGATGCGTCCAGCATCATCCAAATGAATGATCTTGTGAAAATTATCGTGGCTTGATCCGCTTTATTCAGCTTTTGATGCAATTGCCGTCATCGGCAGGCTCAGTCCGCCGACAAACTTCGCCAGTTCGCGCTGGCTGTTGACGCCGGTTTTCTCAAATATCCGTGCCAGATGCGTGCGCAACGTGTGAACGCTGATTCCAAGCGCAGACGCCGCTTCATTCGGTGACTGGCCGTCGGCGATCATCAGCGCGATTCGGGCTTCTCTTGAAGTCATGCCGGACAGCGCAGACAATACTTCAAGCGCGGGCGGCACGTTTGCGCCATTTGTCGTGACAAATATCGCCGCCAGTCCCGGCCCAAGTTCGCGCCGCCGTTCCGATTTGCCGAGCGGCAGCACGTAGCAGACCGCGACTGAACCATCCGTACCGGTCAGCGGAATGCCATTGCCGAAATTGCCGATGGCTGTGTCTGTCTCGGTGCAAGCGCGGTCGAGCGCGTCTTTCAGGCCTTTGGCGTGCGGCGGCGACGACGTGGTCACCTTGTTCTGGCGAACAGTCAGCGTGAGCCCGTCGGACAACAGCGCATCTGCCATCTCATTAGCATAAACCAGCCGGCAATCCTGCGCGACAATCATCACCCCTGCGCCGATCCGGTCGAGCAATTGGCGGTACAGTTGCAGCTGCAGCTTGCCCTCGTCCAGCATGCCGCCAATAAGAAAGGACCGGCGAACATGCGGTGCCAAGAGTCTGAAAATTTGGCGGAGCTCGTCATCAACCATGCCATGGGTGTTGTGCGTGGCAGCACTCAGCCCAAGGTCGATTTGGCTGCGCTTTATCAGCGTCATATTGCAAAAGTCACACAGATCCTGCGGCGCAACCCATGCCTCGTAAAACTCGCTGGCTTTGAATTCTTCTTCTGATGCGATTTGAAACTGCGATAGTGGTTCATCAATATCGGCCTCAAACCATTTGTGCAGGTTTGGAATTTTGTGAAGCCATGCCTGTAATCGCCTGTTCCACTCCTCAGACCATTTCGTCTGAAATATGACGATCTCCGGCGTGTGGCCGGGGACAGCATAATGCCTGTCCATGAAATGGGTTTGAACGTAGGCCAAATCCATCCGGTCGCGGATGCCGGTCAGCGTCGGAAGCCATAGAGTGGGATCGACGGCGCAATCGTAAATCTGACCGATAACCCCGCTCAGCTCGTCCTGTGAATATTGCACCACGCTATCGTTCCTCGCTTGTCGCTAATGAAACTCTAGGTGCATCTCATGCAATTTCAAGTGTCTGATCGAGCAACGAACGTTGCATTGAGCTCAATGCGCGGCGTTCAATCTCACAGGCATGCTCAGACTCGACACAAACCGCACCAGCGCAGGCTGGCTGTTGGCACCGGTCTTGGAGAAAATGTTCGACAGGTGCGTGCGCATCGTGTTCATGGTGACGCCCAGCTCACCTGCGGCATCGGCCGGCGTTGACCCATCGGCGATCATCAGCGCGATGCGCGCTTCCCGTGACGTCAGGCCTGACAGTGCCGAGAGGATTTCCAGCGACGGCGGCAGGCTCGCGCCTGCTGCGCTGACAAAGACAGCGGCATGGCCGGGGCCGAGCGAGCGGCGGTGGTCGGATGTTCCGAGCGGCAGCACATAGCAGACCGCTGTCTCGCCATCCCTTGATGGAAGCGGGATGCCGTTGCCGTAGTTGCCGATGTCGCTGTCATCGTCTGAACAAGCGCGGTCCAGAGCGGCGCGCAGACCTCCTGCAAAGGCGGCATAAGCGCTTTCGAGCTGGCCGTTGCGGAGCTTGAGGTTGCGGCCCGCGCGCAATATCTCGTCCGCTGCGCCATTGGCATAAACCAGCTTTGCCCCGTGCGAGACGATCATCACGCCGGTTGATATCCGGTCCAAAAGATCGCGGTAGAGGCTCAGCTTGAAATTGCCCTCCTCCAGCATGTCGCCGATCATCAGCGCGCGACGAATGTGCGGCGCCAGCAGCCGGAACGTGTCGCGGTCATGGTCGTCAAACAAGTCGCGGCTTGCCGAGCCGGATGCGGTCAGCGCGCAGATCAGATGGTCGCGCTTGACCAGCGGCGTGGTACAGCTGTCGCGCAGGCCCTTCGGCCCGATCCACTCCTTGTAGAATTCGGACTCCTTGAATTCAGGTTCGGAGATCAGTTGCATCTGCGAAATCGGGCTATCGATCTCGGCCTCTATCCAGTCATGGCCGCCGGGTATCTTGTTGAAGTGCTGCGCAAAGTCATTGAGCCATTGATGCTCAAACAGCGTCTTGAATGCAGGCGTCTGCACCGCCTGCCCCATTTCCAATTTGCGCCGATCCACGGAGACAACCTGCAGGAAGGCAAGATCAAGCGCATGCTTGATCGTGCTCAGCGTTTGCGGCCACAGCTCCGGTTGCACCGCGCAGTCATAGATTTGCCCAATGAGGCCGCTCAACTCGTCATGCGAATTCTTCATGAGATAGTCGTACCTGCTTTATGCCCCAAGGTAAGCTTTAGCCTCCGATATAGGATTTGCAAGGCCGGACAATCTGGAATGGCAATTGACCACAAGGTCAATTTCAAGTCAGGTTGCAATGACCTTCATGAGAAACAACCAAAGCGGCTATTTCTGCTTTTGCGGATAGATCGTTTCGCCTGCGGCGAGCATGGCGACGAAGGCATCAATTTTTCTCAGCCGTCCTGTGAGAGTCTTCACATTGTGCATCCGGAAAGCCAGCGCGAAGCGGTTTTGCTCCGTCAGCTTGCCGAGCATCGCTTTGGCGCTTGGCACTGCATCTATGGCAGCCTGAAGGTCATCGGGGATCTTCATGTCCTTGCCGCTGCCGTAGGCGCGCGCCCAGCGCCCATCCACTTTGGCCGCCTCGACATGTCGCAATCCGTGCGCCGTCATCCTGCCGTCTGCGACGAGCCTTGCGACATTATTGACGTTGATCTGGCTCCAGATGCTCTTTCGTCCACGCGGCGTGTAGCGATGAAGGAAGCTCTTGTCGTCAAACCCCTTGCGGATCGCATCAATCCAGCCCCAGCAAAGCACCGCGTCGATCGCCTCAAGCGGCGTGATGGACTTCAGGCCGGACCCCGTCTTGTGGATCTTGACCCAGACCTCGTTTTCGAATTCGTGGTTTTGCGAAAGCCATTGATGGAAGCTATCAGCATCGGCAAATTCACACACCTTGTTTGGGTCGATAATGACGGAAGGCATTCGCTCTCCTGCGTTTCAACACGGAAGATCATTGCGAGACAGCGAGCAGACCGTCAATCACTTCGACGCAATTCTGCTGACATGCACAATCTCGCCGTCCTCTTTCGTGAACGTCTTGACGGGCTCATCCAGCAGATCAAGCACCAGCTCTGACGGGCGGCAGAGCCGTGTGCCCTTGGGTGTCTCGACAATCGGCCGGTTGATCAAAACTGGATGCTGCATCATGAAATCGATCAGCTCCGCATCAGTCCATTTCATATCGGCAAGACCCAACGCGGCGTAAGGCGTATCCTTCTCACGCAGCAAAGCGCGCGGCGTCATGCCCATTGAAGCAATCAGTTCCTCAAGCCGCGCCCGCGTTGGCGGCGTCTTCAAATATTCAACCACATGCGGCTCCGCGCCGCTCGCCCGTATCATTGCCAGCGTGTTGCGCGAGGTCCCGCAAGCGGGATTGTGATAGATGGTGATTGTCATTTCGTGTCCTCTCTCATCTTCAACAGCCAATTGGCGAGCGCCAAACCAAATGCCGCGCCGAAAAGTTCGGCCATAATAAATCCGGGCAGATCAAACGGGCGAATGCCTGAAAAAGTGTTGGTCAGCGAGCGGGCAACGGCAACGGCGGGATTGGCAAATGAGGTTGACGCGGTGAACCAGTAAGCAGCGGTTATGTAGAGGCCGACCAGCCAAGGCACCGACCCGCGGGCCAGCCGCACACCCATTAAAATCACCATCACAAGCCCGAAGGCGGCCACGAGTTCGGAAAACCACTGCGAGCCGCCAGTTCGAACCTTCTCGGACAGTTCGATCAATGGAAGATCGTACATCATATGCGCGGCGAGTGTTCCCGCTATGCCGCCAGTCACCTGCGCTGCCATGTAGAGCGCGCACTCTCGCCAAGTCATGTCACGCAACAGGGTGAAAACAAGCGTGACTGCAGGATTGAAATGCGCGCCGGAAACCGGACCAAAAATCGTGATCAAGACAACGAGGATCGCTCCTGTGGCAAGCGTGTTGCCCAGCAGCGCCAGCGCCACATCGTCGGTCAGATTGTCCGCCATAATGCCCGAGCCAACGACTGTGGCCACCAGCAGCATCGTGCCGAGCGCTTCGCTGACAACCTTGCGGGATAGAGTGAACTGCATCAACCGGCCCCGACGGGCGCAGGACAGCAAACAGGCGCGAGCGCGGGCGCACAGATTTCCGGCCTTCCTGAGCAGCAATCCTCCATCAAAAAGCGTATCAGGCCGCTCAGCGTCTCATAGGCCGCACTGTAGACCATCGATCTGCTGTCGCGCCGCACCGTGACGAGCCCTGCCCGCTCCAATTCCTTCAGATGAAAGCTGACGTTTGACGCCGAGACCTCGACGCGCTCGGCAACCGATCCGGCGGCAACGCCGTCAGGGCCTGCTATGACCAGCATGCGCAATATCCGCAGGCGTGTTTCCTGTGACAACGCGCCGAAAGCGGAAAGGGCCTGACGTTCGTCCATATTTCAACAATCCTAAAAATGTCGAAATGAGGATTACCCCGGATGCTTGCGCCTGACAATACGGGATATAACGTTAACAGCGTTTCGAGCTTTCAGTACACCTGACAGGATGCAAACACAGTCTTAGAGACTCTGCGCTTCCTTTGACCGTTTGCGCTCAAGCCCCAGCCGGTGCTCGCGCCAGATGATGAACAGTCCGGCGGCGACCACGATCAACGCGCCCACCAGCATCTGCGCAGTCGGAATGTCTGAAAACACAAACCAGCCAATCACGAGAGACAACAGCAGTGATGTGTACTCGAACGGCGCGATGGTTGAGACGTCGGCGTAGCGATAGCACGAAGTCAGGAAGATCTGGCCGACGCCGCCAATCACGCCTGCCATGACCAATGCAGTCAGTTGGGTATGGTTCGGAACCACCCAACCGAAAGGCAGGCTGACGAAGGACATCAGCGCGGAAATGACTGTAAAATAGATCACAATCGTGATTGCCGGTTCCTTGCCGATCAGACGCCGTATCTGAATCATCGCCCCCGCTGCAAACGCCGCCGAGCCAATTACTGAAAGCGCGCCGATGGCAAGCCGCGTTGAGGCCGCATCTGCATTGCCGAGCAGTGTCAGCCGCGGCCAGGAGACAATCAGCACCCCCATCAGCCCGACAATCACGGCACCCCAGCGGTAGGCGCGCACCTGTTCCTTGAGCAGCACCGCGCCCATGACGACTGTGATCAACGGCATGGCATAGCCAATCACCACCGCCTCCGGTAGTGGCAGTATGGTCAGACCATAAAAGCCCAGGCCCATGGACGTGACGCCAATCAGCCCGCGCCAGACATGGCCTATAAGATCGTCAGTGCGGAAATCCTGCAAGCCGTCGCCTTGCCAGAACACCCAGATCAAAACCGGGATCATTGCGAAGAAGGAGCGGAAAAAAACAATTTCGCCTGCAGGCACCTGTCCGGCGAGCTTGACCATTGTGAACATGGTGATGAAGCAGCACACCGCGCCAACCTTGAGCGATATGCCGAGCAGCGGCCTGTGCTGCTTGCGGTCTGCGGTCTGTTTCATTCTGCTGCTGCTTTCGCGGCCTCAATCGCCTGCCAGACGGCAAGCGGCGTTGCGGGCATTTCCAGATGGCGTATCCCATGCGCCCGCCAGAGCGCATCAATCACTGCGTTCATGACCGCCGGTGTCGAGCCAATTGTCGCCGCTTCGCCTGCGCCCTTTATGCCGAGCGCGTTGGTGGTAGAGGGCACGTTGCGCGTCGAGAACTCAAAATGTGGCATCTGGTCGGCGCGCGGCATGCAATAATCCATGAAACTTGCAGTCAACAGCTGGCCATCGGGAGAGTAGACCACATTCTCATAAAGCGCCTGTGCAATGCCCTGCGCCAGCCCGCCATGAATCTGCCCGCCGAGCAGGATCGGGTTCACCACCACGCCAAAATCATCGACCACCGTGTAGCGGACAATCCTGGTCTCACCGGTCTCCGGGTCGATTTCGACTTCGCAGACATGAGTGCCGTTTGGATAGGTTCCTTCGTCCTGTTTGACGTCCCCCAAGGCGATCAGGTCCGACGGGTCTTTCACCGCTTTGAAGACGTCGGCAAATGAGATGGCGCGGTCGGTTCCTGCGACAGTCGCGAAGCCGTCCGACAATTCAATGTCTTCCACCGCCGCTTCCAGGTCGTCCGATGCGATCTTGCGGATGCGCAAGGCAAGTATCTCACTGGCTTTGACCGCCGAGACACCACCCAGAGGAATTGAGCGCGACCCACCCGTGCCGCCGCCGGACGGCAGTTCATCGGTGTCGCCCTGCCGCACGTCGATCTGCTCCAGCG
>JANPGC010000141.1:0-1866 GCA_031423755.1 Phyllobacteriaceae bacterium | reverse complement strand
TTTGACCGGCCTTGGCGGCAATGATTGCTATGCGGTCGATAGTGCCACGGACGTTGTGAACGAAGCGGTCGGCGGCGGCATTGACCGTGTCTATGCGTCTGCAACCTATACGCTGGGCGCAGGCCAGGAAATCGAGACGCTTTCGACCAACAACAATGCCTGGGCCACGCTGATCAACCTGACGGGCAACGCGTTCAACAACACCATCATCGGCAACGCCGCTGGCAACACGCTGAACGGCGGCCTCGGCAACGACACGCTGACCGGTCTGAATGGGGCGGACAAATTCCTGTTCAACACGGCGCTGAACGCTGCGACCAACCATGACACCATCACGGACTTCAATGTTGCAGCCGACACGATCCAGCTCGAGAACGCCATCTTCACGCTGCTGACGGCGACCGGAACGCTGGCAGCAGGCCTGTTCAAGGATCTGTCGCTCGGCGCGCAGGATGCCAATGACGTGATTGTCTACAACCACGCCACAGGCGACCTGTTCTATGACACCAATGGATTGACGGCAGGCGGCCAGACGCTGTTTGCAGATGTCGCCAACGGAACGGCGCTGACGTTCGCCGATTTTGTGGTGATTTGAAATCAGGTGTTTGGTCCCGGCATCTGGTGGATCGGATCAATGATGAACCGATGGAGCAGTGAAGTTCAGATCTTGCAGATGTGTTCGTCAGGCGTGAGGCCATTGAGCGTCTTGAGCCTTCGGGCAAATTTGCAAGCTGCCAGAAAGCCGGCAAGGTGCGTGCGCAGTCGTTGGTGGCTGTCGCGATGGAGTCGTTTGACGTTCAGCGGGAAACGGTCCACCGGACCGTTTCCCGTCTCGATATGCTCGACCGCCTCCCGCGTTCGCCATTGGCTACCGTCTTCGGGTCAATATCCAGCTCTTGACTCAATGGCGCGAGCGAAGGCTGCGAGCGCTGTATTGCAGCGCTGACAGTGATCGTATTCGTGGCGCTCCAGACGCTTTGCGGCCTTGGTGTTGCGCCTGGACGGAACAATCTCATTAAGGGCATAGCCGTCCTGACCAACCGCCCGCCGTAGCCTATGCTCCTGGACAACGATGCTGATCACCGCCTCGTCGAGACACAGCTATCGTTCCGGATCGGCTGCTTGCGTTGCAGGCGGCGCGTACAGATAGCGCCAATAATTCCTGCCCCCGCGGCGAATGCTTCGGACAAAACTGCAATCCCCGATCAAGCAGCATTTCTTCAATCAAACGCAGGCTCAAGGGATAGCGAAAGCACAGCCAGAGCACATGAGCTGTGAGTTTTGGCGCAAGGCGGCGGCGCTTGCAGCAGATGGGATGGTCCATACCGAAGGCCCATACCGATGCCACCACGCCAAACGCTCTTCAACAGAAGTTACCGTGACATCGCCGTTCTCTCAGTTATGGCTGCTGCGCGGTAGATGTTTCCTGCTGTTCCTGCTGTTCCTGCTTTTGAATTGATGCAATTTCATCAGCGAGCATTCTCGTCAGCTTGACTGCGCCCGGATGATTGAGGTGCAACGGATCGCTGAAATAATCGACCGGCCAGAAACTGTTCTTGTCAAGGAAGTGAACTGACGTGCCTTGGTAATTGCCCTTCTTGATCAGGGCCCAATAGTAATCAAGAATGTCGTTGAACCCGGCTTCGTTTTGCCGCTGCTCGGGCCAGGGGAACTGGTAGACAAAAACTTGCACATTACGCGCGGCAAGCTCTTTCAGCATGAGTTCGAGGTAGCGCAGATAGACCGTGTAGCCGGTCTCCAGACCTTTTTTGTAGACCTGCGGCGTGATGTCCTTGGGTTCTATATGACCGAAACCTCTCGAGACATAGCCCTTTGCGACAGAAAAATCGGAAACCTGTTGCTGTT
>JANPGC010000140.1:0-8401 GCA_031423755.1 Phyllobacteriaceae bacterium | reverse complement strand
GCGGCAACGGCCTTGGCGATCTTCGCTTCGACTTGGCCCAAACTCTCGACCTTCAGATGCGCGATGACGCTGCCGTCCACCGGCGTTGTCACTTTCAGCGTGCCGCCGGAAATATCGGCTGCGGTCAGGCCGCAGGCGGCGATGATGTCTGAATGGCTCATTGTCGTCTCCCGTTCAATGCTTGTGGCTAAGCGCAATACACGCTTCGATGATGTCGTCGCGGCTGGGCAGCGTCACGGTGGCGGCGCGGCCGAGCGGAATGAAACTGTCTTCGGCGGTGATGCGCACCGTTTCGCGTCCCGCCGGGCCTTGCTCTGCGAACAATGCCATCAGTGCTTCTGACTGCGAGCCTGTGTGGCGGCATTCGTCGACGATCAGCACACTGGCACACTGGGCCGCCGCGTCAATGATGGCCTTTTCGTTAATCGGATTCAGCCAGCGCAGATCAATGATCCGCACCTGAACGCCATGCTTGTCCGCGAGCAGCTTTGCCGCCTGCCGCGAGAGGAATGCGCCGTTTCCATAGGTGACAATCGCCACATCCGTGCCGTCGCCCTCAACGCCGATTTCGCCAAGCCGGATTTCGCCGGTGCCGGGCTGGGGATAGTGAAAGGTCATCAGCCCGTCCTTGGGCTCATGCATGTCGCGCGCTGAATAAAGCGCAATCGGCTCGACGAACACCACCACGCGCTGCTCTTCCCGCGCCAGGCGGATGCATTCGCGCAGCATCAGCGCCGCGTCATGGCCATTGGACGGCACGGCAAGGATGATGCCCGGAATGTCGCGCAGCACGGCGAGCGAATTGTCATTGTGGAAATGGCCGCCGAAACCCTTCTGGTAGCCCAGACCTGCGATGCGCAGCACCATCGGGTTCGTGTACTGGCCCTTGGAGAAGAACGAAAGCGTGGCAGCCTCGCCGCGCAGTTGGTCTTCGGCATTGTGCAAATAGGCGAGGAACTGGATTTCCGGCACCGGGACAAAGCCATTGTGCGCCATGCCGATGGCAAGGCCGAGGATGCTCTGCTCGTCCAGCAGCGTGTTCATCACGCGACCCGGGCCAAACCGGTCATGCAGCTTCAGTGTCACGCCATAAACGCCGCCCTTCGGCCCCACGTCCTCGCCCATCAGCGCGATCTCGCGATGCTCAAGCATCAGGTCAGTCAGCGTCCAGTTGATCAGCCGGGACATTGGCTGCGGCTGCTCCATCAGGCGCATGTCGCTGTCGAAGGTCTTGGCGCGGAGGTCCGCTGACGGGCCATTGGTCGGCGCATTGGCGCGCTTTGGCGGCACGATGCTGGCCATCACGTCGGCGGAGGTCTTCAGTTTTGGACGGGTGATGACCTGTTCAGCCATCGCCGTCACCTCGGCGTCGATGCCGTTGTAGACATCGAGAACATCGTCCAAGTCCATGATGCCCTCGCGCACCAGGCTGGCGGCAGTGTGCAGCAAAGGGTCATTGGCCTCGTCTGCCTCGACCGCTTCCCGCGTCATGTAGGCCGTCTGCACATCCGCACCCGCATGGCCGTAAAGCCGTACGGTGCGCATGTGCAGGAAGGCGGGCTTGCGGGTCGAGCGCACGAAGGCCTCGGCCTCGCGTGCCGTCTTGTAGGCGTCCAGCACGTCCAAACCGTCGCAGTAAAAATACTCGATGGCAGGCCGCGCGGCGATGCTCTGGCGCACCCAGCCATCTGGTGTGCGGGTAGAAATACCGATGCCATTATCTTCGCACAGGAACACCATCGGCACCGGCAGGCCGCGATAGGCGGTCCACGATGCAGTGTTGATCGCGCCCTGCGAAGTCGAGTGATTGAGCGAGGCGTCGCCGAACGAGCAGAGCATCACTGCGTCGTCCGGAAGCTGCTTGTGCTCAGGCTTGACCCGCTTGGCGAGGCCGACCGAAACCGCTGCACCGACAGCCTTCGGCAGATGCGAAGCGATGGTCGATGTCTGTGGCGGAATGTACAATTCCTTCGAGCCGAGCACCTTGTGCCGCCCGCCGGAAATCGGATCATCGGAGGACGCGGTGAAAGACAACAGCATGTCCTCCATCATGTTCGCATACCCCGCCTGCCGCGCCCGCTCGATCTGGAACGCCGCGCCGCGATAGTGCAGGAACGCCATGTCAGATACACGGAAAGCGGCAGCGATGGCGGCGTTGCCCTCATGGCCGGAGGAGCCGATTGTATAGAAGGCCTCGCCCCGCGCCTGCAGTTTGCGGGCGATGCGATCCAGCTGGCGGCTCAAAACCTGGCTGCGGAAAATGCCGGTCAGGTCGTCGAAAGACAGGCCACTGTCTTTAAGCGAAACATCAGAAACGCGCGCAGGAAAGTCCCCCGACGCAACGCGGCGGAGGAAATTTTCGTGAACGATTTCAGCACGATCAGACATGAACCTGAATCAACTTCCCAATAACCTGAATCTAACCGGCAGCCCGTTGAATCAATTTCAGAAGAACGCCTGCAAGCCCGTCTGCGCCCGGCCAAGGATCAGCGCATGCACATCATGCGTGCCTTCATAGGTGTTGACCGTCTCGAGGTTCACCATGTGGCGCATGATCTGGTAGTCTTCCTGGATGCCGTTGCCGCCGTGCATGTCGCGCGACTGGCGGGCAATGTCCAAGGCCTTGCCGCAATTGTTGCGCTTCATCAGCGAGATCATTTCCGGCGCCGCCTTGGCCTCGTCCATCAAGCGGCCAAGCTGCAGCGAGCCTTGCAGGCCAAGAGTGATTTCCGTCTGCATGTCCGCGAGCTTCTTCTGGAAAAGCTGGGTCTGCGCCAGTGGCCGGTTGAACTGTTTGCGGTCCAAACCATACTGCCGCGCCGCATGCCAGCAGAATTCCGCCGCGCCGAGCACACCCCAAGAGATGCCGTAGCGGGCGCGGTTGAGACAGCCGAACGGACCCTTCAGCCCTTCGACATGTGGCAGCAAGGCATCCTCGCCAACCTCAACATTGTCCATGACAATCTCGCCGGTGATCGACGAACGCAGCGACAGCTTGCCGCCGATCTTCGGCGCGGAAAGTCCCTTGGTGCCCTTGTCGAGAACGAAGCCCTTTATCTTGCCGCCATGCGCTTCGGACTTGGCCCAGACGACAAACACGTCGGCAATCGGCGCGTTCGAGATCCACATCTTCGAGCCATTCAGCACATAGCCGTTGGCGGTCTTCTTGGCTGTGGTCTTCATCGAGCCGGGGTCGGAGCCCGCATCCGGTTCGGTCAAGCCAAAGCAGCCGATGAATTCGCCGGAGGACAGCTTCGGCAGATATTTCAGCCGCTGCTCTTCAGTTCCGTATGCATAGATCGGATACATCACCAGCGACGACTGTACCGACATCATCGAGCGGTAGCCTGAATCAACGCGCTCCACTTCGCGGGCAATCAGGCCGTAGGAAACATAAGATGCCCCAAGGCCGCCGTAAGCTTCCGGGATGGTGACGCCGAGCAGGCCAAGTTCGCCCATCTCGCGGAAAACTGCGACATCGGTCTTTTCATCGCGCCAAGCCTCAATGATGCGCGGCTGCAATTTCTCCTGCGCATAGGCACCCGCCGAGTCGCGGATCATGCGCTCCTCGTCCGTCAACTGTCCGTCGAGGAGCAGCGCGTCTTCCCAGTTGAAGCGGGAAAGATCAGGCGCATCTTTGGCTTTCAGGGCAGGGCGTTCCATTTTGGCGTTCCAGCGTTGGGTCGGGGTGGCAGATGTTTGCACATTTCGGCGCTCACTTGCCACTGCGGCATGAAGACATTCCGAAAAATCATTGGAATGAGCCTATGCACCGCCATTTGCATGGCGTAAATCACTATTCCTTCATCACTTCATTCTGAAATGGAATGACATGCTCGCGCCGCGCCGGTTTCTGCCCTCCATCAGCCTGTTGTCAGCTTTCGAAGCTGCGGCGCGCACGCAGAGCTTCACGGAGGCTGCTGCCGAGCTCGACCTCACGCAAAGCGCCGTCTCGCGCCAGATCATGGCGCTTGAGGGCCAGCTTGGCGTCGAACTGTTCGTGCGCGACCGCAAGCGCGTGCGGCTGACGCTGGCGGGCGAGCGCTATGCCAACGAAATCCGCGCCGCGCTGAAATCCATCGCCTCCGCCTCGCTGGCGCTGAAAGCCAACCCGGATGGCGGCACGCTCAATCTTGCCATCCTGCCGACCTTCGGCACCCGCTGGCTCGCCCCGCGCCTTCCGGATTTCCTCGCCAAACATCCGGGCGTCACCATCAATCTGACGACACGCCTGCAGCCGTTCCAGTTCGAGAACGACCGGCAGGACGCGGCCATCCATTTCGGCCGCAACGACTGGCAGGGCACACATGCGCAATACATGTTTGATGAGACCGTCATTCCGGTCTGCGCTCCGGACGTGCTGGCTGCCCAGAACATCGCCAAGTCCGACGACCTTTTGAAGGCACCGCTGCTGCATCTTGCGACACGGCCCGACGCCTGGCCGGTTTGGCTTGCCCAGCAAGGTGTCACCAGCACTGGCTCCGGCGGCATGGTCTTCGACCAGATCGCCACCATGGCGCAGGCGGCGGTGCACGGCATCGGCTTTGCGCTGTTGCCGGAATTCCTGATCGAGAACGAACTGGCGACAGGAAAATTGGTCCCGGCGCTGTCACTGCCAATGAAGTCTGTAGGCTCCTATTGGCTCGTCTGGCCGTCCACGCGCGAAGGCTACCCGCCGCTTGACCGGTTCAGGAGTTGGCTCAAGAGCGAAGTGCTGAAACGTTCGTGAATCGGCCTTGTTTCAGTGGCGTTCAATTCTGCGCTCTTTGGAGGCCGGCGATCAGCCATGCCGTCAGGGTTTACCGGGCGTCAGCCGTCCGCTTGCGGCCTGTTTGGAAACATATATGGTTTCTGAAAGGTTAAGGCCGGAGGGGCTGCAATGACCACGATTTTCTACCAAGGCACGGCTGCGCATTTCGAGTGGCGGGATAACCAGAGCTGGACCAGCTTCAACGTGCCGATTTCCACTGACGATGTGGTGCTTAACAGCGCTGCAACGGTGGCAAATCCGTGCCGGATCGTCGCCGGAGACAATTGGACGATCAATTCGGTGGAGCTATCAAGAGGCAATGGCCTGACGATGACCGGCGCCAGCATTTTGCACGTCACCGATACAATGTTTGTCGGCGGGGTTTCGGGAACCTCTTTTCTGAGCATCACGGGCTTCTCCTCCATGTCAGCGAGCAATCTGAGAATCGGCGCGGGCGGCTCGACCGCGGGCGCAGGCCGGGTCATAGTGGATGCTGGTTCGGTGACAGTCATAGGAACGGCTGCTGTTGGTTTTGATGCCGCCGGGACCTTGACGCTCCGAAACGGCGGATCGCTCAACGCCGGCGCAGTTACCGTCGGCGATTTGTTCCACAGTGCAGACGGCACGCTGGTGATTGGCGGCGATGCGGGTCAGGCGGCAGCCAACGGAGGGTCAGTCACGTCCAGCGGGATCGCGATGCTGACCATCGGGTCGCAGGTCCTGTTCAACGCCTTCACCAACACGGGTATCAGCGCCGCCATCACCGGTGTCGGCTCGGTGAAAATGGACGGTTCCGGAGACGTCAGCTTTTCTGGCGCAAACATCTACAGCGGCACGACCACGATCAACGCCGGAACGCTCATCGCCGCTGCGGCGAATGCGTTTTCGGCGGGCAGCGCCGTTGTTCTCAACTCTGGCGGATCCATCAATCTCGCCGGGTTCAGCCAGAGCATCGGCTCGTTGTCCGGGTCCGGACAAATCACCAACAGTGGCGGCGCAGCTGCAGCTGCTGTCCTGACGCAGGTCAATGCGTCCGATTCCGTTTTCAGCGGCTCCATCACCGACGGCGACCATGCGCTCGGCTTTGTCAAAGGCGGCGCGGGCGCATTTGCCATGATCGGCAACAACAATACCTACACCGGAACAACGACTGTCGCTGAAGGCAAGCTGTTGCTCGGCGGCGGCGGCAGCGCAGACGGGTCGATCGGCACAGGATCGCTGATCGTCAACAGCGGCGCGACCTTCCAGCTGTTCAAAACCGGCAACTATACATTTTCCAACAAGATTTCAGGCTCCGGCGTGTTCCTGAAAAGCCTGGGCAACACCGTCACGCTGGGCGATGACACCAGCGATTTCACCGGCCAGTTCAACATTGCCGGCGGCACATTGAAGGCGGCGGGCACTGGAGTTTTTGGCGTCGGCGCCGCCATTGACATTTCCGCAGGCGCGACACTCGAATTGGACGGATTTAATCAATCCATCGGCGGGTTGACTGGCAGCGGCGTGGTCAACAACGTGGATGTGAACTTCTCGGTGATTTTGACCGTGGCCAACGCTGCCGACAATACTTTCGACGGAACAATCACCAACGCCGGGGCAGCGGTCAATCTGGTCAAGGACGGCGCCGCCGGGCTCTACCTTGTCGGCGCAAACACATACACGGGCACGACGGCCGTCAATGCCGGAACCCTGATCATGGGCGGCGGCGGGGCGACCGGATCGATTGGCGCAGGCAACCTGACAATCAATGCCGCAGGCACATTCGATTTCTTCCGCAGTGATGATGTCAGCTTCGGCAATAAAATATCCGGTGACGGCGCGCTGAGAAAGTTCAGCGCCAATACCGTGACGCTCACCAACGCGGCCAACGATCATACGGGCCTGACTTACATCGCCGAAGGCACGCTCAAGGGCGGCGCGGCAAATGTTTTTGGCACAAACAGCGCCGTCGACATCGCTTCCGGCGCGGCGCTCAATCTTGGCGGCTTCGACCAGTCCATTGGCGCGCTTTCGGGTGAAGGCAATATCATCAACAGCGGACGCCCTTCACAACTCACTCAGAACAATGCAACCGCTACCCTCTTTTCAGGCGTCATTTCCGGTGACGTGAGTTTTACCAAGATAGGTGCGGGAACCCTGACCTTCGATCATGCCCAAACGTACATTGATGAAACAACAGTCGGTGAAGGCACGCTGGCGCTTGTGGGCGCCGGATCAATCACAAGCTCTATCACGGTCATAGTTAATGCCGGGACCATTCTCGACCTTTCCGGCATCACCTCCGCGTCAACCTCCATGCAAGGTCTAGCCCTTTTCGGCTCTGCAGAAATTCGCCTCGGCGGCAAGACGCTGGTCGTAACAAGGGCGTCTGGAGACGCAGGTTCCGGCGGCTTCATCGCCGGCTCCGGGTTTTTTGCGGATGCCATACAGTTCAATGTTGTGATAACAGATTTTTCGCTGGCAAATCTCAGCTTCAGCAGCTGGAACAATTTTGTCGACAAGATCACCATCAACGGCAACGCGCAGGCCAATTCGCTGACCGGTTCGGCCCAGGCCGACATCCTCAACGGCGGCATTGATAATGTGGCCGACACGCTGACCGGCGGGTTTGGCGATGACACCTACATCATCAACACCAGCAGCGACAACATCGTCGAGGCCGTTGGCGGCGGCACGGCGGACCGGGCGCGGGCGAGCGTGTCGTTTGTGCTTGGCGTTGGCGACAACATCGAGTTTCTGGAAACCGCCAATGCCGCGGGCAACGCAAATCTCAATCTGACCGGCAACGAGTTTGCCCAGTCGATCACGGGCAATGCGGGCAACAATGTGTTGACCGGCGGCGGCAATGCTGACACGATGATCGGCCTTGGCGGCAATGACAGCTACGGCGTCGACAACGCGCTGGATCAGGTGATCGAGGCGGTCGGCGGCGGGACGGACCGGGTCTATGCGTCGGTCAGCTATGTGCTCGCTGCCGGTCAGGAGATCGAGACGCTCTCGACCAACAACAATGCGGGCATAACCGCCATCAATCTGACCGGCAACGCGTTCAACAATGCGCTGATCGGCAATCTCGGCGCCAATGTTCTCAATGGCGGCGGCGGCATTGACGCCATGACCGGGCTTGGCGGCAGTGACAGCTACGCGGTTGACAACGCGCTCGACACGGTCATCGAGGCTGTTGGCGGCGGCATTGACCGGGTCTACGCCAGCGTCAACTACACGCTCGCCGTTGGCCAGGAAATCGAGACGCTGTCGACCAGCAGCAATGCCGGAACCGCCGCCATCCGGCTGACGGGCAACAATTTCGCCAACACGCTGATCGGCAATGCCGGAGCGAACCTTCTGCTCGGCGGCCTCGGCAACGACACGCTGACGGGTCTGAATGGTGCTGACACATTCGTGTTCAACACGGCGCTGAATTCAGCAACCAACCATGACACAATCACCGACTTCAACGTCGCCGCCGACACGATCCAACTGGAGAACGCAATCTTCACAGCTCTGACGGCGACCGGCACGCTGGCCGCGGGCCTGTTCAAGGACCTGTCGCTCGCCGCGCAGGATGCCAACGACGTGATCCTCTACAACCGTCCGGCAGGCAATCTGTTCATTGACACAAACGGACTTGCCGCCGGCGGCGTCGTGCTT
>JANPGC010000139.1:0-1603 GCA_031423755.1 Phyllobacteriaceae bacterium | reverse complement strand
GAGGGGTTGGGGGTGGGGGCGAGCGCCGCCAAAGGTCGCGGGATATTTCCCCATCACTCAAACTCCATAATCAGCTCATCGACCGCCAAACTCGCACCCTCGCTCGCCGACACGCGCTTGACCACCGCCTTGCGCTCGGCCCGCAGCACATTTTCCATCTTCATCGCTTCAACCATCGCCAGCGGCTGACCGGCTTCAACCGTGTCGCCGACTGCAACCATGATCGAGTGCACCAGACCCGGCATCGGGCACAGCAGCATGCGCGATGTGTCTTTGGGCACTTTGACCGGCATCAGCCTCGCCAGTTCCGCCACGCGCGGACGGCGCACGGTGAAGGTCAAATCCATTCCGCGATGGCGCAGGCGTATGCCAGAGCCGACGAAGGCCGCCTTCACCGACAGCGTGCTTCCATCAATGACGTACTTTGCCAACGGCATGCCCGGCTTCCAACTGCCCGTCAGCGTCACCGCCGCACAGCCATCAAGCGACACCTTCAACGCCTCGCCATCATGCTTCACGCTTGCCACAAACTGCGTTCCGTTCAAGTCCGCCACCCAGTCGGCGCCGATCCTGCGCTTGTGGTTCTCCATGGTGCCGGAAATCTGCGCCGCCCGCTCCTCGCGCGCCACCTGCATCGCCACCGCGATGGCAGCAAGGTCACTCAGCTGCGCCGCATCCGGTTCAACACCTTGGAACCCGTCCGGAAACTCTTCCGCAATGAAGGCGGTGGTGATGTTCCCCGATCGGAACCTCTCATGCCCCATCACCGCCGACAGGAACGGCAGATTGTGACCGATGCCATCGACTTCGAAATCATCCAGTGCCTGGCGCATCGCGTCGATGGCATTAATGCGGTCGGGAGCCCTGGTGCAGAGCTTGGCGATAATAGGGTCGTAATACATCGAGATTTCGCCACCCTCGAAAACGCCGGTGTCATTGCGCAGCACCGTTCCGTCCGTGCGCTTGCCTTCGGTCGGCGGCCGGTAGCGCGTCAGCCGGCCAATCGACGGCAAAAAGCTGCGGTAAGGGTCCTCGGCATAAAGGCGGCTCTCAATCGCCCAGCCGTTCAGCTTCACGTCATCCTGCGTCATCCCAAGTGGCTCTTCCGCCGCCACGCGGATCATCTTCTCGACAAGATCAACACCGGTGATCAGCTCCGTCACCGGATGCTCGACCTGCAGCCGGGTGTTCATCTCGAGAAAGTAGAAATTGCGGCTGCCATCGACGATGAACTCGACCGTGCCAGCGGAAAAATAGCCAACCGCCTTGGCCAGCGCCACCGCTTGCTCGCCCATAGCCTTGCGCGTCATCTCATCCAGAAAAGGCGAGGGCGCTTCCTCGACCACCTTCTGGTTCCGCCGCTGGATCGAACATTCCCGCTCGCCGAGATAAATGACGTTGTCGTATTGATCGCCCAGCACCTGAATCTCGATGTGGCGCGGCTGGGTCACGAACTTTTCGATGAAAATCCGGTCATCGCCAAATGAGTTCTTCGCTTCCGAGCGCGACAGCGCGAACCCCTCACGGGCCTCATCATCGGAGTAGGCAATGCGCATTCCCTTGCCACCGCCACCGGCTGATGCCTTGATCATCACCGGATAGC
>JANPGC010000138.1:0-40793 GCA_031423755.1 Phyllobacteriaceae bacterium | reverse complement strand
GGGCGAAGGTCAACCAGCATCAAATGTGTATCGGTGCCGCCGGAGACGATGGCAAAACCGTTTGCAACCAGCGTTTCGGCAAGAACCTTGGCGTTTTCCTTGACGGCCTTGATATAGGCCTTGAAATCATCAGTCAGGGCTTCGCCGAAGGCCACCGCTTTGGCGGCGACGACATGCATGAGCGGGCCGCCCTGCAGGCCGGGGAAAACGGCTGAATTGATCTTCTTGGCGATGTCCTCGTCATTGGTCAGCACCAGACCGCCGCGCGGGCCGCGCAGGGTTTTGTGGGTGGTGGACGAAGCGACATGGGCATGCGGGAATGGCGAGGGATGTTCGCCGCCTGCAACCAGACCGGCAAAATGCGCCATGTCCACCCAGAGATAGGCACCGACCTTGTCGGCGATGGCGCGGAATTTTGCGAAGTCGATGACGCGCGAATAGGCCGAGCCGCCGGCGATGATCATGACCGGGTTGTGTTCGACTGCCAAAGCCTCAACCTGATCGTAATCGATGAGGCCGGTTGCCAGATCGAGGCCGTACTGGATGGCGTTGAACCATTTGCCGGACTGGTTGGGCTTGGCGCCGTGGGTCAGATGGCCGCCGGCATCAAGGCTCATGCCTAGGATTGTGTCGCCCGGTTTGGCGAGCGCCATGAACACGGCCTGGTTGGCTTGGCTACCCGACGAGGGCTGGACGTTGGCGTATTTGCAGCCGAACAGTCTGGTGACGCGCTCGATGGCGAGGTCTTCGGCGATGTCGACAAAATGACAGCCGCCATAATAGCGGCGGCCTGAATAGCCTTCCGCATATTTGTTGGTCATCACCGAGCCTTGCGCTTCGAGAACCGCGCGCGAGATGATGTTTTCAGAAGCGATCAGCTCGATTTCATGGCGCTGGCGGCCAAGCTCGGAGCGGATTGCACCAAACAGCGCGGGATCGGCTTCTTCGAGTGAACGGTTGAAAAACGCGGTGTTTGCCTTCGACATGCGGGAACCCTTCCATGGAAGCAGGCGGCTGTCTGCCAGATGAAGCGGGGCATTAGCATGAAAGTTTTGGAGAATGAAAGCGGCGCTGCGCCGCAGAACAGCCTCAAAACGAAATCGCCGCAGAACGTGCAAAAAAAGCGCGCGGGCGCCGGAAGCGAAGGGAATCGCTCCAGCGGAGTGCAAAGGGAAGTCCAGGCTATCGGCGCGGAGCCCGCCGATGACGAAGATTGGGGGATGGAGGCGACAAATTTCAGCTCGTATCCGCTCCGTTGACCAAATCGCGGGCCAGACCGTGGCACTCCCGCAGCAAATCATCGACTGGATGAATCGACCGTTGCCTCCAGCCCGGCGGCAGGCCGGGGCGGAAGATTGAGACGCGGGTCGGGCGTCTTGCCTTGAGCAGAAGATCGCGCCGCGCCTGCCATCTTGCGAGGCGGCGGGCCTGTTTGGGGATGTCGCTGAGCGCGGCCCTCAACGCGCGCATGCGGCTGAAGAGGGGGGCGGCGTCGACGGGTTTGTCGGGTTGCGAAAATGATGGCGCGAAGTCGCTTGGGTCCCATGAACTTGAGAAGCCGGTGCGCGGGTCGGCGTTCGGGTTGAAGTCGTTGAAGTCAAAATGCTTGAGCGGGTCGAGGAGCGCGAAGGACGGGATTCGCGCGGCGTTGGCGGCGGCGAATGAAGGGAAGTATGGCAGGGTTTGGCGTGCTTGCCGTGGCTTCAAGGTGAGGCCTCTCGCCGCGATGAGGATGAGGCGACGGAGCGCGGATTCGGCCGGGCGCAGGATGAGCAGGATGGCGCAGTAGATGCGGTATGGGAGGGTGAAGGCCGCGTTTGCATTGCCCGTGTCCGGCTGACTCACCCTCACCGCTTCGCTGCGCGAAGCAGCTGGCCAAGGGCGAGCCACGGGTCTCGCCCGTCCTTCGGACCCCGCTTCGCGGTAGAGGGGAAGAGCGCGATCAACACCATGCAGCATCGCAAACATCACCGCGACGATCTTGCGCAGCGCGTCACTGTTGCGGGTTATTGCGAGCGGCCAGTCCAAGAATTTATCATCTCCGTTTTCGAACAAAACATGAACATTCTAAAATCAATTTGTCAATTGCGATTTTGCACTCTGTGTCTTTTTGACTCATTCCGAGGCGTTGGCGCGAGGCGCCCCACTTCTGACCGCTGCGCAGATTTCTCCCCCTGAAACAGTATTCAACGTGGGCCGTCTTTCCGGGCCCGCGAAGCGGAACCCGGAATCCAGAGCGCCAAGGTTTTATATTTTACAACAAAATCAATGCGATGGTCGTCAAGACACCTCGCTCCGCACCACACGTCCACGCTTGGCGCTCTGGATTCCGGGTTCGGCTGCGCCGCCCCGGAATGATGTGTGGACGGCCTCCGGCGGCATCGCGATGTGCCATACTGGGTTTGTTTTCAACTCAGCAAAGGGAGACCGTCCATGGGAGAGATTAGCATGATTGGGCTTGATACCGCCAAGAGCATTTTTCAGGTTCACGGAGCCGATGACAAGGGCGAGTGCAGGTTGGTGCGGCGGCTGAAGCGGCGGGATGTTTTGGCGTTCTTCAGGAAGCTGCCGGGCTGCACGGTGGCGCTGGAGGCGTGCGGGGCCTCGCACTACTGGGGGCGCGAGATCGAAGCGCTTGGGCATGAGGTGAAGCTTGTGCCGCCGCGCTTTGTCAAATTGTTCGTCGAGGGGCGGCGCAAGAATGATGCGCGCGACGCCAAGGCGCTGGCCTTCGCGGGCAAGAGCCCGGACCTTCGCGCCGTTCCGGTCAAGAGCGCAGAGCGTCAGGCGGAGCTGCTTGTCATCAAGGCGCGCTCGCTTCTGGTGCGCCAGCACACCCAGACCGGCAACGCGCTGCGCGGCCATCTTGCCGAGTTCGGCCTGACTGTCCGCACCGGGGCCAAGGGGCTTGAGGCGTTGATCGCAAAGGTGGAGAGCGGCGAGGCGCATGTGCCTGATGCGGCAATTGCGGCTTTGGCGGCGCTCATGGGCCAGTGGCGCAGGCTTGAGGAGGCCATTGCAAAACTCACCGCGCAGCTCGAAACGCAGGCCAGGACAAGCGAGACGGCAAAACGGCTGATGAGCGTACCGGGCGTCGGACCGGTCACGGCCAGCGTCTTTGCGCTCAAGGTCGATGATCCGCAGCGCTTAGCCTGCGGGCGCAACTGCGCCGCATGGCTCGGGCTTGTGCCAAACCTGCGCGCCAGCGCCGGCAAAAGCCGCCTCGGCGCCATCTCCAAAGCGGGCGATGAGGATCTGCGCTCGCTTCTGGTGATGGGCGCGGCAAGCATTCTGATCCGCGCCAAAGCCGCCCCGGACAAGGCCGACCCGTGGGTCAGGGACATTGCAAGGCGCAAGCCATTCAAAGTCGCCGCCGTGGCGCTCGCCGCCCGCATGGCTCGAACCCTGTGGGCGCTCGTCAGACATGGCACAAGCTATAAAAGCCGCGCCGGGGCCGCCAATGCATGACAGCGTGAACTGAAGCCCAGACACACAAAGACACGGACAACACGGCGCTCACAACACACAAGCTTGCAAGGAGCCAAGACGCAAAGGTGGCAACAGACTGGACAAAAAGGCCGGGAAACTCCGATCCGTCACCGCGCCCCGCAGCGCGCCGGAATGATGGGAGCCAGGCTTGCGATCAACATCTTGGCCCGCAGCCCAAGCGCTGCAGCACAGAGGCCGCATACATGACCGCTCCAATCCACACGCCAAACGCGCCAAAAAAACCCTTGCCAGCGAGGGGCCGTCCATACAAGACGGCCCACGTTGAATATTGTTTCAGACGGCCATATGCGATCGCCCGCCTTGCAGGGCAGAAATCTGCGCGGCGGTCAGAAGGGGCGAGCGCCGCAAGGCGTTTGGGTTGAGCCAATCATCCAACCGGCTCGTCCGACTGACCATTTGGCAGCGATTAAAGCTGCTGTGTGCCAAGCGCCAGTTGATCGACGCCGTCGCGCTTGTAGATGTCGTCGCGGAAATGCTCGACGCCATCACCGGTGGACCAGGCAGTCACGTAGGTGAAGTAGACCGGCACTGGCGAGGACAGCGGCACTTCCTTGCTGTCACCTGAAGCGATGGTGGCTTCAATTGTCGCGCGGTCCCAGCCCGGCGTGTCTTTCAACAGCCAGACGCCGAGATCGCGCACATTCTGGACGCGCACGCAGCCGGAAGATTCAAAACGCATGATCTTGTTGAACAGGCCCTGCTTGGGCGTGTCATGCATGTAGACGGCATGTTCGTTAGGGAAATTGATTTTCATCGAGGCCATGGCGCTGCCCTTGCCCGGATCCTGGCGCAGACGGTAGCTCGCGGCTTCATTGGAACCCCAGTTGACGTTGACCGGATCGATTTCCTGGCCATCCGGACCATAGATATGGATCGCGTTGTCCTTGAGGTAGTTCGGGTCCTTCTGCATCAGCGGGATGATGTCTTTTTCGACGATCGACACCGGCGCGTTCCAATAGGGATTGACCACGATGTTGGTGATGTTGGAATTGAGAATGGGCGACTGGCGGTCGATCTTGCCGACGATGGCGGTGTGGCGCTGGGCGACGCGGTTGCCTTCGACGGCCTCGATCTGGGCGGCCGGAATGTTGACCATCACGTAGCGGTCGCCAAGGTAACCCGACATGGAGCGCAGGCGCACCAGATTGGTTTCAAGCTGGCCGAGACGCACATCTGCCGGCACGTTAAGCGCAGCCAGCGTATAAGTGCCGATCACGCCGTCAGACGGAAAGCCATGGCGAACCTGAAAGCGCTTGACGGCGGCGTCAACATTGGAATCGAACTTTTCAGAGGTGCCAGCCTTGCGCGACAGGTCGCCGGTGACAATCAGGCGCTGGCGCAGGGCGCTTACGGCGCTGTCGGAAACGCCGAGCTTGAGTTTCTTGGAAACGGGAACCTGCGGCCAGCCGCCAGCATTGACGATAGCGCGGTACTGGTCGATGGCGCGTTCGATGTAGGAGACCGTCTCAGGGCTGAAAATCGGCAGGTTGGACGAGACCTTCGTGCCAGTCTCCGCAGACTTAGCATCAAACTGGTCATCCCAATTTCCGCGCTTGGGTGATGTGAGCAATTCGTCGATTACTGTCTGCGCATGCGCAGGCAATGCGGCTGCGGTCAAAAGGCCCGCACCGAGAAGCCGCGTAAACGAACGACGGTCAAATTTGCTCAATCCATTGTCTGCCATATTACGTAACCGATCCAACTGCTGCCTAAGGCTCATTCAAGCCCGATTTATAGCAAATACCAAGTTAATGATTTGCATTTGGCGTCATGCCGCCTTCGATCCTCCACGGAGCCTCCACAGATGTTCTACCCGCTTGCGGCAACGCTTTTGGTCAGTGTCCTCGCTTTCACTGCAATATGGCTAATTCATGTTAGGCTGGGCGACGCCGGTGTTGTTGATTTCTACTGGGGACCCGGGTTTGCAGTCATTGCGCTGGTGCATGGCTGGATGAGCGGCTTCAACGAGTCGACGGCCGTCTTGACGGTAGCGGTGGTGGTGTGGTCATTGAGGTTGAGCGGCTATCTCATTGCACGGCATAGGAAATCCGGTCGCGAAGATGCGCGGTATGCGGCGATGCGCGCGGCGGCTGGACCTTCATTCTGGTTGAAAAGCCTGTTCAGCGTGTTCCTGCTGCAAGGTTTGTTGCAATGGCTTGTCGCCTCGCCGTTGCATGTGGTTTTCACCGGATCACTTGTTGGTGAAGCGACCTCGCCGCTGTACATTTTTGGAATGATCCTGTTTGCCGCAGGCTTTGGGATCGAATCGGTGGCAGATTTGCAGCTTGCCCGTTTCAAGGCAAAGGCTGCATCACATGATGGCTTGATGACATCCGGACTGTGGAGGCTGGTTCGCCATCCAAATTACTCAGGCGAAATGATCCTGTGGGCAGGTATCGGGATTTCTGCCTTTGCTGCCACGCATTCCGTGTTTGCGCTGGCCGGACCTGTTCTTCTGATCGCAGCCATGACCTTTGTGTCGATGCCCTTGACGGAGGTTCATTTGCGCAAGTCGCGTCCGCAATATGAAAGCTATGCGGCGCGCACGCCGATGCTGATTCCGTGGCTTGGCTCGTTGTTTTTGACGAAGGGCAGATGACAAAAAGCCCGACGGGAGGAGCGCCGGGCTTTTTGTAACTGGATATGAGGGAGGAGTTCACATCCTGCAAACCTGCTTACATCCTGTAGGCGATGGTGTCGTTCCAGAAGCGGTCGAGCCGCTGCAACATCTTGTTCATCGACTTGAATTCGTCAGCGCCAATGCCACCGACCACTTCAATGCTGCCGACGTGGCGCTCATAGAGACCGCCGACAACACTGGCGACTTTCTGGCCCTTTTCGGTCAGCGCAATGCGCACCGAGCGGCGGTCAACGCGTGAGCGCTGGTGGCTTATGAAGTCCAGCTCGACCAGTTTCTTGAGATTGTAGGAAACATTCGAGCCAAGATAATAGCCACGGGTGCGCAACTCGCCGGCCGTCAGTTCAGACTCGCCGATGTTGAACAGCAGCAGCGCCTGAATGGCGTTGATGTCCGAGCGGCCATTGCGGTCAAACTCGTCCTTGATGACATCGAGCAGGCGGCGGTGAAGCCGCTCCACAAGCTGCAGGGATTCCAGATAAAGGACGCGCATGGCGTCTTTGGCAGGTGTGTCTCGCACGGGTTCGGGACCCGCCATACGCTTGGCTTGCATCATGTTCTCGTCGCCTCTGTTGTGCCGGTGTATTTTTTTCTCACCGTTGAAGCGAACTTAGCGAATGCATCTAAAATTCGATTTAATCACCACGCTTAACGAGGACTTACTTTCAACACACCGGCGAATACGGCCAACAAATCCTTAAGAGCCTGACGTAAAATTTAGGCAGACGGCCAACTGGAGCGTGTTTCTGCGCTGCCGGTGCTCTCGTGCTAACGCGCCGCAATCCGGCTCTCACGATAGAGCGCGAGGCGAAACACCAGGTACAGCACCGCCACTGACGCATGGGCTGTGATTGCCACCGGGTTTTGGCCAAACAACTCCGGATAGCCAAGATACATGATGCATTCGGCAATTGCTGCGGCGACCCAGAGCACCGGCCCCCATGAAACCACCATCCACAGGCCCGACGCTGCGACCGGAAACAATACGGCGAGCGAAGACGCGGCCACCTGCCAATGCACGGGCATCAGGTCGAACCGGTTGAGCGGACCTTGATGGTAGCCGATCAGCTTTATCCAATAGGTGACGCCCGTGTAGAAGCAGAACATGGCGATCAACCGGCAAAACCAGACGAAGGCGACGAAGGTCAGCGTTTCCGAGGGCTTTTTCAATTGGTCGCTGTGCGTGCTGTACGACATTTGACATGTAATCCCACGCGCGAATCGAGTTGATCTGCGCCAAATTTGCAGCAGTTTGAACCAACGGGCGCCGGGTGGGAAGCCGAATGCGGCAAGTCACCGGCTTTGCGGCCCGGTTTCAGCCGTGATAGACGATTTCAGATAGCAACCCAGGCCGCCTCATGACCAACTCCCCTGCCCGCACGATTGACGAAATTACCGGTTCGCACCGCCTGCGCCGGATGCGCAAGGCTGACTGGTCGCGGCGGCTTGTGCGCGAGAACCATCTGACAGTTGATGATTTGATCTGGCCGATCTTTCTGATCGAGGGCGAGAACCGCGTTGAAGACATCGCCGCGATGCCGGGTGTGCAGCGGATGACTGTCGATCAGGCTGTGCGGCAGGCTGAACGGGCGGCGAGGCTGGGCATTCCGGCGATTGCGACGTTTCCGAACATTCCGTTTGAGCGGAAGGATGTTACCGGTTCGCATATTCTCGAGATGGACAATCTGATCAACCGCGCAACCCGCGCCATCAAGTCGGCTGTGCCGGAGATCGGCATCATCACGGATGCGGCGCTTGATCCGTTCACCAGCCACGGCCATGACGGCATTTTGCGCGACGGGAATATCGTCAATGACGAGACGGTAGCGCAGTTGGCACTTGCGGCGGTCGGGCAGGCTGATGCGGGGGCGGATATCATCGCGCCGTCCGACATGATGGACGGGCGCATCGGCGCGATCCGTGATGCGCTGGATGCAGCCGGGCATCAGGATGTGGCGATCATGTCCTATGCGACCAAATTTGCGTCGGCTTTCTACGGGCCGTATCGCGACGCCATCGGCACCAAGGATTTGTTGAAGGGCGACAAAAAGACCTATTACATCGACCCGGCCAACAGCGACGAGGCGGTGCGCGAGGCTGAGCAGGATTTGGCGGAAGGGGCCGACATGATCATGGTCAAGCCGGGCATGCCCTATCTCGACATCATCCGCCGCCTGAAAGATACGTTCTCGGTGCCGACATTCGCCTATCAGGTGTCGGGCGAATACTCTTCGATCATGGCCGCCGCTGCCAATGGCTGGATTGATGGCGACCGGGCGATGATGGAAAGCCTGATCGGCTTCAAGCGGGCCGGATGCGACGGGGTCTTGACCTATTTTGCGCCGAGGGCGGCGCAAATGCTGAAAGCTGGCGGCTGACGCCCGGAACTGATTTCAAATGGAGTTGAACACATGAACAATCGCCGTCTTGGCCATTCTGGCCTCATGGTTCCTGAACTGACGCTTGGCACCGGCACGTTCGGCGGCGGCAATGCGTTTTTCAAGGCCTGGGGTTCGACCGATGTCGCGGAGGCCTCGCGCCTGATCGACATTTGCCTTGATGCGGGGCTGACGATGTTTGACAGCGCCGATGTTTATTCCGGTGGCATGGCCGAGGAAATTCTTGGCGCTGCGCTGAAGGGACGGCGGGACAAGGCCTTGATCTCGACCAAGGCGACCTTTGCGTTTGGCGCGGGTGCCAATGACGTTGGGTCGTCGCGCTTTTGGCTGATCAAGGCGGTTGATGCGGCTCTGAAGCGGCTGCAAACGGATTACATTGACCTGTTCCAGTTGCACGGTTTTGACGCCATGACGCCGGTCGAGGAGACGTTGGGGACGCTCGATGATCTCGTGAAGGCGGGCAAAATCCGCTACATCGGCTGTTCGAATTTCTCAGGCTGGCATTTGATGAAGTCGCTGGCGGCTTCGGAAAGGTATGGGCTGGCACGACATGTCGCGCATCAGGCGTACTACTCGCTCGTTGGCCGCGATTATGAATGGGAACTCATGCCGCTCGGGCTTGACCAAGGCGTCGGCGCCGTGGTCTGGAGCCCGCTCGGCTGGGGCCGCCTGTCCGGCAAATACCGCCGCAGCGCACCCATCGGACCGGAGAGCCGCGCCGTGCAGAACGGCGATGCCGCGCCTTATGTGGCCGATGATGTGTTTTACGCCGTAATGGATGTTCTTGATGCCCTAGCGGCGGAGACCGGCAAGTCGGTGCCGCAGATTGCAGTGAACTGGATATTGTCGCGCCCGACTGTTTCGACCGTCATCATCGGCGCGCGCAACGAGAAGCAGCTTGTTGACACCATTGGTTCGACCGGCTGGTCTCTCTCCGCCGAACAGATCGCCCGGCTCGATGCGGCGAGCGAGACGCGGCTGGCGTATCCCTACTGGCATCAGGCCGGTTTCCAGCAGCGCAACCCGCAGCCCTGGAAACCGCGCGCTTGACGTGACGTCTTGGCGAGGCCTGACTTGACGGTCAGGCCCCAATCTTTGTGGTCGTTTTCGTGGCGTTGAGCAGGAAGACGGCGAACAGGATGACAAATGCTGCGTCCAGCCAGATGGCTGCGCCTGCGCTTGTGTCGGAAAATCCGTAAGCAACGACGAGAGCAATAAATGCAATTTTGCTCGCGCTGGCGACCAGCAACACGAGATTTCTAACCACCGGCTGAAACGCTCCATAAATCAGCATCGCGCCGACCAGCGTGATCAGAATTGCCCAGTTGCGCACCAGAAGCTGCGCCAGCGGCCCTGACAGCGCCTCGCCAAACGTGGATTGCAGGGCCGCCTCCGGGGCAATGGCTGCGTAGATCATTGGGCAGGTGATCAGTCCTGAGATCAGCATCACCGGCTTGATGGCGCGTGTCACGATGTCCATAGTCGTCTCCTGTGGATGGGGGGGCTGTTGCTTATGGGATTTTGCACGAAACTACACCGGCCCCGGAAAGACGACCCCATGTTGAACTTTATTACAGGTGGCCATATGCGTTAGCCTTGGTGGATTGGGGCTCTGCATAGCATTTAAGCAGCGCCGACCATTGCCTTGCCGCTGCGGATCAGGTTGACGCCGGTCAAGATCAGCCAGAGCGTCAGCCCCATGAAGCCGGCGATGGTGGCCAGCGAGAACATCTCGCCGTTGCCGCCGAGCGCGATGGCCAGACCTTCGCCTGTGCCGATTGCGACGGCGGCGGCTGTGGCAAAGCCAGCCATGGCCGTGACCTTTGAGCTCTCACGCCACTGGACAAGTGAAAGCAGCAGGACAAACACGACGGTCAGCAACTGGCCCAGATGCTCGCCGATGGCAACGCCGCCCCAGGCATTCAACAAATCGAAAGTGCGTTCTGCCTGATAGCGGGCGGCGTCACTGGCCATCGGATCGGCATGCGCGGCGGCGACTGCGGGAATGGCGAACACCCAGCGCAGGAGGCCGATTGCCTGCATAACACCGGCCAACGCACCGAACAGCGCTGCGCCAATCGACAGGGCGGGCGCGGATTTCAGCCGCTCCGGCGTGATTGAAAGCGCCAACGCCATCGGTGCCAATGCGAGCGCTGCGATGGCAAAAGCATACCAGGTCAGGATGAGTACCGGTCCGCCGCTGGCGAACAGGTCAAGGGCCTCGCCTGCCGGGCGGCGCAGGATATCCGGATATTGATAAATGCTGGCAAGGGTTGAAAACGGCACGTTGAACAGGATGGCGAGCGCAATGGCAGCGCCGCCTGTGATCATCGCCCCCCTGCTGCGGTTTGACGGGATATGCTGCGACGATGTGTCGATGCTGATGGACCGGCTCATGATTTTCTCCTTTGTCACTAAGTGGTGACAATTATTTATCACCAGTCGGTGACATGTGCAACAGTTTTATCACCATATGGTGACAAAAAATTGGACTGTAAGAGTTATTTGCGCTAACACAATGTTCTGAATGGAGATTTTGATTTGGACGAAAGCAAGGAACCTGTTGAAGGCAAGCAGCGGGACCGGGCAAAGACCCATGACGCCATTCTTGCCGCCGCAAAAGACGTTCTGGCATCGGACGGTTTTCAGGGATTTGGCGTGAATTCTGTCGCCCGCAAGGCCGGATGCGACAAGCAGTTGATCTACCGCTACTTCGGCGGGCTGGAGGGGCTGGTTGAAGCCATTGGCTCGGATTTGGCAAATTGGATCAGCGATGCGGCCATGGCTCCTGCCATCAAGCCGTCAACGTACAGCCAATGGGTCGAGACGCTGCTTTCCGGATACATGTCCGCGCTGCGTCAAAACACACTCGTGCAAAAAATCTCGGCTTGGGAAGTTGCCGACAATTCGCCCTTGGTGCGGCAATTGTCCAAGGCCAGAAGCATCGCGCTTGGCCGCTGGATTGCCGGACAAAGGGGCGAACTCGCGCCGCCGGAGGGTATTGACGCCGCCGCGACCAACGCCATCCTGATCGCTGCCGCGCAGCATTTGATTTTGGCATCTTCGACATTGGGCGGGTTTTCCGGGCTTGCGCTGGCGACGGACGCGGACTGGGCGAGAGCGGAAACAGCGCTCGCCACGATCATCCGCAAGGTCTATGCGGAGTGAGATGTCAGAAGGTTTGAACAGTTGATGATACCACACCGCCCTCTCCTCTTTGCCGCCGGGCTCTGCGGCGCGCTCGGCGTTGTGCTGTCTGCTGTTGCAGCGCACCGGGCTGACCTGCCCAATCTTGGCACTGCTGCCAACATGCTGTTGTTTCATGCTCCGGCGTTTCTGGCGCTGAGCGTGATGTTAAAGAACAGGGTGAGAATGGCCGCGAGCTTTGTGCTGTTTGCCGGACTGGCGCTTTTTGTCGGAGACCTGTTGACCCGCGCCTATTTTGGCACGCGGCTGTTTCCAATGGCCGCACCAACTGGCGGGGTGCTGCTCATTGGGGGCTGGCTCGGCGTGGGCGTGTCGGCGTTTTTCAAGGACCGCGCTTGATCGTAAAGCGTCATGTCGGCTGCCATGGGTCGATCAGCTTGACGCCTGTGTCCTCAAAGTCGCTGACGTTGTGCGTCACAAGCGTCAACTCATGAACAATCGCTGTTGCCGCGATCAGTCCGTCCGCGTCTTCTCGCGTTCGCAAGGCGGCTATTTCACCCCAAACTTCGGCGATGCTTTCAGTGACCGGCAAGATGCGATCCTGGACATCGAGGCGCATGTTGACGAGCCAGTCTGTCAGGGCCTCAGCCGCCACGGGATCACGCCGCCTGCGCATTTCGATGCCGCGCACGATCTCACCGATCGTGATCACGCTGAGAAACATTGAGGAGGGATCGACCGAGGCAATCCAGGCCAATACCGGTTTGACCCCTTTGCGCGCATCGGAGACAACATTGGTGTCGAGCAGAAACATTAGAGCATCGGTCTTTCACATGGAATCATTTGGACGCTCTAAAAATCAACCGCTCTGCCCGGACCTTTGGAACGCTGATTGATGTCTCTGGCAGTTTGATCGTCGATCAGCGGACCGTTGAGAAGATGGTCGGCGAGCGAGCGCTTTGGCGTGGACCGGATCAAACGATCATATTCGTCTGCGGAAACAACAACCGCCGCCCGTTGGCCGCGCAAGGTCACAGTCTGCGGGCCATCGTTGATTGCCTGCTGAACGAGTTTGGAAAAGTTGTTTTTGGCGTCCTGCAGATGCCAGTTCATTGCATTTATCCGAGCTAGCCAACTTGGCTAGCTACATACGCCCAATGGCACCGCTGTGCAACGTTTTAAGGCTTTGTCGCGATTATGGCTGCAAATCTATTGCAATGCGCCTCTCAGCTCGCGCCCATGCGGTTCCAGGCGTCGAGCCCGGCGATCTTGTAGGCTTCAGCGAGCGTCGGATAATTGAACGTGTTGTTGACGAAGAAATCGACCGTGCCGCCAAGATTGATGACTGCCTGGCCGATGTGGATCAGTTCGGTCGCGCCTTCGCCGACGATGTGCGCGCCGAGAAGTCTGCGCGATTGCAGGCCGAAGATCAGCTTCAGGAAGCCTGAGTTGACGCCCATGATGTGGCCGCGCGAGGTTTCACGGAACCTTGCCAGCCCGCACTCGTAGGCCTCGCCGGTCTCGCGCACCTGCTCTTCGGAGAGGCCAACAGTGGATATCTCCGGCACAGAATAAATGCCGTATGGAAAGGTCTCGGGCGGGGGCGGCAGGGCGACGCCGAACGCGTGGCAGGCGGCGACGCGGCCCTGCTCCATCGAGGTTGACGCCAGACTTGGAAAGCCGATCACATCGCCGCAGGCATAAATGTGCGACACGCTGGTCTGGAATGTCGTGGAATCGACCTTGATCCGGCCACGGCTGTCCGCTTCGATGCCGATGGACTCGAGGCCAAGGCTGCTGACATTGCCGGTGCGACCGGCGGCATAGAGCAGCATTTCCGTGCGCACGATGCGGCCGTCGCTGAGGCTCGTCTCGACGCCGTTCGGCTTGACGGTCACCTCCTTGACGCCGCAGCCGAGCCGCACTGTCATGCCGCGGTCGCGCATCTGGTGGATGAAATCGTCGACGAGTTCGCGGTCAACAAACTCGAGAATGTTGTCGCGGCTTTCGACCAGTGTCACAGGCACGTCCAGCGCGGAGAAGATCGTCGCGTATTCAACGCCTATCACGCCGCCACCAATGACGGTCAGCGTGCGTGGCAGCGATTTGATGTCAAGGATCTCATCGCTGTCGAACACATGCTCATGATCAAAGGGAATGTTGTCTGGCCGGTGCGGGCGCGTGCCGACTGATATGAGCGCGTGATCGAAGCCTATTTCGCTGGCTTCGCCCGCCTCTGTCACCATTGTGGCCCTGTTTGGCCCAGTGAATTTGGCCGTCGCGTGCAGATATTTGACGCCGTTGCGCATGAACTGGTGCTGGAGCACTTCAACCTCGTGATCGAGTGTCTTGTGCAAACGTGCGATCAAGTCGCTGGCGCCGATGTCCTGCTTGACGCGGTAGCCGCGCCCGTAAAAGCCGCGCTCGCGCCAGCCGGAAAGGTTCAACACTGTCTCGCGCAGCGTCTTGGACGGAATGGTGCCGGTGTGCACAGAAACGCCGCCGAGGCGCCGCCCCTTGTCGAGCACCAGCACCGATTTGCCAAGTTTCGCCGATTGCACCGCCGCACGGCGTCCCGACGGGCCCGAGCCGATTACCAGCATGTCGTAGTGATTCATGTTCGAGCCATTGTGTTTGCCGTTGAGCGCAGACGCGGTGTGACGTTTCCGGAAGCTACCAATTGGCGGCGAAGTTACAATGACAGCTGAAAAGATTTTCACCGGATTGATTGAAGTGCCCGGTTTTTGACACCATTTGAATCATCAGCCGGTTTCCGGCAAAGGAGATCGATGGACATGACTGTGATCGACAACAACAACGGCAAGGTTCTGGGCGGCGACGCCCGGGCATTTGACAATGTGCGGACCCGCCGCGTGATGGCCGTGCTGGTTGACTGGGCGATTGTTGTGGCGCTGTGCATTCCGGTTGCGATTGTCATTTTCTTCCTTGGCGTCGCCACGCTTGGCCTTGGCTTTGCGCTTTATGGCGTGATGTTTCCGGTGATGGCTCTGCTCTATTCGGGCTTCACGATGGGCGGTCCGTCGCAGGCGACCATCGGTATGAGAATGATGGATCTGCATGTCGAGCGCATCGACGGCAAGCCGGTTGATTTTCTCACTGCCGCCGCCCACACGTTCCTCTTCTGGGCGGCCAATGTGCTTTTGACGCCGTTCATCCTGCTGGTGACCCTGTTCACCGATGGCAAGCGCGCAGTGCATGATTTGCTGACCGAAAGCGTGGTCAAGCGCGGCACGCTTCGATAGAGCGCTATGACTTTAGCTGGAACCACACTCAGCGGGTGCTTTGCGTCAATACCGGCGAAAAGCCCCTTGAACGCATTTCAATGCGTCCGGCTGGCCTTTCCTTGGTCTTGAAACAAGGTCTTGGGTCTTGCCACAAAATCCCGCCGCTGCCTGTGGTCCCATCTAAACTCATAGTGCTCTGGGGCTTGAATTTTTCTGCAGGAGTCTCATGCTTGTGGTCTGAACCTTTGCATGAGTCATGACACACCACACCGTCTCGATCACACCGCAATTCTACCTGACTGCGCCGCAGCCCTGCCCCTATTTGCCGCAGAGGTTCGAGCGCAAGGTGTTCACGCACCTGGTGGGCGAGCGGGCTGCCGATCTCAATGATTTGCTGACGCAGGGCGGCTTTCGCCGGTCGCAGAACATCGCCTACCGGCCAGCCTGTGAGACCTGCCGCGCCTGCGTCTCCGTGCGGGTACTGGTGCAGGAGTTCCAGCGCTCTGAAAACATGGAGCGCGTCTGGCGCCAGAACGCGGACCTCATCGGCACGGAATACAAGGCCGAGCCTTCGAGCGAGCAATATTCGCTGTTCCGCAAATACATCCACGCCCGCCATGGCGACGGCGGGATGATCGACATGTCGGTGATCGACTACGCAATGATGGTGGAAGACAGCCATGTGCGCACCAAGGTTGTCGAATACCGGCGGCGCGGACCGGACAGTTTCATCACCGGCAAGGGTGTCGGCGATTTGATTGCCGTTGCGCTGACCGACCAGATGGGTGACGGGTTGTCGATGGTTTACTCCTACTATGATCCTGACATCGAGAAGCGCTCGCTTGGGACCTATCTTATCCTTGACCATCTGGAGCGCGCCCGCGCGGCCGGCCATCCGCATGTCTACCTCGGCTACTGGGTCGATGGCTCGCGCAAGATGGCCTACAAAACGCGCTTCTTCCCGCAGGAGCATCTCGGCCCGACCGGCTGGACACTGCACACCCCAAGGCCGGTTGAAAAATAATCAGAATGCAGCATCCCAACCGCGCCAGAGGCATGGCGCTTGCCGCTGTCGGCGGCCTTGCCCTCACCTTTGATATCCCGCTGATCCGCCTGTCGGAAGGCGATGTCTGGTCGACACAGTTTCTGCGCGGACTGCTGATCGCGCCCATCGGCATTGCGGCCTGGGTCTTGATGCGGACGTTTGGCGGCTCGCGCGACGCGCTTATGCCGGGCAAGCTTTCCTGGCTGGTGGCGTTGTTTTATGGGCTTTCCTCGGCGTTGTTCTTCTACGCAGTCTTTGCCACGCCGACTGCAAATCTCGTCTTCATCCTTGCGTTCAACCCGATGATTGCGGCGCTGCTTGGGTGGGTGTTGTTCAAGGAAGTGCCGAAGACGCAGACATTCGTGGCTATGGCGGTGATGATTGCGGGCGTGTTCATCATTGTGCGCGACGGTCTTTCCGCCGGGCACTGGACCGGTGATTTCGCGGCACTTTTGAGCGCAGCATCCATCGCCGCCGCCATAACCTTGTCGCGCCATTCCGGCCGCAACATGGGTTACGCCGTGCTTTTGGCACAGTTTTTCCCGGTACTCGTGTCAGCATGGGCGATTTATGGCCAGGGCGGCATTCACATTCCGCACATGGGCTGGATGCTGCTCAACGGCGCACTGATGCTGCCGCTGGCCTTTTTCTGCCTCGCCGCAGCCCCTCGCCATATTGGCGGCGCGGAGACAGCAATGTTTTACCTGCTCGAGACCATCCTGGCGCCTGTGTGGGTGTGGATGATCTTTGCGGAACAGCCGACGGATGCAGCGCTGCTTGGCGGGGCGATCATTCTAGCAGCACTGGTGGCACATACCGTTTGGGAGATGCGGCGCGAGCGGGATATGCCAGTCTGAGACTGCCGTATTATTGCACCTTGAGCACGGTCCACATTCCGGCCGTATAATGCCCCGGAATGTTGCAGAACAGGATGTAAAGGCCGGGCTTGAGGTCCAGCGTCAGCGAGCCGGATTTGCCCGGATCGAGTTCCGAGACTTCACCAAGATCGCCGGAAGCTTCCTCATCGACGCGGTTTTCGTTTTCGACATAGGGCAGGACTGTGTTCTCGTCCTTAATCGGTGAAACCAGCATTTCATGCTGGACGTCCTTCGAGATATTGGTGACGTTGAACGTCACTTTTCCCGCCGGGACGGTATTCTTGTCCGTGATGACGCTCATCATGGCCATGTGCATATTGCCCATCATTCCCATGCCGAGGCCCATGTTCTTGCTCATGTCCATCATGCCGCCCTTGTCAGCGAGCGACACGTTAACTGTGCTGTCCGCCAAAGCGGCCAATGATGACATGCCAAGGATGGCAACTGCGGCCAATCCAATCCTGGAAAATCTCGCGCGTTTCATGACAGTTCCTTTCAAGAGCGGGACGTGATGTCCGGTTCCTGAACATTGTGCCGTTTATGGCGACTCACCCTTGATTCACGTCAAGCCCGGACAGCCTCAGCTTGGCCAGTCCCTCTGGCGGTCAGAACCGGCCAGCTAGAGCACGGTGCGTTTTGACAGAATCAAAACGCGTGCCCTGACTTTTTGTTTTGTCGCATTTTCCTTAGACGTTCGATGTTCCATCAAACTTGGAAATGCTCCAAGCAACCCTACTCCGCTGCCAGCCTCGGCAACTCGCCTGCCTCATTGGCCGCAAGTGGTCGCTTGATGCCCATTGTCGGCTCGACACCGAGGTCATCTGATTTGTTCGGGTTCAAGAGCTTGCGGGTCAGCCAGCTTGCGCCGCGCGCGACGTCGTCCATGATTGTGTAGACTGCGGGGACGAAGACCAGCGACAGAACGGTAGAGACCAGCAGGCCGCCGATCACCGCGATTGCCATTGGCGCGCGGAACTCGCCGCCATCACCAAGCGCAAGGCCTGCCGGGAGCATGCCTGCCGACATGGCAATGGTCGTCATGACAATCGGCTGCGCGCGCTTGGAGCCGGCGTCAAGAATCGCCTCGTTGCGCGTCATGCCGTGCTTGACACGCTCTACGGCGAAATCGACGAGCATGATCGCGTTCTTGGTGACGATGCCCATTAGCATCAGGATACCGATCACCACCGGCATTGAAACAGCATAACCGGTCAGATAGAGCGCCGCTGCGACGCCGCCGACTGCGAGCGGCAATGACAGGAGGATCGTGAAGGCATGGAAGATGCTGCCGAACAGCAGGATCAGCACGACAAATACCAGCGTGATGCCCATGATCATCGCGTCGGCGAAGGACGCGAACACTTCGCCCATGACTTCCGAGTCGCCGGTCTCCTTCAGCCGCACATCGCCGGGAAGCGCCTTGGCGGTTGGCAATGTGTAGATCGTCTTCAGGCCGGGGCCGACTTCAAAGCCTGCGGCCATGTCGGAACCGATAACGATGCGGCGTTCGCGGTTGAAGCGGTCAATGGTGGATGGCCCCTGCCCGAAGCGCACGGTGGCCACCGACGACAACGGCACCGATGCGCCACTGGCGAGCGGAACCGGAAGTGTTGACAGGGTCTCGATGTTCTCGCGCGCCGACTTGTCGAGCTGAACGCGGATCGGAATTTGCCGGTCGCCGAGCGTGTATTTTGCCAAATTCTCGTCAATGTCGCCAAGCGTCGCCACGCGGAGCGTTTCGGATACCGAGGCAGTTGTCAGACCAAGCTCGGCAAGGCGCTGCGCATCGGGAACGACGATGATTTCTGGCCGATCGAGCGCGGCGTTCGAGGTAATCGCGCGGTACATGCCGGTCGCCGCCATTTCGCTCTGCAGCTTGCGGGCGCTGGCCGACAGGAGTTTCGGGTCTGAACCCATGACGCCGATCTCAAGCTCGCGCGCGCCGCGGTCGTTGAGAAAATAGGCTTTTATGTCCGGGATACCTGCCAGGATGTCGAGGATCTTGGGCTCAAGCTCTTTCTGCTTGGTCGTGCGCTCGGTCTTGTGGAACAGTTCGACAATCACCGTCGCGCGGCGCTTCTCAAGCAGTCCCGTCGGCGAGACGCCGCCAACCACGTAGACGCGCTTGATTTCCGGCATTTGCCGCAGGGCGGCTGTCGCCTTGTCGGTGATCTCGCGTGTCTGCTCCAGCGACGACCCGGGCGGCAGTTCAAGACTGGTGATCACGCGCGCCACGTCAATCTTCGGGATGAAGCCCGACGGCAGCAGACCCATCAAATGGATTGACGCTGCAAAAAACAGCACGCCGCCCAGGAGCGTCACCCAGCGCCAGCGCACAGATGTGCGCAGCACAGCCATGTAACCGCGCATGAAAATGCCGTTGCTTTCATGATGCTTCTTCGGCTCGCGCAGGAAATAGGCCGCCATCATCGGCGTGATCAAGCGCGCGACCAGCAGAGAGAAGAACACCGCGATGGCGACCGTCAGGCCGAACTGTTTGAAGTATTGCCCGGCAACTCCGCTCATGAACGAGACCGGCGCGAAGATGGCGATGATCGTTGTCGAGATGGCGATAACCGCGAGGCCAATCTCATCTGCCGCTTCCATCGCGGCGCGGTACGGCGTCTTGCCCATCCGGATGTGGCGGACGATGTTCTCTATTTCCACAATGGCGTCATCGACAAGAATGCCGACGACCAGTGTGACGCCGAGCAGACTGACGAGGTTTAGCGAGAAGCCGATCTGGTGCATGACCCAGAATGTCGGAATGGCAGAAAGCGGCAGCGCTGCGGCTGAGATGAGCGTTGCGCGCCAATCGCGCAGGAACAGGAAGACGACGATGACGGAAAGCAGCGCGCCTTCGACCAGCGAGCTCATCGCCGCTTCAAAGTTGCCACGGGTGTAGCTCACCGAGTCGTCGACATTCTCGAAAACGATCTCAGGATGCGCGGCCTGCAATTCGCCAATGGCAATCTTGGCGCGGTCGGCGACCGTGACGTCGCTCTCGCCCTTGGCGCGGTAGATCGAGAAGGCGATGACGGTCTCACCGTTCGACGTCGCATAGGATTTCGGCTCGGCGTAGCTGTCGGAGATTGTCGCCACATCCGACAGACGCGCCACCCGCCCGCCGCCGAGCGGGATTTCCGTGGCGGCCAGATCCTCAATCGAGCGTGCGCCGCCCAGCGTGCGGATCGCCTGCTCCTTGTCGCCGATGTCGCCGCGCCCTCCGGTCAAATCAGCATTCATGCCGCGCAGGGCCTGATTGACGCTGGCTGCCGTGACGCCGAGTGCCATCAGCCGCTGCGGGTCAAGGCTGACACTGACTTCGCGCGTCACGCCGCCATTGCGGTCAACACGTCCGATGCCTTTGACACCCTGCAGCTTGCGGATCACTGTGTTGTCGACGAACCAGGACAGTTCCTCAATGGTCAATTGCGGCGCCGTAACCGCAAATGTCTGCATCGACTGGCCTTCGATATCGACCGAATTGACAACCGGTTCGGCGGCCGACGCCGGCAGTGCACCCTTGATGCGCTCGATGGCATCCTTGACGTCAGAGACGGCCTTTTGTGTGTTCACTTCGAGCCGGAACTCGACAATTGTCGTCGAACGGCTCTCGTTGACCGTTGATATGACGTTCTTGACACCGGAAATGTTGGCGACGGCGTCCTCGACAACTTTAGTGACCTGCGTCTCAAGTTCCGTCGGCGCGACGCCCGGATCGGTCACGACGACCGAAATGATCGGCACGTCGATCAGCGGAAAGCGGGTGACCGGCAGGCGCATGAAGCTGGTGACGCCAAGGGCAACCAGCACCACAAAAAGAAGGATCGGCGGCAGAGGGTTTTTGATCGACCAGGCGGAAAAGTTCATTTCACCGCTCCAGTCGTTTCAGTTTTCAGCACCGGGCTGACGTGGTCACCGTTCGCGATGAATGTGCCAGCGCGTTCAACAACGTCTTCGCCCTCGGCCAGCCCCTCCAATATTTCTACGAACCCGCCTGCGCGCGCGCCGGACTTGACCGTGCGGGACTCGACGACACCATCCTTGACCACCTGAAGATAGGCCTCCTGATCTCGGAAGAGCAGTGCTGACGACGGCACTGCCACAGCAACCCGCCGCACCAGCTCGATCTCGCCGCGCGCAAACGCTCCCGGCTTGATGGCAGCGGTGTCTGGAAGGGTCAGATAGACTTGGCCCAGACGCGTTGCCGCGTTGATTTCCGGTCCGACAAGGCGAACCTGACCTTGCAGCGGCGCATCAAAACCGGTGACAGTGAACGATGTCGGCGCGCCGACCTTGACGCGCGACAGCGTGATTTCGGGAACATCTGCCACAACCTCGAATTTGCCGGTCCAGGCGATGCGGAAAAGCGGCCCGCCGGCCCCGGAAACAACTGCGCCAAGCTGTGCGTTGCGGGCCAGCACCAGCCCGTCTGCCGGCGCTTTCACGGCGGCTTTCTCGATGCGCAAATTAAGTTCGCCCTTTTGCGCCGCAATCAATTTGGCCTGCGCCTCAACAGCCGCCAACCCTTGGGTGGCCGTGTTGAGTTTGGCGCGCGCGCTGTCCAGCGCATTACGCGCTGTGTCCAGCGAGGCCGCAGCTGTAACGCCGCTCTTGGCCAGCTTTTGCGCCCGGTCAAACTGCTCCTGAGCCTGCCGGACGCCGATTTCAGCATCGACAATCTGCGCTTCGGTCTGGGCTTTGGACGCCGCATTCTGCGCATCCTGCGCGTCAAACTGGGCAGACTGGGTCAGCAATGCTGCCGTGTCGAGCCGCGCCAGCACGTCGCCCTGTTTGACCATGTCGCCAATGTCGGCGTTGAGCTCCGTGACCAGCAGCCCTGACACGTCTGCGCCGACGGCGACTTCCTGCCGCGGACGGACTGAACCGGACACTGGCAGCTTTTCGACGATTTCCCGTTTTTGCGCGACGATGACCGTTACAGCGGGGGCCTTTGGCGCAACGACAACGGCCTTCGCCTCTTCCGCGCGGACGCACACAAGCGGCGTTGCAACGATAAGGCCCGCAAGGATGAGGCGGCTGAATTCACGCATGGTTCGTACTTTCTTTCGGCGGCTGCGGGCGGAGAATCGCGATGGTCATCGCGCGGAGAATGGTCTCAATGTTTTCGGGCTTGACGCCCTTTTCGAGAATGTCGCTCATGATCATGCCTTCGCCGAGCGCCATCATGATCGGCACTATGGAATCAATTTCCGCGACGGGATCAATCAGCTTCCGGGCTTTGGCCTGCTCCAGAAACGCATTGAAGATGTTGACGAAAAGCATTTCGTTCTTGGCACAGCAGGCGGCGACAGCCTCGTTACGCATGGATTCGGCACGGATTTCCGTGAACAGCGGCGCCATGCCGCGCGCGTGTACATCCTGAAAATGCGTCATGATGGCGTTCATGAAACCGTCAATCAGCGTCGGCCCGTTGCCGATGTTCATCATGTTGGCAAGGTCTGCCTGCCGGTCCTGTTCGGCAATCGCTTCGATGATTGATTCCTTGGACGGGAAATAGCGGTAGAGAGCGCCCGGGCTCATGCCAGCCTCGCGGCAAATGTCATGCATCGACGCGCCCCGGAAACCGGACTGAACAAAGCATTTGCGCGCTGCTTCCATAATCCGCTCGGTCTGTGCCTCGCGTTTCTCCGCGCGCACGCCGCGCTCGGATGGCGCCGACTCCACCTGTGCAGGCTGACTATTGTCGTCAAAATTCATGGCAAAACCAAAAGAGCGAACGTTCGTTCTCAAAATACGAGAATGATCATTCTCTTGTCAAGGGTAGTAGCGGGCAAAAGTTGACGAAAGCTTTAAATCTAAGTGGCTAGGGTTGCATTTCTCTCAGGCGGCAACCCCAAGACGGACTCCGACGCCGAGCGTTGCCCTCCCTCCCTCCACGGTTCCACATGTCATGCACAATTGGCACTTGAACGCGCCCAATGTGGACAGCATGACGGCACTATGTTCAAATATCGACTGCCACGGGCTTACTACAGCGGCAAAATGGCACGCCCAACAAATTGGAGACCGTGCATGCTTTGGGACGAGGCGCTTGCACATTTGACAAGAGCGTCAGGGGCTGTTGCGATGATAGCAGCAACCTTCTGGAAGGGCGACAATCTCATTTCCAAAGAAGGGCGAAAGCGCATTTCGGCGACACTGCAGTCAAAACTGGATGCGCCGACCCCGGGCAACGCCGCTGAACCCCTGGATTTGATGGGGCTGTACTTTTCCAACGAAATTTCCGCATGGCGCTTTGCACGAAATGTCCTTGTGTTCTCGTCTGCGTCACTTGCCATGCTCATGATCGTCTATGTGTCGATTGTGCCCGGTCTCTTCAGTCAGCTTCTGGGTGACGGGGAGGCGAGATCGCGTTTGCTGAGGCAGTTTTTCAGCAATGGCCTTGGTGTGGTGTTTTTCGTCAATTATTTCGCTTTTTCGCTTTATGCGTTGAGAGCACGGAATTTGAGGCAGTTCACACCGATGCGAACACTGGCAGTCGACATCGTTCTGAAGATAATAGTCTTCATACTTTGCACCGCATTCACCTACATGATTTTCGCGTATTATTTCGATGCTTTTGCAGGTGATGTCAGGCTCGCCCTTAAAGCTGTTGGACCCACGATCTGGGATGCGATTTTCTTCCGGAACCTGACTTCAGTTTATCTTTATTCAGTTGCGGTCAGCTCCTTTCCGCTCTTCCTGTCAGCCATAATGGCGGCGCTGGCGGAAAACCCCCGATTTGCAGACGCGATGCGCAGCGCGTTTTTCTGGCTGCCGTTCGAAGAAAAGCCGATCAGGGCATTGTCAGTGGTTACCGGAATTTTCGTGGCATTATTTGCCGTTGTCGCCGCGCTTTTTGCCAATCTCACCCTTCAGATCGTTGTTTAGAAATGAACATCGTTCAAGCCGCATCACCGCAAGACTTTGTCGCCTTCGCGAGCCTTGTCAAAGAGTATGTTAACTGGTGCCGGGAGCGGTTTGCCGATCGGCCGGGCATTGTCGACAGCATTTTTGGCATCCAGTCGCTGACAGATGAATTGCGTGAGCTGTCGTCGAAATACAGTCCGCCTGCGGGCCGCGCCTTCCTTGAAATGAGAGAAGACGGCGCAAAAGGCTGTGTCGCCTACCGCCGCCTTGATGCCGAAGTCTGCGAATTGAAGCGGTTGTTCGTGCTTGGCAGCGCCCATGGACAAGGAATCGGACGCAAGCTGTGCATGGCAGCGTTCGTGCAAGCGCGCGCAGACGGCTTTGAACGCGTGAGGCTTGATACGTTGCGGCTGTTTACAGAATCAATTGCGCTCTACAGTTCATTGGGGTTCGCTGAGTGCGAGCCGTATCTCGCCTATCCGCAGGATATTTTGAGGGATGTATTGTTTATGGAAATAAGGCTTTAGCCTACCTCCAGCCCCTACCCGCCAAACTTCCCAGTCCTCGGGAACCCCTTCGGCACCATCCGCCCCGATGTCGCCCTCGCCGCTATCCATTCCGCCAACTCATCCTTCTTTCGGTTGAACTGGCGGTCGGCGGTGTCCTGCCACGTCAGGCCGTCGGCGAGCGCGAACGTTTTGACGTCGATGACACCGCCGTCCTTGTATTTCTGGAAGCGCACGCCTTTGCCACGACCGAGCTCCGGCACTTCGGACAGCGGGAAAACGAGCAGCTTGCGATTTTCGCCGACGATGGCGACGTGGTCGCCGGTGACGGGGAAGCAATACTTTGCCTCATCCGGCGTCTTGACGTTCATAACTTGCTTGCCCTTGCGGGTGTTGGCCGCCGTCTCGCCTTCCGGCACGATGAAGCCGTTGCCCTCATGGCTCAGCACCAGCAATTTTCGGTTCGGGTCATGGATGAAGGCGGTGACGATGTCCTGATCATTTTCGAGATCGACCATGATGCGGATTGGCTCGCCGTGGCCGCGCCCGCCGGGGAGCTTGTCGGCGCCAAGCAGGTAGAATTTGCCGCCAGTGGTGAAGACCAATATCTTGTCGGTGGTGAAGGCCGGGAAGGCCAGCTTGAGCTTGTCGCCCTCCTTGAAGGTCAGCGTCGCGTAGTCGGCGATGTGGCCCTTCATGGCCCTGAGCCAGCCCTTTTCCGACACGACAATTGTCACCGGCTCGCGCTCGATCATTGAATGCGCGATGGCGTCCTCGTGATGGTCCGGCGCATCGGCGAAGGTGGTGCGGCGCTTGCCGAGTTCTGTCTCGGGGCCGTATTTCTCGCGGATCGCCGCGATTTCGACCGCCAGCATCTGCCAAAGCTTCGTCTCGGAGGCCAGCAGCTTTTCTATCTGCGCTTTCTCCTCGGTCAGCCCATCGAATTCCTTGCGGATTTCAAACTCTTCCAGCCTGCGCAGCGCGCGCAGGCGAAGGTTGAGGATCGCTTCAGCCTGAACATCGGTCAGTTCCCAACGCGCCATCATCACGGGCTTGGGCTCATCCTCTTCACGGATGATGCGGATGACCTCGTCAATGTTGAGATAGGCGATCAGATAGCCGCCGAGAAGCTCCAGCCGCTTTTCGATCTGCCCAAGCCGGAATTTAGAGCGGCGGATGAGCACTTCCTTGCGGTGCTCCAGCCATTCCTTGATGACGCTGCGCAACGACAAGACGTTCGGCACTTTGCCGCGCGTCAAGACGTTCATGTTGAGCGGGAACCGGCTTTCAAGCTCCGAGAGCTTGAACAGGCTTTCCATCAGAAGTCCGGGATCGACCGTCCGGCTCTTCGGATCAAGGACGATGCGGACGTCCTCGGTCGATTCATCGCGCACGTCATCCAGCAGAGGCAGCTTCTTGGCCATCAGCAGTTCGGCGATCTTTTCGATCAGCCGGGACTTCTGCACCTGATATGGAATTTCTGTGACGACAATGGACCAAGTGCCGCGGCCCAAATCTTCCGTGTGCCAGCGGGCGCGGACGCGGAATCCGCCCCTGCCCGTCCGGTAGCATTCGGCGATCTCTTCGTGTGGGTCGATGATGATGCCGCCGGTCGGAAAGTCCGGTCCCTTGACGAACTGCAGCAAGTCCGCGTCGCCCGCATACGGCTTGTCGATTAGATGCAGCGCGGCGTCGCAAATCTCGGCGGCATTGTGCGGCGGGATGCTCGTCGCCATGCCGACGGCGATGCCGCTGGAGCCATTGGCCAAAAGGTTCGGAAACGCGCCCGGCAGAACGACCGGCTCTTCTTCTTCCTCATTGTAGGTCAGGCGGAAATCGACCGCGTCCTCGTCCATGCCTGAAAGGATCTGCATGGACACCGGCGTCATCTTCGCTTCAGTGTAGCGGTAGGCAGCGGCGCTGTCGCCGTCGATGTTGCCGAAATTGCCCTGCCCGTCGACCAGCGGATAGCGCATGGAAAAATCCTGCGCGAGGCGCACCAGCGCGTCATAGACCGCCTGATCGCCATGCGGATGGTATTTGCCGATCACCTCGCCAACGATCAGCGCGCACTTGCGGTGGGCAGTTTCGGGGAAAAGCCTCAAGAGCCGCATGGCATGGAGAATGCGGCGGTGCACGGGTTTCAGCCCATCGCGCACGTCCGGCAGCGCCCGATGCATGATCGTTGACAGCGCATAGGCCAAATACCGCTCCTCAAGCGCCGCCTTGAGGTCGATCATTTCCACTTCGTCGCGCGGCGGTTCGCCGTTGTTTTCCGGCTTTGACGGTGTTTTGGCCATGAACGCCGCTTAAAGCAGGCGCTGATTCGGGGCAAGGCGGACAAAACCGAAGCCACAGCGCAATTGTCCTTCAGAAATGAGAATGCAATTTACTGCAATTGGCCAGCCCGGATTAGCCACTTGTAAATCCATTGCTGGTCAACGTCTGCGATGCCGTCGTTCGCCATGAAAAACCGCCCTGTGGACGACAAAACGATTTTCTGCCAATCTCATTTTGGGGCAGGCAACAGCATTTCAAAAAAGGATGGAACAGAATGTTCACACGCTCGACCACCGGCTTTCTGGCCGCAACAGCCATGTCAATCGTACTGGCCGAACCGGCCCATGCCGAGGTTGACGCAGCAGCCGTCATCAAGGCGCTTACCACCCAGTTCGCCGGTCAAGGCTTGCCGTTGACGGTCACCTCGCAGGAGCTCGACGGCGAAAACATCATCGCCAAAGGCGTATCCATTAAATTCGCAGACTCAGAGCCAACTGTGCTTGGCGACATCGTGCTGGAAAGTGTCGAGGAAGATGAGGATGGCGGCTATTATATCGGCACCATCGCTGCGCCAGTCACCAAGATGGAACAGGGCACCGAAAAGTTTGAATTCAATGGCGCTTCGATCAATGGCCTGCACGTTGCTGCCGAAGGTGAAACCGATCCCATCAAGCAGATGATGCTGTATGATTCGCTCGAAGTTGGTGCAATCAAGGTTGAGACCGGTGGATCAGAAGTGTTCTCGATGGAGGGCGCTGAAGCCAACATGAGCGAATATGTCGAGGGCGAACCGTTTGAGTTCGACGTTTCGATCAATGGCCTCAAGGGCGATCTCAGCAAGATTCCGGACCCAAAGACGCAGGAAACGGTCGCCGCGCTTGGCTATGACAAGATCAACGGCAAGATCACCATGAAAGGCACGTGGAACCCGGCTGACGGGCACATGTCGATCACCGAAGGTGCCTATGATTTCGCCAACGTCGGACGTCTCAATGTGATGATGGATTTCTCCGGATATACGCCCGCGCTGATCAAGGCGATTCAGGACATGAACAAGAACATGGCGGGCCAGGACGAGTCTGCCAAGGGGCTTGCCATGCTTGGGATTATTCAGCAGATGAATTTTATCTCTGCCAGCATTCGCTTTGACGATGCTTCGGTTACGGGCCGCGTCATTGATTATGCCGCCAAACAGGCCGGCCAACCGCGCGACGCCATTGTTGCGCAGTCGAAGGCAGTTATCCCGTTTGCGGTGGCGCAATTGAAGGATCCGGAATTCGCCGCCAAGGTGACGGAGGCTGCCTCGGCCTACATGGACAATCCGAAAAGCCTTGAGATCAAAGCCGCGCCAGCCGCGCCTGTGCCATTTGCCTTGCTCATGGCAACCGGATCGACCACGCCGGAAGCGCTGATCAAGCAGTTGAATGTGACTGTGACTGCCAACCAGTAATCGGCTTCGTCTGACCTACCCTAAGCCCGGCAGTAATGCCGGGTTTTTCATTCCGGCCTGCGGCGGCTGCGCAGATCTTGCGCCAATGCTGTGCGAAGTTTGCTCGAAAGGTTCTGCAGGAACACATAATCGCGGAAGCGCTGGTGCGGCGGTGCATCTTCGCCAGCGGCAATGCCAAACTGCCACTTGGCGATCACGGCGTCGGATGCCAGCGCAAAACCGGCGCGGGCCGCTGCCGTCCCGCCACGGTCCGGACGGTCGAGCATGGTCGTCCACATCTTGCGCAGAAGCGAAAGACCAGGCTCCCGCACTGCAGCCGCCGCACTTGTTGAATCCGTCTCCATCAAGAGGCTTGCCCGGTAGTCATCCAGTCTGTTGTCGGTGACGAGAATGCTGTCGTGCGGATATTCGGGAACCATCAGCGGCTTGTCGGCTTGCGAGGCAAAGGTGAGACCGCGGGCAAAGCGCATGTAGGCATTGCGGGCCTCGACACTCATCAGCATGGCGCCGTGGGCAAAATACCATTCATTCGCCGCCCGGCCCATCTTCATGCAGTCATCCGCCGTCAAGCGGCTCTTGCCTTCGCTGTCCGGTGCCGGGAAATAGACCGCGAGTGGCGCTGTGTCCGTGATGATTGCCTGGTATTGCCTGATGCGCTCTTCGTGGATTTTGCCGTCCGTTGACGTGCGCCGCTGCCCATAGGCAGTGCGTAACGCGACCGCAGCCGCGGCCAGACTGACCAGCGTCGTCGCCAGCCACTTCCAGTCGAACGGCTTGGGCGCATCCGGCCCGGCCTTCGACGGCGGTGCAACGACCTCGACCCGCACGCAGTTTGGCCCGCAGGCGGCAGTTTCCGCCGTCGCTGCCCGCGATGCGTGGCCGCCGGAGAGAAGCGCCCAGCACACGAATGTGACAAAAAGCCAAGGCAAGACCATGTTTTTATTCATGATATGCTCCCAAGCATGGAAGCGCCCCGGCAAATTCTAGCAAATCTGCCGGGGATTGGCGAACGGCAGGATATCAATCTTTCCTGGGCGCGTTCACGCGCAGGTGCAGCTCGCGCAATTGCAGCGGAGTCGCTTCGCTCGGGGCGTTCATCAAGAGGTCCTGCGCCTGCTGGTTCATCGGGAACAACGAGATTTCGCGCAGGTTCTTGGCGCCGACCAGCAGCATGACGATGCGGTCAACGCCCGCGCCCATGCCGCCATGCGGCGGCGCGCCATACTGGAAGGCGCGGTAGAGGCCGCCGAAGCGCTCTTCCACCACTTCACGCGACAGCCCGACGATCTCGAACGCTTTGACCATGGTTTCCGGCAAATGGTTGCGGATGCCGCCCGATGCGATCTCGAAGCCGTTGCAGACCAGATCATACTGGAACGCCTTGATCGTCAGCGGATCCTGACCATTCAGCGCATCAATGCCGCCCTGCGGCATCGAGAATGGGTTGTGGCCGAAATCAACGCGCTTTTCCTCCTCGTTCCATTCAAAGAACGGGAAGTCGATGATCCAGCAGAGTTCAAAGCGCTCTCGGTCAACGAGATTGAGCTCCTCGCCCGCGCGGGTGCGGGCGGCTCCGGCGAAGGAGACGAATTTTTTCGGGTCGCCTGCGGTGAAGAAGGCTGCATCGCCGTCATTCAAACCGAGCTGAATGCGGATCGCCTCGGTGCGCTCTTCGCCGATGTTTTTGGCCAGCGGGCCCGCGCCTTCCAGCTTGTCGCCTTCCTTGCGCCAAAATATATACCCCAGCCCCGGCTGGCCCTCGCCCTGCGCCCAGCTGTTCATCCGGTCGCAGAAAGCGCGGCTGCCGCCGGTCTTGGCGGGGATGGCCCAGACTTCGGCCTTCGGGTCGTTGGCCAGAATGTTGGCGAAGACCTTGAAGCCCGATCCGGCAAAATGCTCGGACACAGCCTGCATCTCAATCGGGTTGCGCAGGTCCGGCTTGTCGGAACCGTAGGTGCGCATGGCCACATCATAAGGAATGCGGCGGAAGGTCTGGCTGACCGGCTTGCCTTCTGCGAACTCTTCAAACACGCCGCGCATCACCGGCTCCATCGTGCCGAGAATGTCGTCCTGTTCGACAAAGCTCATTTCCAAGTCGAGCTGGTAGAATTCGCCCGGCAAGCGATCAGCGCGCGGGTCTTCGTCGCGGAAACATGGTGCGATCTGGAAATAGCGGTCGAAGCCGGAGATCATCAGCAATTGCTTATAAATCTGCGGCGCCTGCGGCAGTGCGTAGAATTTGCCGGCATGGATGCGGCTCGGCACGAGGAAATCGCGCGCGCCTTCTGGCGAAGAGGCCGTCAAGATCGGCGTTGAATATTCGGTGAAGCCGACATCTGACATGCGGCGGCGCATGGCGGCGATGATCTGCGTGCGCTTGACGATGTTCTTGTGCAGCGTGTCGCGGCGAAGATCGAGGAAGCGGTATTTCAGGCGGATATCTTCCGGGTATTCCGGCTCGCCAAACACCGGCAGCGGCAGTTCCTTGGCGGCAGACAGGACTTCCAATTCCGTCGCATAGACTTCGATGTCACCGGTGCCAAGGTTTGCATTCTTGGTCGATTCATCGCGCTCCACCACCTTGCCGTCAACGCGGATCACCCATTCGCCGCGCACGGTTTCGGCCGCCTTGAAGCAGGGCGAATCCGGATCGACGACGATTTGCGTCAGGCCATAATGGTCGCGCAAATCGATGAACAGCAGACCGCCATGGTCGCGCACCCGGTGCACCCAGCCGGACAGGCGCACGGCCTCGCCGGTGTGTTCCTTGCGGAGCGCCGCGCAGGTGTGGGAGCGGTAACGGTGCATCGTCATGACTTATTCCCTGATATTTCCGGCGGGGACCGCATTTGCGAATCCCGGCGGGGCGGCTTCACGCCACCCTCACAAATTTCGGGCGGACAAGCGCATTTGAGTGGCGAAAAGTCAAGGTGTGGGGTTGGAAATCAGCGGTGGTTGGCAATTGGCCGTCTTCTCCCGTCCTGTGGACCTCCAGCGGGGAGAAGACGGCCAATTACCTTTGCTCGCTGCCTGACATGCCTTACGTGAAAGTAAGAAATCTTTGACGACATATTAAATTCGGGGAAGACACATGTTGCCTGTTCCGCTATAGGGCAAACATGGATTTGATCACAACGACCAAGCAACTTGAGGATGCAATCGCTGCCTTTTCCGGCAGTGATTTTGTTTGTGTGGATACGGAATTCATCCGCGAGACGACATTCTGGCCGGAGCTTTGCCTCATTCAGATGGCGACGGCCAGCCATTCGGTGATTGTTGATCCGCTTTCAAAAGAGCTTGATCTGGCGCCATTCTTTGCGCTGATGGCCGACACGGCGGTCACCAAAGTGTTCCACGCTGCCCGGCAAGACATTGAAATCGTGCACAAATTGGGTGGCTTGATCCCTGCCCCGCTGTTTGACAGCCAGGTTGCGGCGATGGTTTCCGGCTTTGGCGACTCGATTTCGTATGATCAGCTGGTCATGAAAATGTCTGGCGTGCATCTCGACAAGACCTCGCGCTTCACTGACTGGCGGCAACGGCCGCTGACGGACACGCAGCTTGCCTATGCTCTTGCGGATGTGACGCATCTTGCCACGATTTACCCAGCGCTCAGGGCAAAGCTTGAAGTCGCCGGGCGCACCGAATGGGTCAAGGAGGAGATGGCGACGCTCTCGTCTGTTGACACTTATGAGTTGCACCCGGAAGATGCGTGGAAACGACTGAAGATGCGGGTTCGCAAGCCGGTTGAGCTGGTTGTTCTGCAAAAGGTCGCCGCGTGGCGTGAGACGGAAGCGCGGGAGCGCAACGTGCCGCGTTCGCGTGTCATCAAGGACGATACGATCTATGAAATCGCCCAGCAGCAGCCGAAGGACCAGAATGCGCTTGGCCGCCTGCGCACCGTGCCAAACGGCTGGGAGCGCTCTTCCTCCGGCCAGGATTTGTTGAAGGTCATCGTCGCCGCTGTTGAAACGCCAAAAGACCAGCTGCCAAAACTGCCGCGCCATATCTCCGCGCCTGAAGGGACTGGCGCTGCCACCGAAATGCTGCGCGTTTTGCTGAAACTTGTCACGGAAGAAAACGGCGTTGCCGCCAAGGTCGTTGCCAACTCTGACGATCTTGACCAGATCGCTTCAAAAGGCGAGAACGCCGACGTGCAGGCAATGCATGGCTGGCGGCGCGAATTGTTCGGTGAAACGGCGCTCAAGCTGATCCGCGGCGAAGTCGCGCTGAAGTTTGAAGACAAGAAGATTGTTGCTGTGGCTCTGGCCTGAGACTCACAAAGCCGCAACCACCGTGCGCATCGGCTTTCCTGCCAGCTTGGCAAATTGCTGCAGCCGCCCTTCCGTCCGCTCCCCGGCCAAATCCGCCAAATCCGGCGGGACGACGAAAAGGAATCCGCCAGCTCCGTCTGGCACGATTCTCAACCGCGGGATGACGCCGGGCATGGCGGCTGAATACAAATAGACCACCCGCAGCATCGAGCCGAGCAGTTTTGCCCGGTCGAACAGGCGCGGCGAAGCGAGGCTGCGGATATCATCCGACAGCGCATCGTCAATCATGCCCTCATGACGGTAAAAATTGGAAAGCGCCATGAACACGCGCCCCGGATGATCGATGCCCACAAACGCGCCGTGTGCGATGATGTTCAGCGACTGGGCGCCGCGATAGTCCGGATGCGCCCTCCAGCCGATATCAGCAAGGAGGCAGGCGGCAATGCGGTACCGGCTTTCGTTGTCCGATTCTTCCATGCCGATTGTCTGCAACACTTGCCCCGTCCACTCCGCGAGCTCGTGCGCATGCAAGGGAGAGCGGGCGCGCAGTGTTGCCAGTTCCTCTGCGGCGCAAATCAACGGGTCTTTCAGTTGCTCTTCTTGCGGCAGCAGCGAATAAAGGAACCCTTCGCGCACGCCCAGCGCCGACATGACAATGGAGCGCGGTTGCATTTTCTGGATGACTTCAAGCAAGACCACCGCGCCGAATGACAGAAGCGACTGGCGGTTGCGCGACACGGTCTCAATGCCGTCGATCTGCGCCGCCTCGCCCTTCGCCACCTTCCTGAGGAAGGGCACAGCATCTGCTGACGTGATTTCAAATTCATGCATCACATGCAGCGGATAGTGGATCGCCCCCATGTAAAGCTTGGCAAGATTGCGCCACGTGCCGCCAACGGCATAGAAAACGCGGCCCTTGCCTGCGTCCAGAAGGTCAGCCTTATCCAGATGCTGCTTGGCCAGCTTCTGCGCCTTGGATGCCGAGCCACCCGACATGTCTGACAGACGCAAGCCACCGAGCGGCAGCGTGATCCCGGCACCAATCGTGCGGCCTTTTACATCGACAAGCTCCAGCGAGCCGCCGCCAAGGTCACCGGCAATGCCGTCCGGCTGATAGACCGACGAGATGATGCCCATGGCAGAAAAATAGGCCTCTTCCGGCCCGGTCAGCACCTTGATCTCAACGCCCAGCAAGCGTTCAGCTTCGGCAATAAAGGCCGAGCCATTGGCCGCTTCTCGTGCAGCGGCAGTCGCCAAGGCATACATGGTCTTGGCGCCGGCCTGCGCCGACAACGCACGGAAGCGCTTCAGTGCCGCCAATGCAGCCTCAACGGCCTTGGCGTTCAGTCTGCCGGTATCGGCAATTCCCTTGCCAAGGCCGCAGAGTATCTTTTCATTGAACAGCACGGTCGGCGCGCGAACAATGCCTTCGTAAACCACAAGCCGAACGGAATTCGAGCCGATATCGACCACTGAAACCGGCTCGCGGCCGGTCAGTCTGCCTTGTGCTTGTTTATTCATGCAACCTTACGCGCCTGTTTTGTCCTTTTTGCGCTTTGGCCCGAGAAAATCACGCGGCGCGGAGTTTTTCAATGACTGGCCCCGACCGGAAAGGCTTGGGTTGGTCATGAAATATTCCTGCGCGTTGAAGGCTTCCTCGTTTGCAGCGCGGACAATCCGTTTGGATGTCCCATCAGGCAAAACGGCGAAACTCTGCTCATTGTCAAGCAGGTTCGCGAGCATGATCTGCGAAAGCACCTGTTGGTGCACAGTCGGGTTGGTCAAAGGCACCAAAACCTCAACCCGCCGGTCGAGATTACGGGTCATCAGATCGGCGGAGCCCATGTAGACCAACGCCTTTTCGGACGGCAGACCTGTGCCATTGCCGAAGCAATAGATGCGGCTGTGCTCCAGAAAGCGCCCGATGATCGACTTGACGCGTATCCGGTCCGACAGACCGGGCACCTGCGGGCGCAGGCAGCACACGCCGCGGCAGACGATGTCGATTTCCACGCCTGCGCTGCTTGCCGCGTAAAGCGCGTCGATGATCTGCGGATCGACCAGCGCGTTCATCTTCAGCCAGATTTGCGCCGGACGCCCTGCCCGCGCGTGGTCCGCCTCCTCGCGGATGTGTTGCAGCATCCGCTTGCGTAGCGAATGCGGCGAATAGGCAATCTTCATTTCTTTGGCGGGTTCTGCATAGCCGGTGATGAAATTGAAAATCTGTGCGGCATCGCGCGCGATCCCCGGGTCATCGGTGAAACAGGACAGGTCGGTGTAAATCTTGGCGGTGTTCGGGTGATAGTTGCCGGTGCCGATGTGTACATAGTTGCGCAGCTTGCCGTCTTCACGGCGGACGACCAGCGACAGTTTGGCGTGAGTTTTCAATTCAATGAAGCCGAAGACAACCTGAACGCCCGCGCGCTCCAGATCGCGCGCCCAGCGGATGTTCGCCTCCTCGTCAAACCGCGCCTTCAGCTCAACCAGCGCTGTCACGGAAATGCCCGCTTCCGCCGCCTCAATCAGCGCGCGGACAATCGGGCTGTCATTGGACGTGCGGTAGAGCGTCTGCTTGATAGCCACCACATCCTTGTCATGCGCGGCCTGGCGCAGATATTGGACGACGACATCAAAGCTCTCGTACGGATGATGGACGATCAGATCTTTCTCGCGGATCGCGGCAAAACAATCGCCGCCGTGATCACGGATACGCTCAGGGAAACGCGGCGTGTAGGGCACGAATTTCAGGTCCGGGCGATCCAGCGATACGACCTCGGAAAGCATCGAGAGGGCGAGGAACCCTTGCAAAATGACCACACGACTATCCGGTACGGCCAGCTCCGCCGCCACGAAATTGCGCAGTGCCTCGGGCATGTCGCTGTCGAACTCGATGCGGATCACCGAGCCGCGGCGGCGGCGTTTCAGCGCGGTTTCAAACAGGCGGACGAGATCTTCGGCCTCTTCCTCCACTTCAATATCCGAATCACGGATGATGCGGAATGTTCCGGCCCCACGCACGGAATAGCCGGGGAAGAGTTTGCCGATGTGCAGCGAGACGACGTCTTCGAGCGTGATGAAGCGCGTCTTTCCTGCAGTGTTGTCACGCAGCCGTATAAAGCGGCTGAGCGCTGGCGGAAGGCGCAGCAGCGCCGTCATCGGCTTGTTGTCGCCATGATGCGACAATTGCAGGGCCATGGTGAAGCCGAGGTTGGGAATGAATGGAAACGGATGCGCGGGATCAATCGACAAGGGTGTCAACACTGGAAAGACCGACTCGAGGAAATAGTCCTCCAGCCATTCAACATCCGCGTCGGAAAGGCCGTTCTGGCGTATGATCTCAATGTTGACTGCGGCAAGATCCTGACGCAGCGAGGCGAGGCTCAGCTGCTGGTCGGCCTGCAGCTTGGCAGTTTCTGCCAACACGCGATCCAGCTGTTCCTGCGGGGTGCGGCCATCCGAGCTTCTGGTGTTGATTTCTTCTCGCACCTGAGCGGCAAGGCCGGCGACGCGGACCATGAAAAACTCGTCAAGGTTGGCGGCGGAAATTGACAGGAAGCGCATGCGCTCCAGCAGCGGATGTTTGGTGTTCGATGCCTCCTCCAGCACCCGGTGGTTAAACTGCAGCCAGGAGAATTCACGGTTGATGAAGCGATCCGGGCTGCCAGCGAGCAGCTTGCCGTCCTGATCCTTGTTCAGTTTGATCGCTTCAATAATGTGTTTCGCCGGAGAGTTCTCGTTCATCAAATTGCTTCCGTTCGTGGGGCAAGTTTTAGTTTGCCAGAGAAACATGAAAGACTTTTGACAGTCCGCATTCAAGTGTCTTGAAAAATTCAATGAATTGCGACAAACAGAGCCGGTCGATAGACCGGACCAACCGGCCCAATTCGGCATCCATGACAGGAATTTCACCATGGCCGGCCACGCAATCACCCACTACCAGAACGACGCGGGGCATGCCGCCATTGAAATAGGCGTCCGGGAATTCATGTGCGTGGGCGCAAACCCTCCCTACGATCATCCGCACGTCTACATCGACCTTGGCGCGTCGGATGAAAAGGTCTGCCCATACTGCTCCACCCTGTTCCGCTACAGCGCCCGCCTTGGCGCGCATGAGACCATGCCTGCGGGCTGCGTCTATCATTATCAGGCGGCCTGACCGCACGTGTCTCAAACGCGTGCCGGAACTCCGATGACCGGCAGCGCACCAAAAAAAGATGTCATTATTGTCGGTGCGGGCATTGCCGGGCTGGCAGCGGCGCTTGCCTTGGCGGGCAAAGGCTTCAAGGTAACGCTGTGCGAACGAGCCGAGGCCTTCGAGGAGATTGGCGCCGGCTTGCAGCTTTCACCCAACGCAACCCGCCTGCTCAAGCGCCTCAACGTCCTGGACACGCTTCTTGGCCGCGCCGTTGTCGTTAAAAGCATCCGCCTCAATGCCGCCAAGACCGGAAAGACACTTCTGAACCTCTCGACCGCTGCCAGGCCGCAGGCTGACGCAGCGCCGTTTCTGGCTGTCAGCCGGGCGGATTTGCAAGGCGAGATGGTCGCGCAGGTGCTGGACAGTCCATTGATTGCGATCCGTGCGGGCCTGACATTTCAAACCGCGATAGACGCCGGCAAACGTGTCAAAGCCGTTTTCACGCAGGGCGAGGTTCCGATCCAAATGGAGGCTGACCTGCTGATTGGCGCCGATGGCGTCTGGTCGGCTGTGCGTACGCTGGTGCCCGGTCATGCCCAGACCCGCCACTCAGGCTACACCGCCTGGCGCGCCACTATTCCGGTCACAAAGAGTCTTCCGGCAGCGTTGCGCAACTTGTGCGACCAGCAATCGGTTGGCGCGTTCTTATCGTCCGGCGTGCATCTGGTCACCTATCCGTTGCGCCGGGGAACTGTGATCAATCTTGTGCTGATCACGCCTGACATGACAGTTTTTGCCGATGCGCTTGGCGCTTTTGAGCCGGAACTTGCCAAATGCCTTGGTGCGGTTGAAAACTGGCGCTCCTGGCCGCTCCATTCCTGTTCAAAGGATGGCGCTTGGACCTCGGGGCGCATTGCCCTTATCGGCGACGCGGCTCATGCCATGACGCCGTTCGCCGCCCAGGGTGCCTGCATGGCCATTGAAGACGGCGTGGCGCTTGCGGATTGTGTCAGCAAAGGCGGTGACGTGGCTGATGCGCTTGCCAACTATGAACAGCTGCGCAAACCGCGTGTGACGAAGGTGGTTGCGCGCGGCATGCTGAACCGGTTCGCCTATCATGCCTCCGGTCTCACGGCGCTGGCGCGCAACATCTTCTTTGCCCTGCGTGGCCAAGGTCTGATGCGCCAGCTTGACTGGCTCTACCGGCATGATGCCGGATCAATCTGATTTTGCAATCAGCCGTTTCGGGCTGGTCAGGAATTCCGGTGACAGGTACTCGTCGATTTCCTTGGCGGTGAGGCTCGTCTCATTGAGCAGAAGTTCGCGCACCGGACGGCGCTCGGCAATCGCTTTCTTGGCAATTTCCGAACATTTTTCATAACCGAGCACTGGCAGCAAGACGGTGACGATGCCGACGGAGTTCATCACGAGTTCGGCGCAGCGTTCGCGATTTGCGGTGATACCCTCGACACAGCGCTCGCGCAGTGTGATCGCCGCATTTGTCAGCAGTCGCTGGGATTCGGAAATGCTGTAGCCAATCGTCGGCTCGAAGGCGTTGAGCTGCAACTGCCCGCCTTCAGCGCACATGGTGATTGCCAGGTCATAGCCGACCACCAGATAGGCCGCCTGGTTGACGACTTCCGGTATCACCGGATTGACCTTGCCGGGCATGATTGACGAGCCCGCCTGCATGGCCGGAAGATTGATCTCGCCAAAGCCCGCGCGTGGGCCGCTTGAGAGAAGGCGCAAGTCGCTCGCGATTTTGGACAGCTTCACGGCGGTGCGCTTCAACACGCCGGAGAACATGACAAACGCGCCGGTGTCGGATGTCGCTTCGACGAGGTTCTCCGAGCGGGTGATCGGCTCGCCCGAGATATCGGCCAGCCGGGCGATGGCGATGTCGGTGTAAGCCGGGTCGGCATTGATGCCGGTGCCGATCGCAGTGCCGCCGAGATTGACCTCGCGCAGGAGGCTGAGCGCATCGGTCAGCCGCGCCATGTCCTCGCGGATGGTAATCGCCCAGGCGGTGAACTCCTGACCAAGAGTCATCGGCACGGCATCCTGCATCTGGGTGCGGCCAACCTTCAGAATGTCGTTGAACTGCCTACCCTTGGCCGCGAATGCGTCGGCCAGATCGCTGAGCGCCTTGACCAGACCATAAGTCGCAAAAATCGCCGCAAGCCGCAGCGCCGTCGGATAGACGTCATTGGTTGACTGGGACATGTTGACGTCATTGTTGGGATGGAGCGCGGCGTAGTTGCCTGGCTGTTCGCCCATTTCAATCAGCGCCAGATTGGCGATGACTTCGTTGGCATTCATGTTGGTCGAGGTGCCTGCCCCGCCCTGCACCGGGTCGAGGATGAACGCCTTGTGGTGCTTGCCGGCGATCAGCGCCTGACAAGCGGCGCGGATGGCTTTGGCCTTTTTGGCCGGGAGCGAACCAAGCTGCTGATTGGCGTCCGCCGCCGCCCATTTGACCATCGCGAGCGCCCGGATCAGTTCGGGGCTATCGGAGATTGACCGACCGGAGATGCGGAAGTTTTCTTCCGCACGGTGCGTGTTGATGCCCCACAGCGCGCCAGCTGGTATCTCCACAGTGCCGAGAAAGTCTTTTTCGGCGCGTTTGGATGTGTCTGCGATCATGTGACTGTCCCCGTCGGCTGCAAGCGCATTTTGCCGGAAAAGGCCCCTTATTCGGCAAAATATGCAAGGAGAATCTCAACTCTGGCGAATTTTGGCGCTTCACGCGGCGAAAATGGAGCTTTGCGGTGGATTTTCCGCTTTTCTGGCTCAGTTATAGAGTTTCAGTGACAGACGAAGTGACTGTGGCAGCGGGTTCCAGAGACCTGTGCGCAATCCGGCGACGCGCAGCATCTGCGCTGTCCACGTGTTGCAGCCGAGCAGCGCATTGAAATAGCCGGCCGCTTCGTAGAAATCATCGAACTCGCCATAAGATTTGCCCGCGATCAGGATTGGAGCGTTGTCGGTGCCCTTTGTGAACGAAGCGCGGATTTCGCGGCGCAGCGACACAAGGCTTTCACTGGAAATCGACAGAGCTACCACAGACGGGTTGTCACGAAATATCTCGCCGAGCGGCTCCACATGGATGGTGGCATTGTCGAGGGTCAGGCCCTTGAGTAGCGGAACTGCTTTCAGATCGCTCCACGTCGGCGTCTCGATGTAGAACGCCCGCCCTCCCCGCCCGAAACTGATGAAACGAACGTTCGGATTGTCTAACCAATCCGCGCCATTGCCTGCTCGCAGGAAGGCGAACTCGTTCCTTGCCGCATCATCGAACGGGATGATGATGTCAGAGTGGATTGGATTTGCGGCTACGAAAATTTCAACGCTACCGCCGCCTGCCACAGCAACAGGAAACAGCGGGCGCGGCACGAAGGCTGAGATAATCGCAAATGCCGCAAGCGCCAGCGCACCAAGCGCCAACCGGCGCAGCCATCGCCCGGCGGCTGTGCGCAGGTTCAATGCAAAATCTGGCTCAGGAACATCTTCGTACGCTCGTGCTGCGGGTTCTTGAAGAATTCCAGCGGTGCGTTCTGCTCGACGATCTGGCCGCGGTCCATGAAGATCACACGGTCGGCAACCTGACGGGCGAAGCCCATTTCGTGCGTCACGCAGATCATGGTCATTCCTTCTTCGGCAAGAGACACCATGGTTTCGAGCACTTCCTTGATCATTTCCGGATCAAGCGCCGATGTCGGCTCGTCAAACAGCATGACGCGCGGGTTCATGCAAAGTGAGCGGGCAATGGCAACGCGCTGTTGCTGGCCGCCGGAGAGCTGGCCCGGATATTTGTTGGCTTGCTCGGGAATCTTGACCTTCTCAAGATAGTGCATCGCAATCTCTTCGGCCTTTTTCTTCGGCATCTTGCGCACCCAGATCGGGGCCAGTGTACAGTTCTGCAGAATGGTCAGATGCGGAAACAGGTTGAAATGCTGGAACACCATGCCGACTTCGCGGCGCACTTCGTCAATCTTTTTCAGATCACTGGTGAGCTCAATGCCGTCAACGATGATTTGGCCCTTCTGGTGCTCTTCCAGCCGGTTTATGCAGCGGATCATCGTCGATTTGCCAGAACCGGACGGGCCGCAGACCACGATGCGCTCGCCCTTTTCGACGTTGAGGTTGATGTCCTTCAGGACATGGAATTCGCCATACCATTTGTGCACACCGATCATCTGAACGGCGGCGACTGAGGATGTGGATACTGCGGCTTCAGCCATGATGTGCTCCTATTTTTTCCTTGGTCGCGTTTTCCTCAAGCGTTTGATTTTCCATCAAACTTGGAAACGCTCCTAACGTTTGTGACCGGTTTCCAGCTGCCGTTCCATGAACTGCGAATAGCGCGACATGGAGAAGCAGAAGAGCCAGAATATGAAGGCCGCGAAAACG
>JANPGC010000137.1:0-13781 GCA_031423755.1 Phyllobacteriaceae bacterium | reverse complement strand
GGCCTCGACATTTCCAACATCAATGAACTGGTGCGCATGGCGGAATATTGCAACCAGCTCAAGATCCCCGAGCGCCATCCTTACGTTGGAGAACTCGTCTACACCGCCTTCTCCGGCTCGCATCAGGACGCGATCAACAAGGGCATGAAGGCGATCAAACAAGCCAACAAGCCGCTGTGGGAAGTGCCTTATCTGCCGATTGATCCGCAGGATGTCGGCCGCTCCTACGAGGCGATCATCCGCATCAATTCGCAGTCCGGCAAGGGCGGCATCGCCTACATCATGCAGGAGGATTATGGCCTCAACCTGCCGCGCGGGCTGCAGGTCGAATTCCGCGACGAGGTGCAGAAGATCACAGACGAAGAAGGCACCGAGCTTTCATCCAAGCGCATTTATGACCGCTTCATGGAGCTTTACGCCAACCAGCCCGGCGCACGGCTCGCCTTTGTCGATCACCACTCATACCCCGACCCGGAATACCCGGCGCTACGCATCACAGCTGCCGAGATTCTCGACCGCGGCGAGAAGAAGCGCATTGAGGGCAAAGGCACAGGCCCCATCGATGGCTTCGTCCACGCGCTGTCAATCTACCTCGGCGTTGATCTGACTGTGTCCGACTATTCCGAACACACGCTTCAACACGGCTCGGATGCGTCGGCAATTTGCTACATGCAGGTCGAACATCCGAAGGGCAAACTTTACGGCGTCGGCATCAACAAGAACATCGTCACGTCCTCGCTTGAGGCGATTGTCTCCGCCGCAAACCGCATCGTTGGCTGACAATGAGTGCCCGGCTTCACACCATCGAAGCCGGGTTGCCTCACCGGTTGTCCGTGGTCATGCTCCACGGATTCGGCATGATATCCGGGTGCTTTTCGAGCCTCATTCGCGCGCTTTCCGGGCAGTGTCATGTGCTGGCGTTTGACATACCCGGCCACGGCGGCTCGCTCGATCACCCGCTCTTTGGCAGCGCCCGCAAATGCGCTGACGCAGTGATTGCAGAGATCGAAGCCCGCGCCCTTGGGCCCGTCACGTTGGTCGGCCACTCCTTCGGCGGCGCGGTTGCGTCTCTTGTGGCCATCGCCCGCGCTGACATCGTCAATCGCCTCGTCCTGCTGGCACCGGGCGGATTCGGTCCGGAAATCAATGCCGCGCTGTTGCGCCGTTTTGCTCTCGCTACATCGCAAGAAGAGATCCGGACCTGCCTTCAGGCAATGGACGCACGCGGAAGTGCTGCTTCCGATGAACTTGTTGAGCCACTGGCGGCGATGCGGCAAGTGCCGGGTCAGACCGCCAAACTCGTCGAACTCTCCGCCCGCTTCCTGCGCGGCGACGAGCAAGGCGTGCTGCCGCTTGAGGCGCTCGCTGCCACAGGCATTCCAGTTGACCTCGTCTGGGGCGAGTTGGACACAATCGTGCCCGTCATTGATGGCATGCTGGCCCCCGCGTCCTTCCGCAAAACCATCATCGCGGGTGCAGGCCACATGCTCGTCGAAGAAGCACTCGAGAACATCGCCCGCATTATCTTGCAGCATGACTGACGAATCCCGCCAACCCTTTATGAATCCTGCCATTTTTTCGCCGCCGCTTTAGCGCTATGGTGCATGCGAATCAGGCGGGAGATTGCGATGCGGTTCGTCAGGCATATTCTAATGCTGTTGGCATTCATGTCTTCTGGCCTTGCCAGCACACTTGCCTCACCGCGCGATGTGATCGCCAATCTCGCCGAACAGGGCGCGCAGGTGATTGAATGGCGCGGCGTGACGGTTGACCTCAACAGACTGCTGCCGATTTATGCAAGCCCCGATGCCGAACTGATTTTCATCAGCGGCAACAAACTCTCGCCCACGGGAGCGGAATTTATTGTCGCCCTCGGCAAAGCGCGGGAAGATGGCCTCGACCCAAAGGATTACATCTCTCCTGCCTTCGGCTCGCTTAACCGCTTGACCGGCGATGATGACGCCGCCGGTGCTGAACTTGCGCTTGCGCAAGCGTTCTTGCGCTACGCGCGCGACCTCTACACAGGCCGTCCCACACCGTCGCTTGATGTGACAAACATCATCATCGACAAGAAGTCTGTAGATCCGGTGAAATGGCTCAACTATCTGAGCGCAAACGGCATTTCGGACACGGTGCGGGCGCTGCGGCCTCGCCATCCGCAATATGCAAAGCTGCGCCAGATGCTGTCGAGCTTCCGCTCTTATCAATCTCTCGGCGGCTGGGATCCGATCCCGACGGGCCCGACGCTCAAGCCCGGCATGAATGACTTCCGCGTCGCGGCGCTTCGGGACAGTCTGGCCTCCCGAGGCTACAAAAGCCTGACCGGCGGCGAACCGAACGCCTTCGACGCCCGGCTGACGGAAGCGGTCAAACGCTACCAGCGCGCCTCAGGTATTGAACCGGACGGCGTTGTCGGCAAAGGAACAATCGGCATTCTCAACGTCCCGGTAGAAGAGCGAATCCGCCAGATTGTCGTCAACATGGAACGCTGGCGCTGGCTGCCGGCGGATCTCGGCAAACGCCATGTTTTTGTCAATCAGGCCGGAGCAGAGCTTTTCCTTGTTGATAAGGGAAAGGTTGTTGACAACCGCCGCGTCATCGTCGGCAAGCCGTTCCACCAGACACCGATGTTCTCGGACCGCATTTCCTATGTCGAATTCAACCCGACATGGACCGTCTCGGCCTCAATCGCGAAAGCGGAATTCCTGCCAAAGCTCATAAAGGACCCCGGATATCTGGCGGCCAACGAATATAAAATCTATTCGAGCTGGGACGAAGGCGCGCCGGAAATGGACCCTTGGTCTGTGGATTGGTCATCGGTCAAGGGTGGATTTCCCTACCGGATCGTCCAGCAGCCGGGCGACAAGAATGCGCTTGGCTATGTCAAATTCATGTTCCCGAACAAGTTTAACATTTACCTGCATGACACACCTTCGCGCCAACTGTTCGCCTCCACCGGGCGCGCCTTCTCGCATGGCTGCATTCGGGTTCATGAGGCCATGGACTTTGCCGAAAAGCTGATGGGTCTTGACCAAGGCATGAGCCGCGACCAGATTGATGCGATGGTTGCGTATGGCGCGCTGAAAAGGGTCAATCTGAAAACGAAAGTCCCGGTGCACCTCGCCTATTTCACCGTCTGGATTGGCGATGATGGCGTGGTGCAGTTTTTCCCGGACATCTACAGCCGCGACGCGCCTGTGGCTGGAATTCTGTTCGGTCAGACCTGACGCAATTATTTAATTCTCATTCTCCGTTTGTTCGTGTTAATGGTTTATTGACCATGTTTTTTGAGGACGCGGGCGTGAGTGAGTTTCAGGATCGGCCGGGCAACCGCAGCAATGTAACACGGCTTTCGGACATGCTGCGTGAAGTGCGCATTGCTTCTGCCGACAAGGCAGACGTTGTCATCGACATGAAAGAGGCCGACCGCGCCCGGCTTGAATTGCTGGCGATGGAGTTGAAGCCGGTCATTGACGAAGTGCCGGCCGACAATGACCTGTTTGATTTTGCCATTTCCTCCGGTCTGCAACCGCGCTTCTGGATAGATGCCATCAGCCACGTCCAAATGGGCCGGGACCGCCGCACCTATCGCTTCGTCCGTGACACGCGGCTTGGCCGCGTCGTCATGGCCGAAGCTGTGGATATGCGCCCAGTGGCCGAGCAGGTCACACGCTACATCGCCGAGCGCATTATTGAACGTCAGCGCATGATGGATGGCGAACCGGAGACAATGAAATCGTCACACGGCGCACTTCAGGCGAAACTCGCCGAAGCATCGTCCGCAAACGCAGCGGAACACAGCGAAACCGGCGGCATCATCGCCGGGCTTGTCTGGGTGCTCCTCGGCGCGGTCATCGGTGGCGGCATTTTGCTGTTGTTCCTATCCGGCCAGATGAATGCATTTCTGGGCCGCTGAGCATCAAACATAAGTAATTGCCTGCGTCTTGCCACCGGCGATGATCTGGTGCTCGCCGATTGGCTCAATTGTTCCCGTCTTCGCCGCAAACCCGCGCTCGCTCCATATGCAGTCCCACGCTCCCGGCTCACCCGAAATTGTGAACTGGTTCCATCTCGCGGCAGGCTTGGGACCGCCGGGCGCCTGGCCTGCCGCAGGCACACCAATGACCGGAACCGCGCTCTCACCTTTACCAATTTGCATGTAGGAATTCAGATGCGAATGCCCATGCAGCACCAGTTCCGCACCGGCCTCGCGGACAGTCTTCTGAAACAGTCTGATGCCATAAAGACGCCGCGATGCATCGCTTTCGAAACGGAACGGCGGATGGTGGATGAGCACTACCCTGAACAGGCCCAGATCCTTCCCGCGCTTCAACAGGTGCCGCAACCGCTCCGCTTCATCTTGGCGGAACCTGCCGGTTGCCAAAAAAGGCGCTGACGCGACCGCTGATGACACCCCGATAATGGCAACAGGCCCGCGTTGGCGGAAGTATGGGAAAAGGCTGTCCGGTCCGGCGCTCTTCAGCGGTGCGCCGTCGTCGCCAGTGATATACGCCGCCCACTCATGACAGGCTTTGGCAAGCGACCCCGGAACATACGCATCATGGTTGCCGGGAATGACAGACACATCAAACGGCGCGCCGACGCTCTCCAGCCAATGGCGAGCAACAGTGAACTCCGGTCCGAGCGCAAGATTGACGAGGTCGCCGGTCACCGCAATATGGTCTGGCTGCGATGCCTTGAGATCATCCATAAGCGTGCCAAGCACAGTGCCCCCCTGGCCCTTCCTCCGGTTGAACCGCCAGTTCAAATAGCCGGTGATGCGCTTGGACATGAGGTCGCGGCGGCGCAGGTCCGGCAGCGGTGACAGATGGATGTCGGAAACATGGGCAAGGCGGAACATCCCTCTCGCATAATTCATCGTCCCGTTTTATGCCAGCGCCATGAACCAGCCGGAATTCAAACAATCAATCTGGGCACAGCTGCGCGGCCGCCTGTTCCATGTCTACTTCCGCCTCAAGCGCCCGATGACGCTTGGCGTACGGGCGCTGGTCTTCGATGAGAGCGGCGCGAAAATCTTCCTTATCCGCCACACTTATGTTCCCGGCTGGCAAATGCCCGGCGGCGGTGTCGAGACGGGAGAGACGCTGCGCCAGGCCCTCGACAAGGAACTGATGGAAGAAGGCAACATCTCGCTGACCGGCTCGCCGCACCTGTTCCACATCTATTTCAACCGGCGCATGTCGCGCCGCGATCACGTGGCGCTGTTTGTCTGCAAGTCGTCTGTTCAGGTCAGTCCCAAGCTTCCCGACCGCGAGATCGCGGAATCCGGCTTTTTCCCGATTGATCAATTGCCCGCAGGAACCACCCGGGCAACGCGGGCGCGACTGGCCGAAGTGCTGGATGGATCGCCGGTTTCAGACGATTGGTGATCCTTTCAGATGTCCGCGTCCATGCGGTGAAACAAAATCAAGCGCTGGCCCGACTGGAACAATGCCCGTCGGATTCACCATCAAGTGGCTGGCATAATAATGCGTTTTGATCTGCGCCATATGCACAGTTTTACCGACACCCTCAATCTGGTAAAGTTCGCGCAGCCACCCTGACAGGTTCGGGTAGTCAACGATGCGGCGCAGATTGCATTTGAAATGGCCGTGATAGACGGCGTCGAACCGGACGATGGTGGTGAACAGGCGCCAGTCTGCCTCAGTCAAACGCTCGCCGACAAGATAGCGGTTCTGCGCCAGACGCGCATCAAGCTGATCCAATGTTGAAAACAGATCGTGAAATGCCTCTTCGTAGGCGCTTTGTGTCGTGGCGAATCCGGCGCGGTAAACGCCATTGTTGACGTTCGGATAGACAAGCGCGTTGACCGCATCGATCTCGCCGCGCAGCGCTTGCGGATAATAGTCGGCGTGATTGCCGGTAAGACCGTCGAAAGCGCTGTTCAGCATCCGGATGATTTCGCTGCTTTCGTTGGAAACGATGGTCCCGCTTTCCTTGTCCCACAGGACAGGAACTGTGACACGACCAGTATGGGCAGGGTCTGCACGTGTGTAAATTTCGTGCATGACTGTCGAGGCGAACAGCGTGTCGCCGGTGGCAGCGTCAAAATCGGTGGCAAATGTCCAGCCATTCTCATGCATCACCGGATGCACCACCGAAACGCTGATGAGATCTTCCAGCCCCTTCAAAGCACGGAAAATCAGGGTGCGGTGCGCCCATGGGCAAGCGAGCGACACGTAGAGATGATAGCGACCGGCTTCAGCCTTGAAACCGCCCTTTCCTGTTGGACCGGGCAAGCCGTCAGCAGTGACAAAATTGCGGAATGCCGCATCCTTGCGCACAAACTTTCCGCCGGTCGCTTTCGTGTCATACCACTGGTCGCGCCAGACGCCGTCAACAAGAAGTCCCATGTGCAATACTCCGTTGCCACTCTATCTAGGCCGCCAAACATCAATTCCGCAGTCCGCCATGGTTGAACAATCTGTTGAACAATGATAGCGGGCTTGCATGATGATCGCATCCGGAACCAATTTCCCGACAGTACGACGACGCTGAAGCGCCCGCCGCCAGCGCTATGCGCTTTTCTGTCCCTCAATTCCGGAAATTCTCCATGACCACCGCCGTCATTCTCACGGGCGCCGAAAGTGCAGCGCACTACACTGAGATCGAACACATCCATGCCGACGCCTTCGGACCCGGCCGTTACGCCCGCGCCGCCTTCCGCATCCGCGAAGGCGGGCCGCATGACCAATCCCTTTCCCGGGTGGCGTTGAAAGACGGCAAAGTCATCGCTTCGGTTCGACTCACGCCAATCGTCATCGGCGCGACGCCTGCACTCTTGCTGGGACCCCTCGCCGTGGCGCCGGCGTACAAGAACCGGGGCATCGGGCGTAATTTGTTGAAGGAAAGCCTCGCTCTTGCCAAAGACGCCGGACACCGGCTGGTCATTCTGGTCGGCGACGAACCTTATTATGGCCCGTTCGGCTTCCACCGCGTGCCGCACCACTCGGTGCGTTTTCCAGCGCCCGTCGACCAAAACCGGATACTGGCATGCGAGTTGGTGGATGGCGCAGCCAACGAAGTCGCAGGCGAAGTGCGCCACGCGTCGACGCGGGTGTAGAGGCGCCTCGGTGGCAAGCGTTCGGGTGCGAGTTTTCCCCGGCGCTTCGTCATGTATGGACGGCGAAGCCAATCCGGAATGGCGAAAGTATGGGGTTGAAACGACAATTTTGACTCTGACGGAATGACAAGACACACTAACGTCCCGTCTTTCCGGGGCCGCGCAGCGGAACCCGGAATCCTGAGCGCCGGGTAAGAAAGCTTGGTGCGGAGGCAGTGCGCCAAAAACGTTTATATATTTGATTTTGTTGATGAATATCCGACCTCCGCGCGCTGGATTCCGGGTTCCGCGTTGCGACCCCGGAACGACGGCCCAATAGGGTTTATTGCCGGATACGGCATATGAGGGCCGTACAAGCTCATTGTGCTTCGAATTTGGCATCACCGCACTCAAGACGTATCCGCCCTGAACGCCTCAATCGCAAAATAATGCACATCCTTCAGCACCGCATCGACTTGGTGAATGTCCTTGCGGCGGTAGCCGGGAGGCGGGCCCGGGCGGAAAGGGGACATGCGCATCGGGCGGTATAGGCCTTTGGCCGCGAGCAACAGATCGCGCTGTGCGCGCCATCGTGCAAGACGGCGGGCTTGGCGCGGGAGGTCGTTGAGCGCGTGGCGCATGGCGCGCAGGCGGTTGAAGAGGAGTGTGGCATTGACGGGTTTGGCGGCGAGTTGGGCTTGGTGGTGGGCGAGCGCCGGGTCGAAGGACAGGACTTCGTGCATCATCGACGCCGGGTCAATGTTTTGATCCCATAGGTCCGGATCGAACTGTTTGAGCGGGTCGATGAGTTGGAAGCTGGGAGTGTGCGATGCGTTGCTGGCCGCGAAGGATGCAAGGCCTGCGGGGAGAGGGCGTGAGGCGCGCGACTTCAAGACCAGACCTCTCGCCGCGATGATGATGAGGCGACGAATGGCGGATTCGCAGGGGCGCAGGATGAGCATGATGGCGGCGTAAAGGTGGCGCGGGAGGGTAAAGGTTGCGGGACCGCTGCCGGAGCCAAAATCGGGGACAGTTGCCCCTGAAAGGCAACTGTCCCCGTGTGTCTTCCGCAACATCGCAAACAGCTCGGCGACAATGCGCACAAGCATGGCATGGTTGCGGGTGATGACGATGGTCCAGTCCAATGCTTTTGTGTCCCGTGCGGCGTGTTGAGTATGCGCAGGATTATCGGGCGGGTTTGCAAGCGTGTGGACAACACGGCGTTGCCAAGGCTGTGGCGTGAATGAAATCAATGGGTTGGCGGCGGGACGCAGTGGGATAAGTTTGCGGCAGTCGCGGACTTATGTAGCAAAAGCACCAACGGACGAGCGACGCTGTGATGAGTAGCGCGGCGGTGACGACCGCAGCGGCGGGCATGGCAAGCACGGCGGCGGTCAGGATGGCAGCCAGGGCCAGGGCAACCGCGCAGACGGTCTGATCGCTGGCGGACCGGGACCGGATAATTCTCCCGCCGCTCCGAAGAGCCTTGATGTTCAGCGCGGCTGGATGAGATGACAGGGCACAGGCCCGCCGCAAGAGCGGCGGGCATCGTCTTTCTTCACGATGCTACGCTGCAACCGCAGATATATTTTATACACTTCTCTCTTTACAATTTCTCGCTCTGGTTTATACCTCGAATCACGGCACAACCAATGTGCCTTTGATTCACAGGCTGGCGGGTTTCCCCTGCTTTTTTCCCGGCAGACTGTGTTGAGCCTGGCCAGGCAAAACTTGGAAGCCCGGACTTACCGCCCGTTGTCCGGGCTTCCGATTTTTTGCTTTTCCCTTGGCCGACAAAAGCGGTTGAAACCGCTGGCGATTGCCGCTAGTCATTGCGGCCATGAAACATGCAGCGCTCATTCAAGGTTGGTGGCGGGTCCGTTAACAGCGGCCGGACAATCATGCGCATGTTTGTTTGAAGTTTAGAGGCCGCAGCGGGACAACCGGGCGGCTTTTTGTTTATGCAGTCCGGCGCCCGGGCAAGATATTTGGAGATACGGGATGGTCGTGACGCTGGAAGACGGATCGGAACAATATGTGACAGGCGGCGGCATCACCGTCACCAAGTCCAAGTTTCCGACAGATTATGCCGGGGCGATTGACGCCTACGTTGACAAGCTCAACTCGCGGCGCGGCGCGGTGTTTTCATCCAACTATGAATACCCGGGCCGCTATACCCGCTGGGATACGGCCATTGCCAACCCGCCGGTGGTCATCACTGCGCGTGGACGCGATGTGGTGCTGGAGGCGCTGAACGAGCGCGGCGACACCATTTTGCCGTGGATCGAGGCGGTACTGCGCCAGACAGCGGACCTGACGGTCGGCAGCATTTCGGGCCGCAAGCTTGACGTCAAAGTCGATGAGCCGGGACGGGCATTCACCGAGGAGGAGCGCTCGCGCGTGCCGTCGGTCTTCACGGTGCTGCGCGCAATCGTCGGGCTGTTCTATTCGGAATTGGACGCGTCACTCGGCCTTTACGGCGCGTTCGGCTATGATCTGTGCTTCCAGTTTGACCCGATCAAATTCAAGCTGCAGCGGCCTGATGACCAGCGCGATCTTGTGCTGTTCCTGCCCGATGAAGTGCTGGTGGTGGACCATTATTCCGCCAAGGCTTGGCACGAGCGCTACGAGTTTGCGCATGGCGGAAATTCGACCAAGGGCATGTCGCGCGAGACGCCGGACGTGCCGTTTGTGCCTTCGACCGTAGATCCCGGTCGCGGCGACCACAGACCGGGCGAGTATGCCGATCTGGTCAAGAAGGCGATGGAAAGCTTCCGGCGCGGCGATCTGTTTGAGGTGGTGCCTGGGCAGACATTTTATGAGCGCTGTGAGACTGAGCCATCGGAGATTTCGCGGCGGCTGAAGGTCATCAACCCGTCGCCCTATTCGTTCTTTATCAATCTGGGCAGCCGCGAATATCTCATCGGCGCATCGCCGGAAATGTTCGTTCGGGTCAATGGGCGGCGGATCGAGACTTGCCCGATTTCCGGCACGATCAAGCGCGGCGACGACGCGATCTCGGACTCAGAGCAGATCCTGAAACTCCTGAACTCCAAGAAGGACGAGTCCGAACTCACCATGTGTTCGGATGTGGACCGCAACGACAAAAGCCGTGTCTGCGAGCCGGGCTCGGTGCGCGTCATAGGGCGGCGGCAGATCGAGATGTATTCGCGACTCATCCACACGGTTGATCATATCGAGGGTCGTCTGCGCGAAGGCATGGACGCGTTCGACGGGTTCCTGTCGCACGCATGGGCCGTCACTGTCACCGGCGCGCCGAAGCTTTGGGCCATGCGCTTCATCGAGGAAAACGAAAAGAGCTCCCGCGCCTGGTACGGCGGTGCCATCGGCATGATCAACTTCAACGGCGATATGAACACCGGTCTGACGCTGCGCACCATCCGCATCAAGGAGGGCATCGCGCAAGTGCGGGCCGGGGCGACGCTGCTGTTCGACTCAATCCCGGAAGAGGAAGAGGCCGAGACCGAACTGAAAGCATCCGCGCTGATCTCCGCCATCCGTGAAGCGCCGAAGGGAAATGCATCCGGCACTGGCAACACTGCGGCGCGGGTCGGCGAGGGCGTACGCATTCTGCTGGTTGATCATGAAGACTCGTTCGTGCACACGCTGGCCAATTATTTCCGCCAGACGGGTGCGGAGGTGACCACCGTGCGCTCGCCCGTATCGGACGCCGTGTTTGACAAGGTCGATCCCAATCTCGTCGTCCTTTCGCCCGGGCCGGGCACGCCGACGGATTTTGACTGCAAGGCAACCATCACCAACTCGCGCAAGCGCGATCTGCCGATCTTTGGTGTGTGCCTCGGACTGCAGGCGCTGGCGGAGGCCTATGGCGGCGAGCTTCGCCATCTGCATGTGCCAATGCACGGCAAACCGTCACGCATCCGCGTTTCCCGCAATGGCATCATCTTTTCCGGCCTGCCACAGGAGGTGACGGTCGGGCGCTATCATTCGATCTTTGCTGACCCGGTTCGCCTGCCGAAGGAATTCCGCGTCACGGCCGAGACCGAGGATGGCGTGATCATGGCGTTTGAGCATGACAGCGAGCCAATTGCGGCAGTACAGTTTCACCCTGAGTCGATCATGACGCTCGGGGGCAACGCCGGGATGCGCATGATCGAGAATGTCGTGGCACACATGCCGCGGCGGACACGGGAGAAGGCCAAATGAAGCACAAAGTGAACGGGATTGCCCTCGCGTTGATGCTGGCGGGGCTTGCCGTGCCTGCGGCAGCCCAGTCGGACGCGCAGTCCATCGCGCATGGCAAAGGCCTGGTCGAAGCCAACTGCTCAAGATGCCACGCCGTCGGGCTCAAAGACAAAAGTCCTCTGGAACAGGCGCCGGTGTTCCGCGAACTGGCCAAGCGCTATCCGATCAATGCCCTGGAAGAAGCTTTTGCGGAAGGCATTGTCACCGGCCATCCGGGAATGCCGGAATTTGAGGCGACGCCAAAGCAGATCGCCGATATTGTCGCCTATATTTCTTCAATCCAGGACGAATAGGGCTTACCGGCGTGGCGGGAAATCGGACTGTCCGGCAATTGGCGACAGCGTCAATTGGCATCGCCTTTCTGGTGATGGCGCTGAAGTTTGCGGCTTGGCATGTCACCGGCTCGGTGGCGTTGTTTTCCGACGCGCTCGAATCCATCGTCAACGTGATTGCAGCGAGCGTAGCCTGGTATGCAATCCGCGTCAGCCACCGCCCTGCGGACGATGACCATCCATTCGGACACCACAAGGCGGAGTATTTCTCCGCTGTTGCGGAAGGCGTTTTGATCGTTCTGGCGGCGCTGTTCATCATGCGTGAAGCGTGGATGGTGATCAATGCCCCCAAGGCGCTCGAAGCGCCGGTGCTGGGTCTGGCGATCAACGCATTCTCGGCGGCCATCAATGCGGCGTGGGCCTATGTGCTGATCGGTACCGGGCGAAAGGCCCGCTCGCCTGCGCTTATCGCGGACGGGATGCACATCTGGACGGATGTGATCACGTCCATTGGCGTGATTGCAGGTCTGCTGCTTTCGCTCATTACCGGTTGGCTGCTGCTTGATCCGCTGATGGCGATTGTCGTTGCGATAAACATCCTGTGGCAGGGCTGGCGGGTGATCTCCGGCTCGGTGCATGGGCTGATGGACAGCGCGCTCAGCCTTGTGGACATTGAATCGATAAGGTCCGAGATCGCAGCCAACGCCACCGGTGCCATTGAATTTCACGACCTCAAAACCCGCGAAGCGGGTGCGGCGCGGTTTGCCGAGTTCCACCTTGTCGTGCCGGCGCCAATGACCGTCTCGGAAGCCCACGACATTTGCGACCGGATCGAAGGCGCGCTGAAAAAGCTGATGCCGGGGATATCCGTGCTGATCCACGTCGAGCCGGAGAACAAGGTCAAACACGGCGGGTTTTCGGTTTAGCGGGTGGTGGAGGGGCGTCGAAGCTATGACGGTAATGCACATGTCGCAACGCAGGCCGGGGGTTTAATAACCCCGGCAAAGGCGCAGCTTTTTGCCGACGCGAGACAAATGAACTTGCGCGTACGGCCAATCTCCAACCCTCGGCGCTGCCCCTCATCCGTCCGCTTCGCGTCCACTCTCTCCCGCATCCTTCGACAAGCTCAGGATGCGGGAGAAGTATAGGGCAACCTTTAAAACAGCCCCTCAATCTGCCCCAGCTCATTCAAAAATATCTTCTCGCTCGACGGCACCTTCGGCAGGCCCGGCATGGTCATGATCTCGCCGCAGACGACGACGACGAATCCTGCGCCCGCAGCCAGACGCACTTCGCGGACGGGGACGACGTGGCCTTCCGGCGCGCCGCGCAGATTTGGGTCGGTAGAGAAGGAATATTGCGTCTTGGCCATGCAGACCGGCAGGTTGCCGTAGCCGGCTGCCTCCCACGTGTGCAGCTGGTCGCGCACGGACTTGTCGGCGATGGCTTCCGAGCCGCGGTAGATGCGCTTGACGATGGTGTTGACCTTGTCGAACAGCTTCATGTCATCGGGATAAAGCGGCGAGAACTGCGAGGCGCCGCTTTCGGCAAGCTCCACCACCTTGCGCGACAATTCCTCAATGCCCTTGGAGCCCTGAGCCCAATGCTTGCACAGAATCGCCTCCGCGCCCATCGAGGCGACATATTCCTTCATCGCGGCGATTTCAGCGTCGGTGTCCGACACGAAATGGTTCATCGCGACAACGACCGGCACGCCGAACTGCTTGACGTTTTCAATATGGCGGCCAAGGTTGGCGCAGCCCTTCTTCACGGCGGCGACATTCTCGACGCCAAGCTCTTCCTTCTTGACGCCGCCGTTCATTTTCATGGCGCGCACCGTCGCCACGATCACGGCGGCGGCCGGCTTGAGGCCCGCCTTGCGGCACTTGATGTCAAAGAACTTTTCCGCGCCAAGGTCAGCGCCGAAACCGGCTTCGGTGACGACATATTCGGCAAGCTTGAGCGCCGTCGTGGTGGCGACCACCGAGTTGCAGCCGTGGGCGATGTTGGCGAACGGGCCGCCATGCACGAAGGCCGGGTTGTTCTCCAGCGTTTGCACCAGATTCGGCTGCATCGCATCCTTGAGCAGCACGGTCATCGCACCATCGGCCTTGATGTCGCGGGCGAAGACGGGGCTCTTGTCGCGGCGGTAAGCGATGATGATGTTGCCGAGGCGCTTTTCGAGGTCCTTGAGGTCCATCGACAGGCAGAGGATGGCC
>JANPGC010000136.1:0-22749 GCA_031423755.1 Phyllobacteriaceae bacterium | reverse complement strand
GTCCGGCGGCATTGCGCAGAAGATTGTGGCGGTGCTGAAGTCCGGCAGTATGCGCGCGGCCTTCGACAACAAGGCCCCGCATTCGGCCTTCATGCGCGAAACGCCGGTGTTTGTTATTACCCATCCGCTGGCTGCCGTTGCGGGTCTGTCAGCCTATGCGCGGCATCCTGAGGGCTTTGGCATCAAGCTGGATGGGAAGCGGTGGAAGATTTAAGGCCCAAACCTTAAAAGCTGCGCAAGTCCTTGATCAGCACATGAAGGTGCAGTGGATCAGACGGCGACTCGATGAAGCCGTATCGCGTGTAGAACGTGCGGGCGTTGTCGTCCTTGGCGTGGACGATGAAGGCGCGAATGCCCGCAATGTCAGCCGCTTGCAGCGTTCGCAGGATCGCATCGCGCAGCAGTCCGCTGCCAACTCCTTTGCCTTGCCAGGTAGTGGAGACGGCAAGCCGGGCGAGCAGCATGACCGGCACGGGATGGCGAGCCAACCCCTTCGTCAAACGTTCGGGCGCACCCTCATAGGCGACCTCGCCGACGACCAGCGTGTAGAAACCGACAACAGTGTCGTCTGACAGACCAACATAGGTTTGCGAGGCGTTGGCTTGGCTGTTTTGCAACGCATGGCGGATAAGGTATCGGTTGAGCGGTTGCTCGCCACAATCGAAAGTTTCGACTGCGTGCGTGCGCGCCAGCTTTTCGACGCGAAACCGGCTCACGCAGGTTCAGGGCCAGAAAATATGCCCGGCTCATTGAGCAGGCGCTTCAGGCGCGGCAGATCGCGCGGCGGCGCGTCGAGCGCTGCTTGGAACGCCTCCCAGCGTGCGGTATCAAGAAAGAAACTACGCCTGTCCGCCAGCGTCTCACCTGCGCGGCCCAGCGCGCTTTCCAGCACAAAGTCTGTGAGCGACCGACGTTCGGCAGCGGCAGCGCTGACAAGGATGCGCTTGGTGTCCGCGGTAAGCCGCAGATCGAGCTTTTCTGAGCGTGTGGTTCTGGTAGCCATGTCGTGCCTCTGTTGAAGCAATAGCATATTTGCCAGACAATGTCATGACAAAAAGCTGTTCAAATTGTCGCTCCAGATGCACCAACCCGACTTTGGCCCGATTTTTCAAGTCCGTGTCGGTTTTGAAGCACCTTGTCCATGTGCGACAGGTGCACTGTTGAGCCTGATCCTTGACGGGTCCCGTTCTGTCCTCCCGCAGAACGCCGCACCGGAACTCTGACCCATGACGACCGATTCTGACCTTCTCCTGCAGCTTCTTTCGCGCCGGGCCGGCACTTCGCTGCCGCGCGATTTCTACGTATCCGACGCCGCTCACCAAGCTGACCTGCGCCACATCTGGACAAAGGAGTGGGTGTTTGCCGCCTCCGCCGCAGAGCTTCCCAAAGCCGGGAACTATGTGACGCTGCAGATCGGCCAGTATCCGGTCGTTGCCGTGCGCGGCACGGACGGCCAAGTCCGCGCGTTCCACAATTCCTGCCGCCACCGCGGCAGCCGCATTTGTTCGGCCAAGCATGGCTCACAGCCGAAACTCGTTTGCCCCTATCACCAGTGGACCTATGACCTTGACGGCAAGCTCCAATGGGCGCGCGACATGGGGCCTGAGTTCAAGCCCGCCGACCATGGCCTGATGCCGGTGCATTGCGACATCGCCGCCGGGATGGTGTTTGTCTGCGTTGCCGATACGGCGCCGGATTTCGCCCCGGTGAAAGCCGCCGCCAACCGCTATGCCGCGCCGCACCGGATGGACGATCTGAAGGTTGCCCACCAGTCGACCATCATCGAGAAGGGCAACTGGAAGCTGGTGCTGGAAAACAACCGCGAATGCTATCATTGCGCCGGCCAACACCCTGCCCTCTGCCGCACGTTCAATGACGATCCGTTCCTCGTCGGCGGCGATGACAGCCTGTCCTCGCCGGTCGGTGCGGCACATGTGGCGCGCTGCGAGGCGGCGGGCCTTCCGTCAAAATATCTGGTTGATCCGTCCGAACAGTGGCGGCTGGTGCGCATACCGTTCGTGGGCGAAGCCGTCAGCTACACGATGGACGGCAAGGCCGCCGCGCCGCTGATTCCCGGCATGCCGTTCGCCAATGCCGGAACGCTGCTGTTCTTCCACTATCCGAACACGTGGAACCACTTCCTCTCGGATCACGTGCTGAATTTCCGCGTGCTGCCGGTCAGCGCCATGGAAACGGAGGTGACGACCACCTGGCTGGTGCACAAGGATGCCGAGGAAGGCCGCGACTATGATTTGAAACGGCTGACGGAGGTCTGGGAAATGACCAATGACGAGGACCGGCGCATTGTCGAGGAAAACCAGCTCGGCATCGCCTCACCCGCCTACCGGCCCGGCCCCTATTCGCCAGCCCAAGAGAGCGGCGTCATCCAGTTCATCGATTGGTACGCCGACTTCCTGTCGCGCGCCATGACCGGGCAAACAATGCCCGGCCGCAGCGCGTCCCTCATCGCAGCGGAGTAGCCCGATGATACCGATGCCGCGCGAGACGACGCCGCTGTGGTCCGACAGCGAGCCACTGGAATGCGTGATGGTGGTGCCCGAGGCACAGGATGTGAAGACGTTTGTCTTCCGTCCGCCGTCCGGCGCAACCTTCATCTACCGCGCCGGACAGTTCCTGACGCTGGAGCTGCCGCTGCCATCCGGCACGATCAGCCGGACTTACACGGTCTCGTCCTCGCCGACCTCGAACGTCTATCTGATGGTAACGGTTAAGGCGCAACCCGGCAGCACCGGTTCGCGCTGGATGATCGACCATCTGAAGCCCGGCATGCGGCTCAAAGTGCGCGGGCCGGCGGGTGTTTTCCATCTGCCACGCCAGCCGGATGGCAAATATCTGTTCATCAGTGCCGGTTCGGGCGTAACGCCGATGATGTCGATGGCGACGTTCCTGTTCGAGCGCGGCGAGGAGCCGGACATTTCGTTTGTCACCTGCGCCAAAAAACCGTCGGAACTGATCTTCCGCAAGAAACTGGAATTCATGGCAAGCCGCGTGCAGGGTCTGCGCCTGCACTTCGTCGTCGGCAAAGATGAGCCCTACGAGGTCTGGACCGGCTATCGTGGCCGGTTCAACCAGCTGATGCTCGGCCTGACGACACCGGACTACCTTGAGCGCGACATTTATTGCTGTGGCCCGGAAAGCTTCATGCGCTCGGTGCGCGACATGCTGCATGCGCTCGGCTACGACATGGCGCGCTACCACCAAGAGAGCTTCGGCGCGCCGGTCGAGCGCGAGGAAGACATTATCGTCCCGCTGGATGTCGTCCCCTCCGAAATCGCCGCCGCCTCGGTGCATTTCGCGCTGGCGGGCAAGACCGTCGCCTGCACGCAGGCCGACACTGTGCTGAAACTCGCCAAGTCCGCCGGCCTCAACCTGCCGTCCGGCTGCAATTTCGGCCTTTGCGGCACCTGCAAGGTAAAGAAGACGTCAGGCGAAGTGCACATGGTGCACAATGGCGGCATCAGCGAGGACGACATTGCGGCGGGATACATATTGGCCTGCTGCTCGCATCCGATGGGTGAGATCGAGGTCGCCGTCTAGGCTTTCGGGCTGCCCGCCTTGCGCAATGCAATTGGCCGTTTTAAGTGAACCATTCAAAGACATTGAGGTTCGCACGGCATGAGCGACATGAGGCTGGTGGTGGTTGGCGCGGCGGGGCGCATGGGGCAGGCGCTGATCCGTGCCATCCATGCAGCCGATGGCGTGACGCTGTCCGGCGCGGTGGAGCGCAGGGGATCGCCGATGCTCGGGCGCGATGCGGGCGAGGTGGCTGGCGTAGGCGCGCTTGACGTTGCCATCACCGACGACCCGCTGCCGGTGTTCGCCGCTGCCGACGGTGTGCTTGATTTCACCATGCCTGCCGCCACGACGGAGTTTGCCGGTTATGCGGCGCAGGCGCGGATTGTCCATATCATCGGCACGACCGGTTGCTCGGCAGAAGACGAGGCCAGGATTGCCGCTGCCGCGCGGCATGCCACCATCGTCAAGTCCGGCAATTATTCGCTCGGCGTCAACATTCTTGCCGCGTTGACCGAGAAAGTCGCCAAGGCGCTTGGCCCGCAGGATTTTGACATTGAAATCACCGAAATGCACCACAAGCACAAGGTTGATGCACCTTCTGGAACCGCGCTGCTGCTCGGCGAGGCGGCTGCGCGGGGGCGCGGTGTTTCACTGGCGGACCATTCCGTCCGCTCGCGCGACGGCCACACGGGCGCGCGGGTTGACGGCAGCATCGGGTTTGCGGCCTTGCGCGGCGGCGCGGTGGTCGGCGATCATTCGGTGATATTTGCCGGCAATGACGAAATGATCACGCTGACGCATCATGCCGTCAACCGCTCGATGTTTGCGGGCGGCGCGATTGTGGCAGCCAAATGGGCGTTCGGCCGCAAGCCGGGGCTTTATTCGATGCGCGATGTTTTGAATCTCAACGACTGACAAAAGGAACTGCCATGTCCGGAACACTTGTGCTTGTGCGCCACGGCCAGAGCGAATGGAATTTGAAGAACCTGTTCACCGGCTGGCGTGATCCGGACCTTTCCGAGCTTGGCCACACCGAGGCCAAGGCGGCAGGGGCGGCGCTGGCGGCGCGCGGGTTGAGGTTTGACATTGCGTATACGTCCGTTTTGCAGCGGGCGCAGAAGACCTGCCAGTATATTCTTGACGCGGTCGGCCAGCCGACGCTGCAGACGATAAGGAATCTGGCACTCAACGAGCGCGATTATGGCGAACTGTCCGGCCTCAACAAGGATGACGCCCGCGCAAAATGGGGCGAGGAGCAGGTGCATATCTGGCGCCGCTCCTACGACGTGCCGCCGCCCGGCGGCGAAAGCCTGAAGGACACCGGCGCGCGCGTCTGGCCCTATTATCTGCACGACATCCAGCCGCACGTGCTGCGCGGGCAGACAGTGCTGGTCGCCGCCCACGGCAACTCCTTGCGCGCGCTGATCATGGCGCTTGACGGGCTGACGCCGGAAGAAATCCTGAAACAGGAACTGGCGACCGGTGTGCCGGTGATTTATCAGCTCAACGCGGATTCGACGGTAAAGTCGAAGGAAGTGCTGGCGGGCTGAGGCCGCAGTTCCAGCTTGAGCATCGGGCGAATGTTCATGCGTGAAATGCCGTTTCACGCCAAAGACACACCGCCTCATCCGGCCTTCATCACCCGCCGCATTGTCAGATTGATCCGCCCGCCGTTCTTCAGCAGTGTCGATGATGCCGGATAAATCCGGTCGACGCCGTGAAACACCAGACGGCTTGGGCCGCCAATGATCACAATGTCTCCGCTCTCCAGCCGGAATGAAACGGTCTTGTCTTCACGCCGCGCTCCGCCGACGCGGAACAGGCAGGCATCGCCGAGCGAAACGGACAGCACCGGCGCGCCAAAATCCTGTTCGTCACGGTCCTGGTGAAGGCCCATCCTGGCCGTTTCATCGTAGAAATTTATGAGACATGCTTCCGGCTCCTGTGCATAGCCGGCAAACTTTCGCCAAAGTGCCATAAGGCGCTCCGGAATCGGCGGCCATGGGTTACCCGTCACCGGATGCATCGACTGGTAGCGATAACCATGCTCCTTGTCCGTCACCCAGCCAAGCGCGCCGCAATTGGTCATGCGCACCGACATCTCCTTGCCGGTCTTGGGCATGGCGGGCGTGTAGAGCGGCGCGGCGGCGACAACGGCGCGGATATCCTCGACAAGCGCCTGCTGCGCGGCAAGGTCGAGCGCGCCCGGAATGTGCCTTATGCCTTCGGGCAGGACAAACATCAGCCAAGCGCCGCCTGCACTTCGGCAAGTGTCGGGATCGCTGGCTGCGCGCCCGGCTTGGTGCAGGCGAGCGACCCCGCCGCCGCCGCAAGCCGCATCGCGTCGGGCAAGGCCAGACCCGCATGCAGCCCCGCGCCGAGATAGCCGCAGAATGTATCGCCGGCGCCGACCGTATCCACCGGTGTTACCTTCAGCGCCGGAACCTGATGAAACCCGGTCCCCGTCGCCGCCACCACGCCGTCGCCGCCAAGCGTGACGATGATTGTGCGCCCGGTGCGTGTCACAAAGCCCTGCATCTTCTCTTGCAAGGTTGCGCCCACAAGCGCCATCGCCGTCGAAGCCTGCTCAAACTCGGTCTCATTGGCGATGGTGATGTCTGCATCTGCCATCATCGCCACACCGGCAATGTTGAACGGGGCGATGTTCAGAACCGTTAGCGCGCCATAGACCCGCGCCTTGGCGATCGCCGCCTTCACCGTATCAATACCGATCTCCAGCTGCAGCAGGATGACATCGCCCTTGGCGAACGGCAGATCGCCGAACTGGTCGCTATTCACTTCCATGTTGGCGCCGGGGATGATCGCGATGACATTCTCGCCATCGCCGCTGACCATGATGATGGCCGTGCCGGTTGGCGCGGACGTTTCCTTGACCCGCGTGAGATCAACGCCGCCCGCCTTCAGCAACGCCAGCGCACTGTCAGCAAATGGATCCTTGCCGACCGCCCCGGCCATCATCACCTCAGCGCCCGCCCGCCGCGACGCCAGCGCCTGATTGGCGCCCTTGCCGCCCGGCGCGGTGGAGAAGCCGGTCCCCTGAATTGTCTCGCCCGGTCCCGGCAAACGCGGCACGTTGGCGGTCATGTCGATGTTGATGGAGCCGATGGTGACGATCATGGTACGCTAGTCCGTGTTTTTCTGTTCAGGCAAGGATACGCCATTGTGACGCCGTGCCAAGTGCTTGATCACTGTTGTAGCGCTGTCGGACGGCGCTTCCTGAAGTATAACTTTTGGGGGCCGTCTTTCCGGGGCCGCAAAGCGGAACCCGGAATCCAGAGCGCCGAGGGTGGAAAGTGTGGCGCCGCGGTGGGCCCGTTTTGACGTTTAATGCATTGATTACGTTGATAAATGTTAAACCTCGGCGCTCTGGATTCCGGGTTCGGCTGCGCCGCCCCGGAATGACGTTCGCAAGAGTGGTGAGTCCCTACGCACCTACCTGTCCACAAAGGAGAGGGCGTGTCGAGACCAGCCTCCATCTCAATGCGCCGCCACCTGTCCTGCTTCCCAACCGAGAATCGCCCGCTTGCGGGTCAGGCCCCAATGGTAGCCTGTCAGCGAACCCGTCGCGCCGACGGCCCGGTGGCATGGCACCACGAATGAGATCGGGTTTGCTCCAACCGCCGCGCCAACCGCGCGTGAGGCCTTGTCATTGCCGATTTCACGCGCCAGATCGCCATAGCGGCAGGCTGTGCCCATCGGCACTTTCAAGAGCGCCTCCCAGACCCGCACCTGAAAATCCGTGCCGATCAGCACAATGCGCAAGGGCTCTTCGGCCCGCCAGCGCGCCGGGTCAAACACGCGCCGCACGTAAGGGCCGGTCGCGGCATCGTCGCGGACATAAGTTGCAAACGGCCAGCGCCGTGTCATGTCGCTGAGCGCCGCCTCATCATCGCCGTCCGAAAACGCCAGCCCGCAAAGGCCCCGGTCCGTCGCCATCACCAAAGCGCGGCCAAAGGGGCCTGCATGAAAGCCATAGCGGATGGAGAGCCCTTTGCCGCCGGTCTTGTAGTCGCCGGGCGACATCGCCTCATGCGTGACAAACAGGTCATGCAGGCGGCTGGGGCCGGACAGGCCAAGTTCATGCGATGTTTCCAGAAGCGGCATGCCGCCGTCGAGCAGCCGTTTGGCATGATCGAGCGTCACCGCCTGCAGGAAGCCCTTGGGCGACAGGCCGGCCCAGCGGGTGAACAGCTTTTGCAAGGCCGTGGCATCCAGCCCCGCCACGCGGGACAGATGTTCAAGCGATGGCTGGTCGCGGTAATCTTCGCTGATGGCTTCGATCACGCGGGCGATTGTCTCATAGTCTTTGGCAGGCACATCGGCCTCGCCTTGAAATTCTGCGATGGATTGCAACATGGCTGGTCTCCTTGGAAGCGACCATGCACGAATCACCAGCCGCGCCGCCACCCGAAACTTGGATATTCAGCTGCGCTTCACATTGGCCAGCGCCAGAGCGAACGCCTTGGCAAAGCTCGCCCGGTCGTCCGGGTTGAGAAAATCGCCGATGGCAATTTGCGCGTCGCGGCTTGTCACCTGCAGTTTCGTGACGCCCGCGTAAGGGTGTTTGGACACGCGCAGCTTGGTCCAGAACGGGTTGAGCGTGTGCATGACGCTCTTGCCGGACACGCCGACCTTGCGGATCATCAGCTCCTGGCGCGACAGTCGTACCTCTTCGTGGCAGTGCGCAGAGCGGTAGTTGATGCGGAAGGCCAGATAAATTGCCACCACATCCAGCCCGAAGAAGCCGAACACCGGCCAAGCGCCGAGCGAGATGAACACCAGCCCGGTGGCAAACCAGCAACCGATCAACACCAGCATCAACACTTTGAAGCCGTTTTTGCCGAGCGAACGATGCGGCGTCAAAAACGCATGAAAATCCGGTTCCGGGATGGGCGTGTCATTGGCGATGTCCATGAACATGATTATAGGCAGGTCATGCCGGACAAAAAGCCCCCCGTGAAAAAAACTGCCTCGAAGAAGATCGTTTATTCGCGCGATGAGGTGTCCGCGATTTTCGAACGCTTCAAAGAGCAAGATCCCGAACCGAAGGGAGAACTCGAGCACGTCAACGCCTTCACGCTGCTCGTTGCCGTCGTGCTTTCGGCGCAGGCGACGGATGTTGGTGTCAACAAGGCCACGCGCGCGCTGTTCGCGATTGCCGGCACGCCGGAGAAAATGCTGGCGCTGGGCGAGGAGAAGGTCGGGGAATACATCAAGACCATCGGCCTCTGGCGCAACAAGGCGAAGAACGTCATCGCCCTGTCGCAGGCGCTGATCCGTGATCATGCCAGCATCGTGCCCGATAACCGCGAAGATCTGGTCAAATTGCCCGGTGTCGGCCGCAAGACTGCAAACGTCGTCCTGTCCATGGCGTTCGGCCAGCCAACAATGGCAGTCGACACCCACATTTTTCGCCTCGGCAACCGGCTTAGCCTCGCGCCCGGCAAGACGCCTGATCAGGTCGAACGGAAGCTGCTGAAAGCCATCCCGGAGCCTTATCTTTACCATGCGCATCATTGGCTGATCCTGCATGGCCGCTATGTCTGCAAGGCGCGCAGGCCGGAGTGCGAACGCTGCATCATTGCGGACCTCTGCAAATCGCCTGAGAAGCGGACGGCTTGAGAGCGGGCTGCAGGGCTTTCAAATCCACCGGTAACAGTCTAGGGAGTGGCCGTTTTGAACAACGGCGCTTGAAGGCAGGTTCCATGACCACCCATGACGTCCTCACCATCGGCAACGCCATTGTCGATATCATTGCCCGCACCGAGGATGATTTCCTCGTGTCCAATGGCATCATCAAGGGCGCCATGAACCTGATCGATGCGCAGCGCGCCGAGCTTCTCTATTCGCGCATGGGACCGGCGGTTGAGGCTTCCGGCGGATCGGCCGGCAACACGGCGGCGGGCGTTGCCAGCCTTGGCGGCAGGGCGGCCTATTTCGGCAAAGTGTCCAAGGACCATCTCGGCGGCATTTTCACCCATGACATTCACGCACAAGGCGTCGCCTTTGACACCGCGCCTTTGCAAGGCACACCGCCGACCGCCCGTTCGATGATATTCGTCACGCCGGATGGCGAGCGCTCGATGAACACCTATCTGGGTGCCTGCGTCGAATTGCAGCCGGACGACATTGAGGAAGACAAGGTCGCGGGTGCCAAGATCACTTATTTTGAGGGTTATTTGTGGGATCCCCCGCTCGCAAAGGACGCCATCCGCCTTGCCGCGGCGATTGCGCACAAGCATGGACGCAAGATGGCCATGACCCTGTCAGACAGTTTCTGCGTTGACCGCTACCGCGCCGAATTCCTCGAACTGATGCGCTCGAAGACAGTGGATATCGTATTCGCAAATGAGCATGAGCTGAAAGCGCTCTACCAGACGTCCGATTTCGACACCGCGCTCGCACTTCTGCGCGCGGATTGCGAACTTGCCGCTGTGACGCTCTCCGAAAAAGGCTCGGTCATCATTCGTGGCCACGAAACCGCCGTCATCAAGCCTGTGCCTGTCGAGCGCGTGGTCGATACGACCGGCGCGGGCGATCTTTATGCCGCCGGTGTGCTGTTCGGCCTGACCCAAGGCAAATCGCTCGCGGACTGTGGCAGACTGGGATCCATGGCCGCCTCGATCTGCATTGCCCAAATCGGCCCGCGCCCGCAGGAAAACCTGGCGGATGCGGCAAGGCAGCTGGGGCTGGTGTAGCGTCCTTTAGCCACTCTCGGCGCTGCTGTAGTCTGGACACCGCAGGTGAATTCACGCGCGCAGCCGTCTTGTATGGACGGCCTATAGCAGTCAAGACCCTAATCCTTCTTCCGCAGCCGCTCAATCTCTTCCGGCTCCCGCCCGGCCCGCGCCCTGTAAACCGGGAACTTCCAACCGAATGCAAGCGCGCCGCCGCGCACCAGCAACGCCAGTATTGCCGCGCCGACGGCAGCGGCCTCGGCAGGCGTGCCTGCGCCAATGGCCAGCACGTAAGATGCCGAACCGGTCAGCGCCGCCGTTACGTAAATCTCCGGCCTGAGCAGCACCGAAGGCTCGCCCGCCACGATATCGCGCAAAATGCCGCCGAATGTCGCCGTCATGACGCCTGTCACCACCGCAATCAGCGACGGCACGCCGAGCGCCAGCCCCTTGGCTGCACCAATCACGCAATAGGCCGACAGCCCGATGGCATCCAGCCAAAGCAGCACAACATAGCGTGACCAGACCCGGTGCGCCGTAAAGTAAACCAGCACCGCGGTCGCGGTTGCAACGGTCAGATATCCCGGCTGGCCAACCCAGAACACCGGCGTCGCGCCAAGGATCAAATCCCGCACCGTCCCGCCGCCAATGCCGGTGAGGATTGCCAGAAACACGAAGCCGATAATGTCCAGCTGCTTGCGCGAAGCGGCGAGTGCACCGGTCGCGGCGAACACGGCGACGCCGCAATAGTCGAGGAATTGGAGAAGGGTCATGCCAAAGCGATGGCATGAAGTTCACACGGCTGCAATCCTATACAGCTTGGAGCCGTTTCGGATCCAATTCAGTGCATCGGCAGATACCAACGATCGGGTTCGGATTCTAGCCAACCATCCGGTCCGACGCCTTGAAGAACTTGCGGCCCAGCGCCACGATCTGGCCATCCGTCGGGTGGTCGGCGGGTTCGACGCCGATGATGCGGTCGGCCAGCGTGTGGTCGTGATGCTTGATGTGTTTGACAAGCTCATCCTTGGCTGAACTTGGCCCGATAATCAGCCATTCCTGCGCGGCGGACAGCGATTCGACCACGGAATGGAGAAACTTTTCGTCAATCGGCGTGCGGCCGCCATCCACCGTTCCGGCATGCTTGTGCGCCTGATCGAAATGTTTGGAGGTTCCAACGGTCATTTCATCGGCGCTGTCGCGCGTCAGGAAAAACACCTTGGCCTCGCGGTGGTCGATCCAGACGACGGCATGTTGTGTTTCAATGTGATTGTTCGGCATGGATGCGCTCCTTTGATGCGGTGGCCGTTCTGACGCGGCAAGTGTCTAATCCTCTAAACAGAGTTTGACGCATAAAGGTTCCGCCTGACTTGATGCGTATCAATGGCCATGCCGTCGCAATTTTGTCAGAATCGGCCCGCCACCGGGCTTTCTGCGGCGGATTCAGGGCCGAAAACGCGCGAAAAACTTTAAATCTTTGTAATTTGCCTGCGCAAAAGAGCGGGCGTATCCGTTCGTTCCGAGGCTGGGCTGTGCCGGCGGAAGACACAAGTCACCGCGACGCGACACACCATGAAGCCTCGGACTTCGGACACATGTCCGCAACCGGAGTAGTCGCCATGCGCGCTGTTCTTTCCACCGCAGCCATCGCTGCCTTCCTCGCAACCTCGTCCATCGCCTTTGCCGCATCCCCGCATGACATCGGGGCCATCAAATCGCTCGATATGAAGGCCAACGCAATCACGCTGGCGGATGGCAAGACCTACATCCTGCCCAAGGGCTTCAAGGATACGGGCCTGAAGGTCGGTCAGAAGGTTGATGTCAGCTACATTGCGACCGGCAGCAAGCTGGAAGCCACCGCCGTCACGATGGTCAAGTAAGCAGCTTCGGCCTCAGCATGAAGGGCGGGCGCCGCAAAGGCCCCGCCCTTTTCGATTATTCGCTGGCCGGTTCAACCAGCTTCGGCCCGCCCTTGGCAACTCCCACCATCGCCGGGCGCAGCACACGGTCGGCGATGACGTAGCCGTCCTGCACGACATTGACCACCGTGTTGTTCGGCACATCCGGGTTCGGCACTTCAAACATCGCCTGATGGAAATGCGGGTCGAACTTCTGGCCTTCCGGCTCCAGCTTTTTGACGCCGTGACGCTCGAGTGCGGTGAGCAGCGAGCGTTCGGTGAGCTCCACACCCTCAACCAGCGCCACCACGCCGGGATCCGCCGCCGCGCGCGATTCGGTCGGGATCAGCGTGTGCGCACGGTTGAGATTGTCGGCGATCGCCAGCATGTCGCGGGCAAAATTGGTCACCGCATAGGTCTTGGCGTCGCGCACGTCGCGCGCGGTGCGGTGGCGAAGGTTCTCCATTTCGGCGGCGGCGCGCAGCACGCGGTCCTTCAGCTCGGCGTTTTCGGCAATCAGCATTTCCATCGCCTTGGCGATTTTCTCCTGCTCGGATGCCTCAAGCTCAACAACAGGCTCCGCCCCGGTTTCCGGGTCAAGCCCTGCGGCTTCGAGTATTTCATCGGCAGACATCTCGTTCTTGTCGCTCATCGAGGGACTATCCAATCACGGGGTTATCGAGGGTTGACCGGCATATCGAGGTTCGGGGGTGAAAAATCAAGGGAAAACGGCGACGGGCGCAAGAGCACGGTCGCCTCATGCCTCATTTAATGACACCCCGCATGGACCGTCTTTCCGGGGCCGCATCGCGGAACCCGGAATCCAGAGCTCTTGCGGTGGCAATATAGGCGTTAAAATTGAACATGCCTTGGGCTTTGCCGGACAAACGTTCATTGCCCATACTTCAAAGTCGGCGCTCTGGATTCCGGGCTCCGCTTTGCGGCCCCGGAAAGGCGACCGGAAGGGTGGTGTAGTGCCGAAATGACCAAGCCGACCGCGGCCAGCGGGCAACGCCTCAAATGCCCAAGTCACTGTCCGAATCGAGCCGCTTGACGAGGATCTTGTCCACCCGCCTTCCGTCCAGATCAAGCACTTCAAAGCGGAAACCCATCGCCTCGGTCACTTCGCCGGTCTGCGGCAAATGCCGCATCAGGTCGATGATCAAACCCGCCGCCGTCTCGTAAGATCGCTTCTCCGTCAGTTTCAGCCCGACAAGCTCCGCCATCTCATCCACAGGCATCCATCCGGCGATCAGCCACGAGCCGTCCTCGCGCCGCACCGCCTCCGGCTCGCCCTGATCCTCGTCCGACTGGAACGACCCGGCAATGGCGTCAAGAATGTCGGCAGGCGTCACAATGCCTTCAAAATGACCATACTCATCATGCACCAGCGCCATCGGCACATCTGAATTGCGCAAGGTCTGCAAAGCGTCGAGCGCTTCCGAAATATCCGGCACAGACGGCGCATGGCGGACAAAATCGCGGATTTTCAGCGGCTTTTTCTTGATCAACGTGCCCAGAAGCTCGCGCACCTGAATGACACCGATGATGTTGTCCGGCGTGCCTTCGCCCGCTGGCATGCGCGAATGTTCGGCATTTTCCAGAAGCGCCCAGATTTCCTTCTCGTCCAGCGTCACGTCCAGCCAGTCAATCTCGCCGCGTGGCGTCATCACCGAACGCACTGAACGCTCGCCCAGCCGCAGGACTCCGGCAATCATCGCCCGCTCATCCGCCTCAATCACGCCGGACGTGTGCGCCTCGGCCACCAGCGTCTTGATTTCTTCTTCGGTCACCGCATTGTCCGGCGCGGTGTTGAAACCGAGCAGGCGGAAGATGATCCGCGTTGAAACATCAAGAAACCAGACAACCGGCGCGCCGATCTTCGAGATCACCAGCATGATCGGCGCCATCACGCAGGCGATGCCCTCTGCATTGCGCAGCGCCAGCTGCTTGGGAACCAATTCGCCGATCACCACCGACAGGTAGGTGATGGCGCTGATGACCAGCCCGTAGCCGACAATCGGCGCAAAACGGATTGGCATACCCTGCGCAAGCAGCCAGTCACCGGCGATCTTGCCCAGCGCCGCGCCTGAAAACGCCCCCGCCAGAATGCCGACCAGCGTGATGCCAATCTGCACGGTGGATAAGAACCGCCCGGGATTTTCCGACAGCGCCAGCGCCGTGGACGCCCCGCGCACGCCGTCTTCCACCATGGTCTTCAGCCTGGTCCGGCGCGCCGAAACGATGGCGAGTTCAGAAAGGGCAAACACCCCGTTAAGGGCGATCAACAGGAGAGCAACAAAAAGTTCAATCAAACAATGGGCCGCGCGTGTTCCAGCGTCGGTCCTTCTATGGAATGGATGCTTAAAATGCGGGTTTCAACCGCAAAGGTCAACGGACAAGTTTGGAAACCAGCTGTGCGGTGTAATCAACCATCGGCACGATGCGCCCATAGTTGAGCCGCGTCGGCCCGATCACACCGACAGCGCCGACAATCCGCTCATTGGCATCGCGGAACGGCGCGACCACCACCGACGAACCGGACAGCGAAAACAGCCGGTTTTCCGAGCCGATGAAAATGCGCACGCCGGAACCGGCCTCGGCCATGTCCAGAAGCTGCAACATGCCGGATTTTGTCTCCAGATCATCAAACAGCAGCTTCAGCCGCTCCAGATCCTCGGCTTGGCTGACGCCATCCAGAAGGTTGCCGCGCCCGCGCACGATCAGCTGCGAAGGTTCGCCCGCGCCGCTGCCGCCCCAAACAGCCAGCCCCTGTTCGACCAGCGTCCGGCTGATCTGGTCGAGCTGCTGCCGCGTTTGTTTCAGCAATCGGCTGATTTCGCCCTTTGCCTCATGCAATGTCCGCCCGGCGATATGCGCATTGAGAAAGTTCGTCGCCTCGGTCAATTGCGAAACGGTGATGCCTTCCGGCAGGTCCACCACGCGGTTTTCAACATCGCCGGATTGCGAGACCAGAATCACCAGAGCCCGCTTCGGGTCGAGGCGGACAAATTCGATGTGTTTGAGCGGCGTTTCGAACTTTGTCGCCAGCACCAGCCCCGCGCCGCGCGACAGGCCGGACAGAAGTTCGCTCGCCTCGGTCAAAATCTGATCCACCGGCCGCCCATCGCCGGACGCCTTGATCTTGGCGTCAATCAGCGTGCGCTCATCCTCGCCGAGCCCGCCCACTTCCATGAACCCGTCGACAAAGAACCGCAGCCCGAGCTGCGTCGGCATCCGCCCGGCGGAAATATGCGGCGCATAGATGAGGCCAAGCTGCTCAAGGTCGGACATCACGTTGCGGATTGTTGCGGGAGACAGCGACACTGGCAACAAGCGCGACAGATTGCGCGAGCCCAGCGGCTCACCTTCGTTCAGATAGCTTTCAACAATCGTCCGGAATATCTCGCGCGTCCGCTGGTCAAGCGAACTCGCGCCAGCGCCAAGGCTCAGCGGCAGATGGTTCTGGTTGGCATTGCTGGTGATCGACATGACACATGAATATAGGCGCTAATCGCCGTGATTTCCAAGCGCGCAGTTGACAACCGCTTTTCCTTTGCCATCGCCACACCGCCCCGTTAGAAGCCAGCCAACAGCAATTGAATTTGAAGGGTTTGACCATGGGTCGTCCGTCTGGCCGCGCAGCCAATGAAATGCGCAAGGTAAGCTTTGAAACCGGCGTATCCAAGCACGCTGAAGGCTCTTGCATGGTCCGCTTTGGCGACACGCATGTGCTTTGCACTGCATCGCTGCTCGAAAAAGTGCCCGGCTGGATGCGTAACACCGGCAAGGGCTGGGTAACGGCTGAATATGGCATGCTGCCCCGATCCACCGGCGAGCGCATGGGCCGCGAGGCCGCATCGGGCAAGCAGGGCGGTCGTACGCTCGAAATCCAGCGCCTCATCGCGCGTTCATTGCGGGCTGTTGTCGATCTTGAAGCCCTTGGCGAGCGCCAGATCACGGTCGATTGCGATGTCATCCAGGCCGATGGCGGCACCCGCACCGCCGCAATCACCGGCGGATGGATCGCTTTGCAGCAATGTCTCAAATGGATGCAGGCGCGCAAAATGATCGCGATTGAAAAAGTGCTGAAAGACCATGTTGCGGCCATTTCCTGCGGCGTGGTCGGCGGCGGGCCGGTCATTGACCTTGATTATCTCGAAGATTCCAACGCCGGCACCGACGCCAATTTCGTCATGACCGGCAAAGGCGGCATCGTGGAAATACAGGGCACGGCAGAGGGCCATCCCTTTTCCGAAGCCGAATTTCTCGAACTCATGGCGCTCGCCCGTGGCGGCATCAATGATCTTGTCGGCTTGCAGGCAAATGCTGTCGGCTGATCTGCAATGAAGCCCGCTGCGGTCCTTGAATCGGCGCTGTATGTCGATGACCTTGGAAAGGCCGAGGTCTTCTATGGCGGCGTGCTGGGCTTGGACTGTGTTGGCAAGGTTGAAGGCCGTCATGTTTTTTTCCGCTGCGGCGACAGTATCGTCTTGCTGTTCAACGCTGCTGCCACGAGCATCGCCGCACCGAACGCCAGGCTTCCGGTGCCGGTCCACGGCGCCAGTGGCGAAGGCCATCTCTGTTTCCGCGCTACTTCCGACGAAATGGACCAGTGGATTGAACGGCTCAATGGCCACGGCGTCGCCGTTGAAGCCGACTTCATTTGGCCCGGCGGCGGCCGGTCAATTTATTTCCGCGATCCTTCAGGCAACAGCCTGGAGTTTGGCGAACCGAAAATCTGGGGTCTGACATGAAACTGCACGCAGGCAGCCGCCTCGTTCTCGCCACCCACAATCAGGGCAAGCTGAAAGAGTTCCGCCAACTGATGCAACCCTTCGGCATCGAGATTGTGTCGGCGGGCGAGCTTGGCCTGCCGGAACCCGAAGAAACCGGCACGACCTTCGAGCAGAACGCCTTCACCAAAGCACACGCTTCGGCCTCGGCGTCTGGCTTGGTTGCGCTGTCTGACGACTCGGGTCTCTGCTGCGACGCTCTTGATGGTGCGCCCGGTGTCTACACCGCAGATTGGGCGATCCAGAGCAATGGCAGCCGCAACTGGGTCGCCGCGATGCAAAAGGTCGAGGACGCGCTGCTCGAGGCCGGAGCGGCGGAAGACGCACAGCGCACTGGCCGGTTCACCGCCGTCCTTTGCCTCTGCACACCCGATGGCCGAGCCGAATATTTCCGCGGCGAAGCACCCGGCATTCTTGTCTGGCCGCCGCGCGGAACGGATGGTTTCGGCTATGATCCGATGTTTCGCCCGGACGGCCACACCCGCACCTTCGGCGAAATGACGGCCGACGAAAAACACGGCTGGAAGCCTGGCATGGCAGAAGCCCTGTCGCACCGCGCCCGCGCCTTCAAGCTGTTTGCCGAAAGCGCTCTTGAAGGCGTGAGCGCATGATCATGCCGGATGACGGCACGCCCGGCTTCGGCGTCTATCTGCATTGGCCGTTCTGCGCCGCCAAATGCCCCTATTGCGATTTCAACAGCCACGTCCGCTTCGATCCGCCGGACCAGAAGCGCTACGCCGCCGCTTTCGCGCAAGAACTCAAGACCATGCGCCAGCGCACCGGCACCCGCACCGTCAAAAGCATCTTCATCGGTGGCGGCACGCCGTCCTTGATGGACCCGTCCACCGTTGGCGCGCTGCTGGACACGGTTGCCAATTTATGGACGGTGCCAAACGACATCGAAATTACCCTCGAGGCCAATCCGTCCAGCGTCGAAGCCGACCGCTTCAAAGGCTACCGCTCAGCCGGCGTCAACCGCGTGTCCATGGGTGTCCAGTCGCTTGATGATGACCAGCTGAAATTCCTCGGCCGCTTGCACAACGTCGAAGAAGCGCTGAAAGCCATCGGTCTGGCGCGGGACATCTTTCCGCGCATGTCGTTTGACCTGATTTACGCCCGCCCGGACCAGACGCCGGAGGCTTGGGGACGAGAGCTCAACCGCGCGATTGATCTGGCTGCCGACCATCTCTCGCTCTACCAATTGACTATCGAAGAAGGCACCGCCTTCCACCGGCTCCACGCCAAGGGCAAGCTGAGAACGTTAGATGACGCCCTTGCCGCCGATCTTTACGCACTGACGCAGGACATCACTGCATCACGTGGTTTGCCGGCTTATGAAATTTCAAATCACGCACAGCCCGGCGCGGAAAGCCGCCACAATCTCGTCTATTGGCGCTATGGCGATTATGTCGGCTCCGGCCCCGGCGCGCATGGGCGATTCGACGAAGGTCAGCTGCGCTCGGTGACCATCACCGAGCGCAACCCGGAAAAATGGCTCCAACGCGTCGAAAGCCGAACCCACGGCGTCATCGAAGAAGAGAGCCTCAACCAGAGCCAGCAAGCCGACGAGTTCCTTCTGATGGGCCTGCGACTCACCGAAGGTATCGACATCCCGCGCTTCGAACAGCTGTCCGGCCGCTCGCTGAACCAGAAACGCGTGTCAGTCCTGCGCGAAGAAGGCATGATCGAGCCAGTAGGAAACAGCCGCCTGCGCGCCACGCCATCGGGAATGATCGTGCTCGATGCGGTGGTGGCGGATCTGGCGATGGAATAGGGCTGGGTGCTCTTCCCTTCGCCCCGCCGTTTGCGGGGAGAAGGTGGCCGCGAAGCGGACGGATGTGGGGCAGCGCCAAGGCTTGGAGATTGTCGCCGCTGACTGATATGCGCACTAAGTGCAGAGAAAAGCAGAACCAACTGAGCCATGAAATAAATAGATAAATCAATAGGTTATGACACCATCTACCCTCGGCGCTGCCCCTCATCCGTCACTTCGTGACACCTTCTCCCCGCCGTTTGCGGGGAGAAGGGAGGTGGAGACACTAGCTCAAACCTTCGGCTGCTCATGCGTGGCGCAGTGTATGCCGCCGCCGACTTCGCCGACTGCATCGACATTCAGCATCACGATCTCACGTCCCGGATAGACCGTTGTCAGTGTCGCCTTCACCTCCGCATCCGTCTCCGCGTCGCCGAACTCGGCCGCGATCACTGCGCCGTTGCAGACGTAATAGTTGACGTAGGAGTTGACGAAATCCTTCGACGTGACGCGGCCGGTCTTCGGTTCGGGAATGATGATCAGCTCAAGCCCCTCGCCATTGCCAAACCGCACCAGCGACAGCGCGTCGTAAGTCTGGTTCGCCGAAACCGACCATGGGTCGCTTTCATCCATCTCCTCCGGCAGCTGGATCAGCACCGCGCCCGGCTGTACAAACCGCGCCAGCGCGTCGATGTGGTAGTCGGTGATGTCCGCGCCCATGACGCCCGGCGCCCAGATGATCTGTTGCGCGCCCATTGTTTCCAGCAGCATCTTTTCAACGTCTGCCTTGCTGCCCTTGTTGCGGTTCGGATTGATCCATGAGCTTTCATGGGCGATCAGCATGCCTTTGCCATCGCTCTCCACGCCGCCCGCCTCTCCGACCAGGCCCGCGTCAAACACCTTGAGACCCAGCCGTTCCGCAATCTTGGCGGCAATCTTGCCGTCATTGTCATGAACCTGCCTGTTGCCCCAGCCGTTGAAGTTGAACTGCGTCAGCGCAATGCCGCCCTTGCCGTCGATCACAAACGATGGCCCGCTGTCGCGTGCCCACAAATCATCCGTGGGAATATCCCAGATTTCCACCTTCTTGGCGAGCAGCTTGCGGGCATTCGCCTCATGCTCCTTGGCCATCATCATGACAACCGGCTCAAACCCGGAAATTGTGTTGGCAATGTCGGCAATTGTTTTTTGCAGCGTCTCAAGAAACGCAGCATCAGGGTGGACGGACGTGTTCACCGGCCATTGCATGAATGTCCGCTCATGCGCCAGGGATTCTTCCGGATAGAAAAATCCGGCACTTGCCGCGCCAGCCGCTGCAAATCCGCGTCCCGGATACAGCCCCGCGCCCGAAAGCGCCGCCGCCCCGTGCAAAAATCTCCGGCGTGACATCATGTCAAAAATCCCCAGTTCCCGGCTTTGCCGGTTCGTTCAAATTCGTCTCAAATGCATACAGGCGATCCGTTGCGGAATTGTTTCTCTCTTTGCAAATCGCTGAAATTGAACAAGGTGCATCCGTCCAGCTTCTGCGCTAAAGCCAATTTGCAATGAGAGCCGCCTGATGGAACATACCCGCACATTCCGCATCGGCGATGCCGTCATGCAGGCCAAGCTCTTGGAGCCTGCGCTCTATATCGTTGCCACGCCGATCGGCAATCTTGGCGACATCACGCTTCGGGCGCTGGAAACGCTGGCGGCCTGCGATCTTGTCGCCTGCGAAGACACGCGCACATCGCGCGTTCTGCTCGACCGCTACGGCATTTCCACCAAGACCGTCTCCTACCATGTCCACAACGAGGCTTCATCCGGCGAGCGCCTGCTTGATGACATCAAGTCCGGCAAATCTGTTGCCCTGATTTCCGATGCCGGAACCCCGCTGATCTCCGATCCGGGCGAACGTATCACAGCGCTTGCCAAGGAACGCGGCATCCGTGTGGTGCCCATCCCCGGCGCGTCTGCGATACTTGCCGCTTTGTCTTCGTCGGGCATTGCTACTGAGCGCTTCTTCTTCGATGGCTTCCTGCCCGCCAAGCAGGGTCAGCGCCGCAGCCGCCTTGCCGCGCTCGCCGCGCTTGACGCGACGCTGGTCTTCTACGAAGCGCCGCACCGCTTAACCGAGACGCTCGAAGACATGAAATCCGTCTTCCGCGATGGCCGCATCGGCGCGGTCTGCCGCGAACTCACCAAAACCTTCGAGGAGATCACCCGCGCCGATTTCGGCGGGCTTTCGGCGCACTATTCGGCGGTGGCGCGCATACGCGGCGAAATCGTCATCGTCGTCGCGCCGCCTGCCGAACAGGCCGTTGGCATTGCCGACATCGACGCGCTGCTGCGTTCACTGATCGCCGAAATGCCGGCCTCGAAAGCCGCCACTGAGGCCTCGCGCCTGACTGGCGAGCCCAAGGGCGATCTCTACAAACGCATCCTTGCCATGAAGTCTGAGAACAATGGCTAATCGACCCGGCAGGCAGGAAGCCGAGCGCCGTGGCCATCGCGGCGAATGGCTGGCGGCCTGGTATCTGCGTTTCAAGGGTTACCGGATCGTCGCCAGACGCTTCAAGACCAAGGCTGGCGAAGTGGATATCATAGCGCGCAGGAAAGACCTGATTGTCATGGTCGAGGTCAAAGCCCGTCCAACTGTGCTTGAGGCAATGGATGCCATCACTGCAACAGCCCAGCGCCGCATCGAAGCCGCAGGCGATGTCTGGCTCGCGCGCCAAAGGGATTTCGCAAAACTATCCGTGCGTTACGACATGATCGCCATTTTACCACGAAAATGGCCGGTGCATGTCGAGAGGCTGTTTGACGGTGGCAACCGGTAGGCTCAGCTGCCGGGGGTCGCCGCCTTCTGCCGTTCGCGCTTGGACCCGCCACGCTTTTTCAAGACGCTTTCGAGCCAATCCGTGCGCATTTCGGGCACGGATGCCAAAAGATTCTCGGTGTAGGGATGATAGGGCGGCGCAAAGATTTTCGTGGTCGGGCCCTCGTCCACCAACTGCCCTTTCAGCATCACCGCCGTGCGGTGCGCGATGCGCCTGACAATGCCGAGATCATGCGTGATGAACAGATAGGCGACGCCGAGCTCGTCCTGCAATTTCTTCAGGAGCTTCAGGATTTCATCGGCCACAAGCTGGTCAAGAGCCGAGGTCGGCTCATCGCAGATAATCAGGTCGGGATCGGCTGCCAAGGCGCGGGCAATGCAGATGCGCTGCTTTTGGCCGCCCGATAGCTGGGTTGACAGGCGCCCGGCATAATCTTCCGGCAATCCCACTTGGCGCAGCAGCTCGGCGACACGGGCTTTCACTTCGGCGGGCGATTTGTTGTAGTAGAAGGCAACAGGGCGGCCAATGATTTCGCCGATTGTCTGGCGCGGATTGAGCGCCACATCCGGCAATTGGTAAATGAACTGTATTTGCCGCAGATCGTCTTTCTTGCGGTCCTTCAGGGAAACAGACAGTTCGGTGCCGCGGAATTTTACGGAGCCGGAGGTTCTGGGCAGCAACCCGACGATCAGCCGCGCCAGCGAGCTTTTGGCGGAGCCGGATTCGCCCACCACAGCTACCGTCTCGCCCTTGGCGACATTCAGCGTCACGTCGTTCACGGCCTTGAAGTCGCCATAAACGCCAAGCGCGTTCTTGATGTCGAGGATGATTTCGCCGCGTGGCTTGTCCAGTTCCTTGGAAAGATGATCCGCCTGCTTCCGCTCGCTGACGAGGGCGCTCGTGTAGGGGTCTTTCGGGTTCGACAGGATCTGCTCGGTGTCGCCAAGCTCAATCATGTTGCCGCCGCGCAGCACCATGATGCGGTCCGAAACCTGCGCCACCACAGCCAGATCATGCGTGATGTAAAGCGCAGCCAGATTATAGTCGCGGATGACTTTCTTTATGAGGGCCAGCACTTCGATTTGCGTTGTCACATCCAGCGCCGTCGTCGGCTCGTCGAACACCATGATGTCCGGACGGCAGGACATGGCCATCGCTGTCATGACGCGCTGCAATTGCCCGCCTGAAACCTGGTGCGGATAGCGGTTGCCGATGGTTTCCGGATTTGGCAGATCAAGCGCCTTGAAC
>JANPGC010000135.1:0-10109 GCA_031423755.1 Phyllobacteriaceae bacterium | reverse complement strand
GATCTGGCGCGAAATCGTCACCGCATGCTCGGCGTCGTCAATCAGCCCCATGAAGCCCGGCACGGTCGAAACGCCCGCCTCCATGGCGATCTTCTTGGAGGTGATCTTGTCACCCATCGCCTCGATTGCGCCGACCGGCGGCCCGATGAACGCGACGTTCGCCGCCTTCAGCGCTTGCGCAAACTTGGCGTTCTCCGACAGGAACCCATAGCCCGGATGCACAGCCTCCGCCCCGGTCTGCCTCACCGCGTCCAGAATCTTGTCTATGACGATATACGACTGGTTCGATGGTGCCGGGCCGATATGCACCGCCTCATCAGCCATCTTCACATGCAGTGCATCGCGGTCTGCATCAGAATACACAGCAACCGTTTTGATGCCCATCAGCCGGGCTGTCTTCATCACCCGGCAGGCAATCTCGCCACGGTTTGCAATGAGGATTTTTTTGAACATCGCCTACTCGAATGCGCCGGGAAATGATTTCCGCGCCAAAGGCACGTCTATCTTGAGCAGCGTCTGATAGTCGATAGAACTAAAGTTGCCGTCCGCCGCCACAATCTCGCGCCCCAGCACCCAGTTCAGCCGCCCCGCGTCAATATTTCCGCGCACGAAGGGCTGGTCCTTGTAGAGCTTGTAAAGCGAGCCGATCAGAAACTCATCCGCCTGAAGCTGCTCAGGCGGCCGCTTCCAATCCCGCTCCCGCCGCCGCAAAGGCGTAACCTCCTTCGCATCCCGCCGGATGGCGATGCGCAGGTTGGTGCCGTACATGAATTCGGGAAGGCCGCGGTGTTTTTGCATGGGAGACTTTTTCGAGTGAACGATGTTTGCATTCTTATGCTAAATATTAGCGTGAGTTGCCAGTTGATTTGCGGATGGTGTTCCGTTTCGAGGCCAATGCGGCTCCCTTGGCGCCCATGTCATTGCAAGGTCCAAACGGGTATTGTCCGACGCACACAAACTGGTTTGACTTGGGTGCAAAATCAACTTTTGATAGTTGAGTCAGAAATTCTGGTTCAGGCGTGTGAGACACACATAATTTTCGTGTTCAGAGCGGGATGGCGTTGATGAAGGAACAGGCAAAATTTCACTGGGCCGAGGGCATCAAGCTCGCCATCGAAGCCATCAAGATGATCTTCTTCCTGAACGGCGCGGCAACAATCTCCGTCATCACCTTCATTGGCAATCTAAAGCAGCGCTCCGACACCCTGATTTTTGCCATGCAGCTGTTCGCATTCGGAGCGGCGCTCGCCCCCGTGGCGCTTGTGCTCGGTTATCTGAGCCAAATGTATTTCGGCAAGGCTGCGGAAACCTTCGATCCTGGCGAAAACTGGCTCGTCGCCGGCTTCGTGCACTATTCCGTCTTCGCAGCGATGTTCATAGCGTGGGTGTTGTTCATAGCAGGCGCAAGGTATGCGGCGATTGGGTTTGGGGCGCTCAATTTCTGAATTGGAAGCGGCCAGGCATCGTGACTCACCCTCTCCACTTCGCTGCGCGAAGCAACTCTCCCGCGAAGCGGGCGAGGTTAAAGCCGCAGCACCCGGGTTTAACCTCGCCGCTCCGGGGAGAGGGGGTTTGCGCAAGCAAACCGGAGAGGGAAAGTCAGGCTCAGCCCGCATAGATCAAATCGAGCGCATCGACTTGCGGAACGAGGCAGGTTACTTGTGGACTGTCACGCCCTTGCGCGCCCGCCCCTCGACAATCGCCTCTTGCGTTTCAGCGTTCAGAACCGAAAGCGAAAACGGAATGCCGCCATTAGCGACAACCGCATGATAACTCATGTTGATAAACGCGCTGTGCGAAACCCCAAGCCGCTTGAGAATGGCCTCGGCCTCGTGCTTGACATCAGCTTCTATGCGGGCGCGCACGGTGTCGGTTTTGAGGAGGGCTGACATGGAGTGCTCCAAATGACATTCATACTACATTGTAGCGCACATGAGCTACAAAGCTAAACACATTTTTGTGCTTCACTTTCTTCCATTCTGCTTGTCACCCGACAGCATACAACGAACAAAGGACTACCCCGGCGGAACGGCCTTCGGCGCTTTGGCCCCACGCAAAATGCCTGCGACACTCAAATCCTCGTCAATCTCTTCCCAGTGCATTCCTAACGCAGATAATCTAACGCTCGCCCGTTGTTGCGGAGTTGCTGCCAACAATCTTGGATACCACCAGAGCGGCGTGCGAATGATGACCCCACTTTGGAGTTCCACTTCTAGGTCCAAATTAGTGCACCAAGCTGCAGTTGGTTGGAAGATGGCGTCAGACAAATCGAGGCGTTCAAAGTTGTTGTCATCTCCGTCACCAGGAAAATTCCGAAAATGCTCCCGTACAAATACCAGATTTCTTTCAAAACTTTCTGAGGTCACTTGCTCTTGTTCAAAAGTGCCAATCGCTTTGGCGTCTAGATCGAGTGCCTCGCGCACGAAGCGATTGTTCAGATCTCTAATTTTCCAATGGCCGTGCCCAACTTTTTGAAACACGTCCTTTTCGCTACCGGCAAAATGAATAGGCTTGTTGCCACGAATAGAGTCGCTTGAGTATTCCTCAACCGTTCCTTCAACGGTCTGGTGCCACTTAGGGGTAAAAGACTTTTCATTCCGGCGCTCGATTGTTGGCTTAAGTCTTGAGTACGGCGCACTGCCACCTAGCTCATGAAGCGCACGAATAATGACGTGAACCCAGTTATTCTTTTCCATTCAATCCCCCCCTCACAACGGCATCGTGTCATGCTTCTTCCACGGCTGAGCCTTATCCTTCTTCCGCAATGCCGCAAACGCCCGCGCGATCCTTTTGCGGCTTGAGTGCGGCATGATCACCTCGTCGATGAACCCGCGCTCTGCCGCCACGAACGGGTTGGCGAAACGCGCCTCGTAATCCTTGGTCCGCGCCGCGATCTTGTCCTTGTCGCCGAGTTCCGAGCGGTACAAAATCTCCACCGCGCCCTTCGCCCCCATCACGGCGATTTCGGCAGTCGGCCAGGCATAGTTGATGTCCGCGCCGATGTGTTTTGAGGCCATCACGTCATAGGCGCCGCCATAGGCCTTGCGGGTAATCAGCGTCACCATCGGCACGGTCGCTTGGGAGTAGGCAAACAGCAGTTTCGCGCCATGCCTGATGACGCCGCCAAACTCTTGCGCTGTACCGGGCAGGAAGCCGGGCACGTCCACCAGCGTCAGGATGGGAATGTTGAACGCATCGCAAAAGCGCACGAACTTCGCCGCCTTTCGCGCGGAATCGATATCGAGCACCCCGGCAAGCACCATCGGCTGGTTGGCAACGACGCCAACCGTCTGGCCCTCGATACGGATATAGCCGATCAGGATTGACCGGGCGAAGGCCTCCTGCACCTCGAAGAAATCGCCCTCGTCGGCAATGGCGTGGATCAGTTCCTTCATGTCATAGGGCTTGTTGGCGCTGTCGGGAATCAGCGTGTCGAGCCGCATCTCGATCCGCTCCGGCTCGTCAAAGAAGGGCCGCACCGGCGCTTTCTCGCGGTTGTTCAACGGCAGAAAGTCAAACAGGCGACGGATTTGCTCGAGCGTCTCGACATCATTGTCATAAGCGCCATCCGCGACCGAAGACTTGGTCGTATGCGTAACCGCCCCGCCGAGTTCCTCTGCCGTGACGATTTCGTTGGTGACAGTCTTCACCACGTCCGGCCCGGTCACGAACATGTAGGACGTGTCGCGCACCATGTAGATGAAATCGGTGAGGGCAGGGGAATACACCGCCCCACCCGCGCACGGGCCCATGATCACCGAAATCTGCGGCACAACGCCCGAAGCCTCGGCATTGCGGCGGAACACTTCGGCATAGCCGGCCAGCGAATCCACACCCTCTTGGATACGCGCGCCGCCCGAATCATTCAGCCCGATCACCGGCGCGCCATTCTTTACTGCCATGTCCATGATCTTGCAGATCTTTTTGGCGTGTGTCTCCGATAGCGAGCCGCCAAGCACGGTAAAATCCTGCGCAAACACATAGGTCATGCGCCCGTTGATTGTGCCCCAGCCGGTCACAACGCCGTCGCCCGCGATCTTCTGATCGGCCATGCCAAACTCGGTCGCCCGGTGGGTGACGAACATGTCGAACTCTTCAAACGAGCCTTCGTCGAGCAGCACATCCAGCCGCTCGCGCGCTGTCAGCTTGCCCTTGGCATGCTGCGCGTCAATCCGCGCCTGCCCGCCGCCCATCCGCGCCTGCTCGCGCCGCGCCTCAAGCTGTTCCAGCATCTCGTGCATGGAGTTTCTCCGTCCCAAACTGTTTTGCCGGGAAGCTAGTGGAAATACGAGAGCGAAGGAAGGGCGGCCAGATAGGCCATCAGTCTTAGGGAATCGGGAAAATCTGGCTGGGGCGCCAGGGATCGAACCTGGGAATGGCGGAATCAAAATCCGCTGCCTTACCGCTTGGCTACGCCCCAACGAGCACGGACGATTCATCCGCGACGGCGAGCCGGTGTATAAGTGTTGGCAGGCGGGATTGCAACGGGTCGTGGAGCCCCGTCTCCCGTCTGCGTTCAATCAAATTGCAGACAGGAAATGCCTCAGACTTTTACCGGGGGCGATGCTCCAGCGCGCGGTACAGAGTGCCAAAGCGCAAGCGGTACTGCGCTGGAGTCAACCCGACTTTCTTGCGGAACAGGCAACCGAAAAAACTGGTGTCCTCATAACCGGTTGCGTTGGCGATGCCTTCGAACGGCTGATCGGTGCCTTCAAGCATTTGCTTGGCTTGCTCAAGCCGGATCGCATGAACATAATCCAGTGGCTTCATGCCGGTGGCCTTGGCGAAGCGGCGGACGAATGACCGCTCGGGCAATTGAGATAGCGCTGCCATCGCGGCAACTGGCGCATGAGACCGGAAGTTCACCGCCAGCCAGTCCTGGCACTTCTTGATCACGCTGTCGGATGTCTGTGTCAGGCTCATCAGGCTGGCAAAAGGATGCTGGCCGATGTCGTGCCACTGCAACATATGGACCTTGGCGACCCGCATCGCCTCTTCGACCCCGACCAATCGTGCGATCAGATAGAGCGCCAGATCCTGCCAGCTTGATCCGCCTCCGGCCATGACGATGCGTTGCGCCTCACCGCTGAACACCAGCGACTGGTCAATCCGCACTTTGACTCCGGGATAGTTGTTGGTGAGAGTGGTGACATAGCCCCAATGAATCGTGGCTTCGCAATTGGTGAGGAACCCCGCTTCGCCGAGCAGGACCGCGCCAGAGCAAGCGCTGGCCAGCATCGAGCCATGCTCATGCATTTGCCGCAGCCACCCTGCTTCCGCTTCATACATGCCGGCCACGCTTTCGCCCGGATTGACGAAGAAATCGGGAATGCAGACAACATCGGGCCGCGGACAGTTCGAAAACCCAAAATCAGGTTTGATCAATATGCCGTTGGCGGCCTGAAATGCATCGTCCGTTCGCGCGACCACATAAGGACGCATCCGCTGCTCGCCTGCGACGCCCGAAACTATAAACGACCAATCGCGTCCCGGCGCAGAAAACAGGTCAAACATCCCGTAAAGCGCTGAGGCAGTGACCTCCGGGACCGCAAGAATTGCAACGTGTATCGGTCTTTCGTGTGCCCGCATGGCAGAAATGAACGCCTTTGTGTGCTTTTGCCTTTAGCAGTTGTCGCCACACCATTCTAGGCTGGAGCGATCAACGGAGGTTTCTAAAATGTCGTATGCAGACCTGGCAAGCCAATTGCGCGGTGAGTTGCTTGAACCCGGAGCACCAGGTTACGACGACGCGAGGCTCGTCTGGAACGGCATGATCGATCGCCGTCCCTCGCTCATCGCGCGCTGCCGCAACGCGGCAGATGTCATGGCCTGCGTCAATCATGCCCGCGACAACGGACTTGCCATTGCCGTGCACAGCGGTGGCCACAATGTTGCAGGCTATGCAGTCTGTGAAGGCGGTATGATGATTGACATGTCGCTGATGAACGGGGTTCGCCTGGACCCAATGCTGGACCGTGCCCATGTCGAAGGCGGCGCCACTTGGGGCGATGTCGATGCTGCAACAACGCCGTTTGGCCGCGCCACGCCGGGCGGGCTGATCTCGACAACCGGCGTTGCCGGACTGTCTTTATCGGGAGGCATTGGCTGGTTGCGGGGCTCCCGTGGTTTGAGCTGCGACAATATATTGGCGGTGGATATCGTCACTGCCGATGGCCGTCTGATCCGCGCCAGTGAGAGCCAAAATCAGGAGTTGCTGTGGGCGCTCAAGGGCGGCGGCGGCAATTTTGGCATTGTCGTCAATTTCGAGTTCCGCCTTCATCCCGTCGAACCCGAACTGATGTTCTGCGCGCCGCTTTATCTGGAGCAGGGCGCAAACGAAATACTCCCGAGATGGCGCGATTATATGGAGTCCGCACCGGACGAAGTGACGGGCCTCGCCGAGTTTTCAACCATCCCTGAGGATGAAGCCTATCCGCAGCACACTTGGGGCAAACGTGTGGTCGCTTTGGCAACCGTTTACGATGGACCTGCAGACGAGGGCGAGCGCGTCACACGTCCGTTGCGTGAGTTGGGCGAGCCGCTTCTGGATTTCAGTGGACCCATGCCGTACCGGACACTCCAGACCCTCTACGACGCCATATTCCCCAAGGGGCGGGACCGCTGCTATTGGAAGTCGACCTATTTGAAAGGTTTGGACGATGGTGTGATCGCTGACCTGACCGCTCTTCTCGCCAACCGTCCGTCAGAGATGACATATGCCTCAATCTGGAAATTCGGAGGCGCCGTGCAGCGCGTAGCGGAGGACGCGACAGCGTTTGGCGACCGTTCGATGCCCTACATGTTCAGTCTGGATGCGATCTGGTCGAACCTTGCCGATGACGAAGCCAATATCGCCTGGGTCCGAAACGCTTGGCAGGCCGCGCAGCGCCATTCTACCGGCCGGATGTATCTGAACTTTCCGGGGCTGGGCGAGGGCGACACTCTCGTGCGCGATGCTTTTGGCGCATCCACCTACACCAGGCTGCAGAAAGTCAAGAAGGCGTATGACCCGCAAAACCTGTTCAAAATGAACCAGAACATCCTGCCGGCATGACTTGAGCTTGGCGTGTGGCAGCACGCCAGCCGTCGTTAGATTTCGCCAAAACTTCGCCCGCTGCGCCAAAATAGTTGCTGCGCCCCGCGTCTGGCGGAATGCATTTCCGCACATCTGTCAGTTTGCTGGATATAATTCCTCCACTGGCTCAAATAACAGGCTGCTTATCCTGTTTCGTCGCGCGCGCCAGTGGTAACTAGACGCCGCACGGCAGGCCTTTCGCGTCGGCATTCAGGATTCCACATGAGCGACCGCAATCTCACACACCTTAAACGTCTGGAAGCCGAGGCGATCCATATCTTCCGCGAAGTTGCCGCAAATTTTGACAAGCCGGTGATGCTCTACTCCATTGGCAAGGATTCGTCCGTTCTCCTGCATCTGGCCATGAAGGCGTTTTATCCAGCCAAGCCGCCCTTTGCCTTCCTGCACGTCGATACGACGTGGAAATTCCGCGAAATGATCGAGTTCCGCGATGCGACGGCCAAGCGCCTTGGCATTGATTTGATCGTGCACATCAATCAGGACGGCGTGCGCGATGGCATCAATCCGTTCGATCACGGTTCCAGCGTTCACACCAACATCATGAAGACGGCGGGTCTTCGGCAGGCGCTCGACAAATACGGCTTTGACGCCGCCTTCGGTGGCGCGCGGCGCGATGAGGAAAAATCCCGCGCCAAGGAGCGCATCTTCTCGTTCCGCAATTCAAGCCACGGCTGGGACCCGAAAAACCAGCGCCCGGAAATGTGGAAAATCTACAACACCCGCGTCGCCAAGGGTGAATCCATACGCGTCTTTCCGATCTCCAACTGGACCGAGCTCGACATCTGGCAATACATCCTGCTTGAAGAGATACCGATTGTACCGCTCTATTTCGCAGCGCATCGACCGGTCGTTGAGCGCGACGGCATGCTGATCATGGTCGATGACGAGCGGATGAAATTGCGCGAGGGCGAAGAGATCGAAAACCGGCTCGTGCGGTTCCGCACGCTTGGTTGCTATCCCTTGACAGGCGCCATTGACTCGGACGCCACCGACTTGGGTTCCATCGTTCAGGAAATGCTCGTCGCACGAACGTCTGAGCGGCAGGGCCGCATGATCGACAAGGATGAAGCCGGTTCCATGGAAAAGAAGAAGCGCGAGGGCTATTTCTGATGAGTGCCTCCGCATTGAAAGTGCAGCCGTTGACCGCATACGACGACAATCCGGAAATCGCCGCGTTTCTGGCCGAGCAGGAAAACAAATCGCTGCTGCGATTTCTCACCTGCGGCTCGGTCGATGACGGCAAGTCGACACTGATCGGCCGTCTGCTCTATGACACCAAGCTGATCTTCGAGGACCAGCTCGCAACGCTTGAGCGCGACTCCAAAAAGCATGGCACGGACGGTGACAACATCGACTTCGCGCTGCTGGTCGATGGCTTGGAGGCCGAGCGCGAGCAGGGCATCACCATTGATGTGGCCTACCGCTTTTTTGCCACACCCAAGCGCAAGTTCATCGTTGCCGACACGCCCGGCCACATCCAGTACACCCGCAACATGGCAACCGGCGCATCGACCGCCGACCTGGCCATCGTGCTGATTGACGCGCGCCAGGGCGTCCTCCAGCAAACCCGCCGCCACTCTTTCATCGCCTCGCTGCTCGGCATCAAGAACATCATTATCGCAGTCAACAAGATCGACCTGGTCGATTTTTCGCAAGATGTGTTCAACCAGATTGTCGCTGATTATCAGGTGCTTGCAAAAGAACTCTCGTTTCAGTCCATTGTGCCGATCCCGATCTCTGCACGCTTCGGCGACAATGTCACCTCGCGTTCCAAGAACATGCCCTGGTACGATGGTCCGGTGCTGCTCGATCATCTGGAAACCGTGAAAATCGAACAGGGCCTGCAAGACCTGCCGTTCCGGTTTCCAGTCCAGTATGTGAACCGCCCAAACCTTGATTTCCGCGGCTTCGCTGGCCAGGTCGCCTCCGGCAAGGTCGCTGTTGGCGACACCATCGCCGTCGCCAAATCCGGCCAGACAACAAAGATCAAACGCATTGTCACGTTCGATGGCGATCAGCCCGACGCTGTTGAAGGCGAGGCGGTCACGCTGGTTTTGGAGGACGAGGTCGAAGTCTCGCGCGGCAACCTGCTCGTCGCCGCCGATGCCCGCCCGCATGTGGCGGACCAGTTCTCCGCCCATGTCGTCTGGTTTGATGAAACCGCCCTGATGCCGGGCCGCACCTACTACCTTCGCACCGAAACGGATCAGGTCACAGCGACGGTCTCGACGCTCAAGCACCGCGTTGACGTCAACTCCTTCGCTCATGAGGCGGCAAAGTCGCTGGAGATGAATGAGGTTGGCGCGGTCAATATTTCGACGCAGGCGCCCATTGCGTTCGACAGCTACAACGACAACCGCGCCACCGGCGCCTTCATCCTGATCGACCGCCTGACCAACGCAACCGCGGGTGCAGGCATGATCGAAGCGCCGCTGCGCCGTGCGTCCAATGTTCATTGGCAGGCGCTGGACGTGAACAAGGATGCGCGGGCGATGCAGAAGCATCAAAAGCCCGCCGTCCTCTGGTTCACCGGCCTGTCCGGCTCCGGCAAATCAACCATCGCCAACATCGTTGAAAAGCGGTTGCATGCGCTCGGCATGCATACCTATATCCTCGACGGCGACAATGTCCGCCACGGCCTCAACCGCGATCTGGGCTTTACTGACGAAGACCGCGTCGAAAACATCCGCCGTGTCGCCGAAGTCGCGCGGCTGATGGCTGATGCCGGCCTGATCGTGCTCGTCTCGTTCATCTCGCCGTTCAAAAGCGAGCGCCGAACCGCGCGCGAACTGCTGCCAACGGGGGAATTCATAGAGGTTTTTGTCGACACGCCGATTGAAGATTGCGCCGCCCGCGATCCGAAAGGCCTTTACGCCAAGGCCTATCGCGGCGAGATCAAGAATTTCACCGGCATTGACTCGCCCTATGAAGCGCCGGATGCTCCGGAAATACATTTGAAGACGTCAGGCCGCGAGTCGGCAGACCTTGCCAAGGAAGTCGAAGATTACATCCT
>JANPGC010000134.1:0-4039 GCA_031423755.1 Phyllobacteriaceae bacterium | reverse complement strand
ACCCGAACACTGGCGTTATAATTGGCGACGACAGTGTGATGATCGTCGACGCGCAGGCGACGCCGCGTCTGGCGCACAAGGTGGTGGAGAAGATCAGGACCGTCACCGACAAGCCGGTAAAATATGTCGTGCTGTCGCATTATCATGCCGTGCGGGTGCTCGGCGCATCAGCCTATGGTGCGTCTGAAATCATTGCGTCGGAAAAGTGCCGCGCCATGGTTTCAGAGCGAGGCCAAGAGGATTGGGACTCGGAATTCGGTCGCTTCCCGCGCCTGTTTCAGGGCCATGAAAGCATTCCGGGCCTGACGTGGCCGACGCAGACATTCACGTCAAAAATGACCGTGTTCCTCGGCAAGCGTCGCGTGGACCTTGTCCACCTCGGCCGTGCCCATACTGCGGGCGATATTGTTGCCTGGGTGCCTGACGAACAGGTGATGTTCACGGGCGACATCGTCGAGTATCACTCGGCCTGCTATTGCGGCGACGGGCACTTCAACGATTGGGGCAAGACACTGGACGCCATCAAATCCTATCGCCCCCGCGCCATCGCGCCCGGGCGCGGCGATGCGCTGGTCGGCGATGCCATGGTGAATGCTGCGATTGAGAACACGCGCGATTTTGTCGAGAGCACCTACCGTCCGGCGGCGCAGGTCGCGGCACGAGGCGGTTCCCTGAAAGAAGCATGGGATGCGGTTCGCGCGGAATGCGACCCCAAGTTCGCCAGCTATGCGATCTACGAGCACTGCCTGCCGTTCAATGTCGCCCGCGCCTATGACGAGGCGCTCGGCATGGACACGCCGCGCATCTGGACTGCCGAGCGCGATGTGGCGATGTGGCAAGCATTGCAAGGATAGTACCGTCCATGCCTCGCGCTGATTACCCCGCCTTCCCGTACCGCACTCCGCCGGAACTCTCCGGCGGCGAGGCAAGCGATGCCCCGGTGGCGATCATTGGTGCCGGGCCCGTCGGCCTCGCGCTCGCCATCGACCTTGCCCTCCACGGCGTCAAATGCGTTGTGCTTGATGACAACAACACAGTCTCCGTGGGTAGCCGCGCCATCTGCTGGGCCAAGCGGACGCTGGAGATATTTGATCGGCTTGGCGTCGGCGAACGCATGGTGGCCAAAGGCGTCACGTGGAAAGTTGGAAGATTGTTCCATGGCGAAAAGGAAGTTTGGAACTTCGACCTCCTGCCCGAGGAAGGCCACAAGAATCCGGCCTTCATCAACCTGCAGCAATATCATGTCGAACAGTATCTGGTCGAACGCTGCGCCGATTTTTCTGGCCTGATCGACCTGCGCTGGAGGAACAAGGTCACTGGCGTCAGCCAGAATTCCGCGCGGGCACAGCTCGCTGTGCAAACGCCCGATGGCGCTTATAATCTTGCAACAGATTATGTTGTCGCCTGCGACGGTGCCCGGTCACCGACCCGCGCGATGATGGGTCTTGAATTTCAGGGCCGCTTCTTTGAAGAACGCTTCCTTATTGCCGATGTTGAAATGAAAATCGAACAGCCTTCCGAGCGCTGGTTCTGGTTCGAGCCAACTTTCCACCCCGGCCAGTCAGCACTGCTGCACAAGCAGCCGGACAATATCTACCGGATTGATCTGCAGCTTGGCCCTGACGCCGATCCGGAACTTGAGAAACGCCCGGAGCGCGTCATCCCGCGCATCGAAAAGGCCGTTGGCCATTCAAACTTCGACCTCGACTGGGTTTCGGTCTATACATTCCAGTGCCGCCGTTTGGAGCGCTTTGTGCATGAGCGCGTGATTTTTGCGGGCGACAGCGCCCATGTGGTCTCGCCTTTCGGCGCGCGCGGCGGCAATGGCGGCATACAGGATGCGGATAATCTCGGCTGGAAACTGGCTGCGGTGGTGAAAGGTGAAGCGCCGGCTATGCTGCTCGAAAGCTACAATGAGGAGCGCGTCCACGGCGCGGACGAGAATATTCTCAACTCCTCGCGCACCACCAATTTCATGTCAGCGGCAACGCCGATCGAGCGGCTTTTTCGCGACGAAGTGCTTGCACTTGCAAAAGACCTGCCGTTTGCCCGCCGCCTCATCAATTCGGGCAGACTGTCGCAACCCTGTTCGCTGGCCGGGCGTTCTTTGCAGACCTGCGGCGATGCAGCACCTTTGCCCGTTGGCTCGCCCTGTCTTGATGCGCCGGTGCGCGTGAACGGCAAGGATGCGTTTCTCCTCGATCATCTGGGCGGCGAATTCATCGTGATGACATCGGGTGCGGGAGCGCCGAAGACTGCGATCAAAACGCTGACGGTGTCACAACGTAACGACGCCGACCTGCAAGATCTCAGCGGCCTCGCTGCCGCCCGCTATGGCACGAATTGGACCTATCTTATCCGTCCCGATCAGCATGTTGCTGCCGCTTGGAGGAATCCGTCTGCTCAGGACATCGCCCAAGCCCATTCCTTGGCGCTCGCCCGCTCAACATCAAAGGAGCAGTCATGATCGATCTCGGACAAGACCGGCTCGGCAAATTTGGCGATGATTTCTACGAGGCGCTGATTGCCGCCCATGCCGGCCTTTCAGAGGAAGACAGCGCCCGCCTCAACGCGCGGCTGGTGCTCATCATGGCCAACGCCATCGGCGAAATTGAAACCCTCAAAGCGATCATCGGGAAGGCGCGCAGCCAATGAGCGAGGTCGTCCTCTACGACTACTGGCGCTCTTCTGCGAGCTACCGTGTCCGCATTGCACTCAATTTGGCTGGCATTGAACACCGGTCTGTGCCGGTTGATCTTTTGAAGCAGGAGCACAAATCTCGAGCGCATCTGGCGCGCAACCCGCAGGGGCTGGTGCCAGCGCTGCACATTGACGGACAACTGCTCACGCAGTCGCTGGCGATCATCGACTATCTGTGCGAGATGCGAGCCGGATTGAATGTGCTTCCTGTTGATCCCGTGAGCCGTGCCAAGATACGCGCGGTCGCCCATGCCATTGCCTTGGATATTCATCCGGTATGCAATCTCGGCGTCGTCAACCATGTTGTTGAACTGGTGGGCAACGCTGAGGAAACCCGCAGTAGCTGGATGAAGAAATTCATCGGCGAGGGACTGGCGGCAGTCGAGACGATGCTTTCCGACCTGCCCGGTCCGCTGTGCTTTGGCGATAAGCCGACGCTTGCCGACATTTGCCTTGTGCCACAGGTCTACAACGCGCGGCGCTGGGGCGTGGACATCTCACACCATGCGCGGATCAAGGGTGCAATAAACCGGCTTGAGACGATTCCGGCGTTTGCGGCTGCGCATCCGGATCAAATCAAACCGGGTTGACATCTGTCAACTTTACACAGGGCCTGAAGACTGCTGCACGAGAAGGTCGCGCTGGAAAGCCTGGAAGGCCACAAGGAAGGTCATTGTCTTCCAGTGCCCGCGCGGGACTTTCACATGGAGCCTTTCGCCAACCCGGCGCCATCCGCGCAGCGGCGCCATGTTTGTCTTGGCCCAGGTCTCGTCGATGAGCCCAAGCCGCGTCGGGTCAATCCGGCCCCGACACTTCTTCCACCGGCCCGTCGGCGCGCCACGTCGGGCCGGTTCTACTCGGTTGGCAGCACACTTTTTTGAAGCTCAGCCCCTCTGCGTGAACAAAGTTCCACACAGTCCAATAGTCAACCTTGACGCCCATCTCACCCAGCTCCGCTACAGGCTCGCCTGCATCCGACTACGCTTGCGCCGCAATGAGTCCATGGCGTAATTTCAAATCACCACAAAATCCGCAAATGTCAGCGCAGTCCCGTTGGTGACATCTGCAAACAGCGTCTGGCCGCCTGCCGTCAATCCGTTTGTGTCGTAGAACAGATCGCCGGTGGCGCGGTTGTAGACGATGATGTCGTTGGCATCCTGCGCGCCGAGCGACAGATCCTTGAACAGGCCTGCTGCCAGCGTTCCGGTCGCCGTCAGCAGCGTGAAGATGGCGTTCTCGAGCTGGATTGTGTCAGCCGGCACGTTGAAGTCAGTGATCGTGTCATGGTTGGTGGCAGCGTTCAGCGCCGTGTTGAACAGGAATTTGTCCGCCCCATTCA
>JANPGC010000133.1:0-6627 GCA_031423755.1 Phyllobacteriaceae bacterium | reverse complement strand
GCAGCACTTCGGCAATGCCGCTCATGCCGATGCCGCCGATGCCGATAAAATGCACCAGCCCGATATTGGGCGCCATCTTCATGCAACGAGTCCTTTTTTGAAGTCTGCAACCGTTTTGCCAGCGGCAATAGCCTCTGTCAGGTCCGCAAGCAACAGCGTTGCATCTGGCTTTGCCGTCGCCCGCGCCGCCGCCGCCATTTGTGCGGCCTTGTCCGGATTGGAAGCAAGTTCGACAATCATGTCAGCTATCTTCTGCGGCGAAAGCTCAGCCTGCTTGACCACCATTGCTCCGCTCTCAGCCAGCAACGCTGCCGCATTTGCCGCTTGGTCATGGTCCAGCGCAAAAGGATACGGCACTAGCAGAGACGGCCGGCCGATCACTGTCAGCTCCGAGACCGTCGAAGCCCCGGCCCGGGAAATCACAAAATGAGCCTGCGCAATTCGCTGCGCCATGTCGCTAAAGAACGGCGCAACTTCGGCTTTCACACCCAACTTCGCATAGGCCGCCTTGACCTCGCCTTCATCTTCGGCCCGCGCCTGCTGCGTCAGCACCAGACGGTGCCGCAACCCCTCCGGCAACAGCGCCACGGCTTCCGGAATGGCCTGGCCGAAATATTTCGCGCCTTGGCTGCCGCCGAACACCAAAAGATTGAACGCCCCCGCATCCGGCGCGCGGTAATCCACCTTCGCCGCCTCCAGGACAGGGGGTCGCACCGGATTGCCCGTCAAAAGCGTCCGCTCCGGATAGGCTGCCCCTGTCTCCGGCAAAAATCCGCCCGCAATCGCTTTGACATGCTTGGCCAGCAGCGCGTTCGCCCGGCCCATCACCGCATTCTGCTCATGGATCAGCGTCGGCACACCGGCCCGCACCGCCGCGTAGACCGGCGGCAGCGTCGGATATCCACCGAATCCCGCCACAATCGAAGGCCTGATCATGCGGATCAGCCTGCCAGCGGCGCGGAAACCGGAATACAGTTTCAGCCCTGTCTGCAACAGCGCAATCGGGTTCTTCGACCCGAGTGTCGCCGATGGCACCACGTGCACAGCCTCAGCCGGAAACTTGCCCGAAAACCGCTCTGCCCGCTCATCCGTCGCCAGATGCACAGACCAGCCGCGCGCCTTCAACTCATGCGCCAGCGCCTCCGCCGGAAACACATGCCCGCCGGTGCCGCCCGCACACAGGAGTGCAACCTTGTTCATTCAGCCGGAACCAGCATCGGGCTTGTCCGCCTAGGCTGGATGCTGATGCTGGAGCGCGGCTTGGTGCGTGTCAGCGCCAGCACAAAACCCATCGAAATCGCCATCGCCACCAGCGAAGAGCCGCCGTAGGAGATGAAAGGTAGTGTCATGCCTTTGGCCGGCAGAAGCTGCAAATTCACACCAATGTTGATGATCGACTGGAAGCCGAAACTGACGACCAACCCGGCAACAGCCAGCCGCGTGAATTCGTCGCGTTCCCGCAAGGCGAACCGCAAGCCACGCATCACAATGAAGCCGAACAGCAGTGCGATGACCAGACAGAACAGAATGCCGAATTCCTCCGCCGCCACCGAGAAAATATAGTCGGTATGACTGTCCGGAAGGATGCGCTTGACTGACCCTTCGCCCGGGCCCTGCCCGAACCAGCCGCCGCGGATGATCGCCTCGCGGCCCGTATCGATCTGGAAGGTATCGCCCTCGCCAGTCAAAAACTTGTCGATGCGCGCAGCGACATGCGGGAAGAATGTGTATGCGCCAAACGCGCCCGAAGCGACGACGCCCAACATCAGGATGATCCACAGCCACGGCATGCCCGCCATGAAAAACATCGTGCCCCACGTTGCCGTCACAAGCATCGTCTGGCCAAGGTCCGGCTGCGCCACCAAGAGCGCCATCACAATGCCGAACAGGATGGTCGCCATCAGATTGCCGGGAATTTCCGGATGCCGCGCCCGTTCAGCAAAAAGCCATGCGCTAATGACAACGAACGCCGGCTTCATGAATTCCGAAGGCTGAACGGTCATTCCCGCCACCTGCAGCCAGCGGTGCGAACCTTTGACTTCAACCCCGATAAACAAGACTGCAATCATCGCCAGAACTGAAAAGGCAAGCTGCGCCAGCGCCAGCCGCCGCACCTGCCGGTCATCAAGAAATGAGACAGCAATCATCGCAATGAACGCGGGGAGCATGAAGAATGCCTGCCGTTCGACAAAGTGATACGGCTGCAAGCCGATGCGCTCCGCCACGGCCGGACTGGCCGCAAACGACAGGATTACCCCGAGCCCCATCAGCCCCAAAAATCCGCCCAGAAAGTAAAGGTCAATCGTCCACCACCATTTGGCAACGTTGCTGCGGTCCGCGCGTGAAACCATCAGATCGATCCTTCCATGGGCTTGATACCGGGAATTGCCATTACCGCGTCGCGAAATGCGTCGCCGCGTTTTTCAAAATTCTTGAACTGGTCGAATGATGCGCACGCCGGAGACAGCAAAACCACCGGCTCGCTCGCATTGTCGTCCGCCGCATCGCGCGCGGCATGCTCGACTGCCTGCGCCAGAGTGCCGGAAATCTCGAACGGCGCGCGCGTACCTATTGTTGCGCTGAATTGCGGCGCAGCCTCGCCAATCAGATAGGCCTTGGCAATGCGCGGGAAAAACTCGGTGAGAGCATCAATCCCGCCCTCTTTCGCCAGCCCGCCTGCAATCCAGTAAATGCGCGGAAAGCTCGATAGCGCAGGCGCAGCCGCCTCCGCATTGGTCGCCTTCGAGTCATTGACAAACAGCACCTTGCCCAGCCGCCCGACCTGTTCCATCCGGTGTGCCAGTCCGGGGAATGATTTGAACCCCGCGTTGATTTCCGCATCGCTCAACCCGACAACCCGCAGCGCTGCAAACGCCGCCAGCGCATTTTGCGCATTGTGCGTTCCACGCAGCGAGCCGATGCTGGCAAGGTCTGAAATCTCACGGCGATGTCCGCCGCTGCTCTGCAAAAGTTTTGACCCTTCCGCAAACAGTCCGCTATCAAGCGCCTGATCTTTCGAGATGCGAACAACATCGCGGCCTTCAGTCGCTAGCCGGTCCGAAATAGCACGGCAGTATTCATCGTCCTGCCCGACAATCGCCGTATCGCTCCTGGCAACCAGCCGTTCCTTGATCGCGGCGTAGCGCTTGATGTCGCCATGCCGGTCCAGATGATCGGGTGTCACGTTCAGCAAAATCCCTGCCGTCGGATGGATCGAAGGGGCAAGGTCGATCTGGTACGACGAACATTCGACCACATAAAATTTGTCGGAAGACGGTGCATCCAGCGTCATGACCGCCGTGCCGATGTTGCCGCCCAGCTGTGTGTCGCGCCCGGCTGATTTGAGTACATGGGCAATCAGCGCAGTCGTCGTCGATTTGCCATTTGTCCCCGTGATCGCAATGAACGGCGCATCCGGCGCATGTCTTGCCCGCTCGCGCGCGAACAATTCCACATCGCCGATGATCTCGACCTTGGCCGCATGTGCCAGGTCAACCGTCCAGTGCGGCTTCGGATGCGTCAGCGGCACGCCGGGCGACAGCACGAACGCGTCGAACAGCGACCAGTCGGACTTCGCCAGATCGCCTGTGCCGATGCCAAGCGCCCTGGCCTTTTCCACGCTCGCCGGATTGTCGTCCCACGCCACAATTTCGGCCCCGCCAGCCTTCAAAGACTCTGCCGTCGCAAGGCCGGAGCCGCCCAGTCCGAACAGGGCAACCCTTTTGTCCTTGAATGTTGTGGCGGGGATCATCAGGCTTACCGCAGCTTCAGTGTCGATAGTGCCAGCAGTGCAAGGATCACCGAAATGATCCAGAATCGCACCACAACTTGGCTTTCCGTCCAGCCGAGCTTTTCGAAGTGATGATGAATCGGTGCCATCAGGAACACCCGCTTGCCCGTCATCTTGAACCAGCCGACCTGAATGATTACCGACATCGCCTCCATGACAAACAAGCCGCCAACAATGCCCATGACGATCTCATGCTTGGTCGCCACAGCCACCGTGCCGATCAGACCGCCCAAAGCCAGTGACCCTGTATCGCCCATGAAAATGGCGGCTGGCGGCGCGTTGAACCACAGAAATCCAAGCCCGGCGCCGATCACCGCGCCAAGCACCACGGCGAGTTCACCCGTGCCCAGCACAAAATGGATTTGCAGATAGTTGGCAAATACGGCGTTGCCGGAAAGATAGGCAATGATGCCAAATGAGGCCGCTGCGATCATCACCGGCACAATCGCCAGCCCGTCCAGCCCATCCGTCAAATTCACTGCATTGCCCGCACCGACAATCACAAACGCCCCAAACGGAATGAAGAACCAGCCAAGATCCAGGAGGAAATTCTTCAGAAACGGAAACGTCAGCGATGTCGAAAACGGTGCCGTTCCGATCTGGCTGATCGCAAACACGGCAATTCCGGCAACTATAATTTCCAGCCCAAGCCTCGCCTTGCCGGAAAAGCCCTTGTGCGACTGTTTTGTCACCTTCAGATAGTCATCATAAAAGCCGATTGCACCGAAACAAATGGTCACCAAGAGCACCACGATCACATAGCCGCTGCGCAAGTCCGCCCAGATCAGCGACGTTGCAAGGATTGACGACAGGATCATCAGACCGCCCATCGTCGGCGTCCCGGCCTTTTTAAAATGCGTCTGCGGCCCGTCAGCGCGGATAGGCTGGCCCCTTCCCTGTCTGACGCGCAACTTGTCAATGATCGGCTGCCCAAAGATGAACACCAGCATCGCCGCCGTGATCAGCGCCCCGCCTGTGCGGAACGTGATATAGCGGAACACGTTGAACACGGAGACCGCATCTGAAATTTCGGCCAGATAAGCCAGCATGGATTTGTGTCCCCTCGTGTGCCCCTCAGGCCGGTTCTTGCGCCGGCATCACCGGCGGAAATTGTTTCAGCAAATGCTCAACCAGCTTTGAAAAGCCGATCCCGTTGGATGATTTGACCACGACTACGTCGCCCGGACGAATGGAGGCCGCGACCGCCGCCTTCAATTCATCGACGCTCGACCGGTATTCGCGCTCAATGTCGGAAGCCAGCGCGTCTGCCAGCGCCTTCATTTCCGGTCCGGCCAAAAACACCTTGTCCATCTTCGATGATTTCACCGGCTCAGCCAGTTCCTCGTGCAATTTCTTTGAATGCTTGCCGAGTTCCAGCATGTCACCCAGCACCGCAATGCGCCGCCCGCGCCCTTCAATCGGGATCGAGCCTGCCAGTTGCAACGCCGCCGCCATCGAGGCAGGATTGGCGTTATAGCTTTCGTCAATCAGCGTGAACGTCCCGCCATTGACCTTGAGCTTGTGGCGGCGTCCGCGGCCCTTTTCGGATTGCAGCGTGCCAAACGCCAGGCAGACCTTGGCAAGATCCGCCCCTGCCAGCAAAGACGCGCCCATCACGGCAAGCGCATTCTGCACAATGTGCCGCCCGGGCGCGCCGATCTTGACCGCAACATCTGTGCCCGCAATCCGAGCCGTGATCACCGAGCAATCCGCCATCGGCTTGTATTTGATCAGCTTGTAATTGGCCTGACGATGCTCGCCAAAGCCATGGATGTTGGCAACACCCGCATCCTTGGCCAAAATTTCGAGCTTGCGGTAACGGCTGTCATCGCGGTTCAGAACTGCATGGCCGCCCTCGGCCACACCCTCGAATATCTCCGCCTTCGCCCGCGCGATTTCGTCCAGATTCTTGAAATGCCCGAGATGCGCCGCCGCAATGATGGTGATGATCGCAATATGGGGCTGCACCAGCTTCACCAGCGGACGGATTTCGTCCGGATGGTTCATGCCCATTTCAAACACGCCATAGTCAGTGTCTTCCGGCATCCGCGCCAGCGTCAGCGGTACACCCCAGTGATTGTTGAACGAGGCCGCAGAGGCATGCACCTTGCCGCAAGCCGTCAGCACATGCCGCAGCGCCTCCTTGGTCGTCGTCTTGCCCGCCGAGCCCGTTACCGCAATGATCTGCGCCTTGCTGCGTGCCCGCGAGGCGACGCCCAGATGCTCCAGCGCCTTCAACACGTCCTGCACCACGATCATCGGCATCGTGAGTTTGCCAAGTGCCGGCAGTTTCGATTCCGCCACCACCACCAGCGCAGCCCCCGCCGCCATCGCGGCACTGGCAAAATCATGCCCGTCAAAATTATCGCCCCGTATGGCGAAAAACGCGCTGCCCTTTTCGACAGAGCGGCTGTCAATCGTGATCCCCGAGACGCCTTCAGGCATTTCGCCAATCGGCCGCCCGCCCATCGCGTCAATCATCGCTCGTGAGGTCCAGAGCAAGGTCATGCGCCAAACTCCTTCAACGCCTTGCGCACTTCTTCATGGTCCGAAAAATGATGCGTCACGCCGGCAATTGTCTGGCCCACTTCATGCCCCTTGCCTGCAACAATCAGCGTATCGCCGGCACGCAACATTTCGATCGCTTTTCGCACGGATTCCGCGCGGTTTTCGATCTCTATGGCGCCCTTCGCCGCTACCATGATTTCAGCACGGATTTGCGCCGGAACTTCCGAGCGCGGATTGTCATCCGTCACAAACACCACGTCCGCCAGCCGCGCCGCGATCTCGCCCATGATCGGCCGCTTGCCCTTGTCGCGGTCGCCGCCACAGCCAAA
>JANPGC010000132.1:0-5776 GCA_031423755.1 Phyllobacteriaceae bacterium | reverse complement strand
CGAGGTAAAGATCAAGATGCGCCAGCGTATGATCCTTGATCGCCTTGGCGCTGTCTCGCAGCGCCTCAAATTCTGGCAGAAGGTCAATCGACGCCTTGCGCTTGTCAATAAAGCCGGTGCGCACATGGCCCATGGCTTTCTGCAAATTGATGTCAGCGAGTGCGGCGGTAGCGTTGGCTTTGAACGTGGGGGAGGTGATTTGCATCAGCGTGCTCCCTCCCAAGGTTGCGGCGTGCGCCCCTCATCTGCCTGTCGGCATCTTCTCCCCATGGAAGACATGGGGAGAAGACAGATAATCTTCAAACGTCGATGATAAGCCGTCTTCTCCCCGCTTCTCCAGCGGGGAGAAGACGCCGACAGGCAGATGAGGGGGGCGACACCAGTTTGAATCTCAGCCATCACCTTTTCTCCCCGATCGCCGGCCCATCCATCATCCCCGCCAGCACCTCAGCCACATGCCGCACCTGAATCTCCGACCCCTCGCGCTTCAATTTCCCCGCGATATTCATCAAACACCCAAGGTCCCCCGCCAGCAGCAAATCCGCCCCCGAAGCCTTGATGTGGCTGGTCTTTTCCGAGACGATCTTGTTCGAAATATCCGGGTATTTGACACAGAACGTGCCGCCGAAGCCGCAGCAGATTTCACTGTCCTTCAATTCCTTCAACGTCAGTCCTTCAACCGAACCAAGCAGCTTGCGAGGCTGGGCCTTGATGCCGAGCTCCCGCAGGCCAGAGCAGCTATCGTGATAGGTCACGCTCCCACTATGCGATGCGCCAGTGCTGGTGATGAACATGACATCGGCAAGAAAGCTCACCAGCTCGTGCACCTTGGCCGAAAACGCCGCCGCCCTTGGCTCCCATTTGGCGTCGCCCGCAAACAGTTCCGGATAGTGCTTACCCAGCATGCCGCCGCAGGAGCCGGAGGGCGCGACAATAAAGTCGTAGTCCTCAAACGCTTCAATCACCTGTTCGGCAATCGCCCGGGCATCCTTTTTATCGCCCGAATTATAGGCCGGCTGGCCGCAGCAGGTCTGCGCAGGCGGCACTTCGACTGTGCAGCCTGCATCCTCGATCAGTTTGACGGCAGCAAAGCCGACCGTCGGTCGGAACAGGTCCACAAGGCAGGTGACGAACAGCGCCACGCGCGGTTTTTTCATTTCAGCTTTCATGGGAGACGCGGATACCCTCGTGTTTGGATGATTTATAAATCGGCAATCGCTTTTCGCTCTGCGCAAGGCGCATCTGCGCCACGCGGCTCCATTCGCCTGCCTGTTCGGCCAGTGTCAGCTGCGTTTCGACAAAGCAGATATGGTCGGATGAAGCGCTTCGCGCACGCTCCGGATTATGGCTCAAAATCGCGTCAGCAATCGCTTCGTGTTGCGTAAGCAGGGCAGCACGGACACCCGGCATGCCATAGAGCAGAGTCCGGTTATAAAACACGCCGTTCATATGCATCTTGTAGCAGGAGCGCAGCGTGTGCAGCAAAATGATGTTGTGTGCGCTTTCGCTGACGGCATTGTGAAACTCGACATCGGCGCGGGCCTCATCGGTAAAGTTGCCTGCCGCATGTGCCGCATGCATCTGTGCGAGAATGCGCTTCAAAATGAGCTTGTCCGCCTCTGTTGCCCGCTCTGCCGCATGGCCCGCCGCAAGCGCCTCAATCTCGCGCCGGTATTCCAGATAGTCCGCCAGCGCCTTGCGGTGCGAGGCAATGAGGTCCGCAACCGGCTGCGCAAACACATCGGAAATCACATCCGCAATTACCGTTCCGCCGCCGTGGCGAGTCACGATCAATCCCCGCGTTTCAAGCGATTTCAGCGCATCGCGCAGCACTGGCCGCGACACATCCATCTCTGTGGACAGATCGCGCTCGGAAGGCAACCGGTCGCCGGGCCGCAGCACGCCCTCAAGAATCAGCCACTCAATCTGCCGGATCACTTCATCGGCAGTAGAGGCGTGGTTGATGCTGGAGAACAGGCTGGCGGACATGGAAACCCTCTGCCATCACAGTAGCACCGATACAAAAGTGGTCAAGAAATTTGTCCACTTGATCGGCACTCAACACTCAAATCGATTCAATTCAAACCCGCGCCAACGTGTGGCGTATTTGCACTTGTTCCGCAGTGCACAATGGCCCTAACAGTTTTGCCAATGACGCGGGGAAGGGCATGACCAGAACGGAAGAAACCCAATTGGCGCAAGCGCCGGTGCTTGGCTTTCCGGCGCACAATCTGCGCGCCTCGGCGCTTGGCGAAGTCCATTCCCGCCCGCATCCGCTGATCACCGCCCCACGCCTGCTTATCCAAGTCGCTTTTCTCACGGAAGGCGGCTTCACGGTTGATCATGCAGTGCTGGCTGAACTTTCCCGCGGCTCCGGCATTGCCCCGCCCGACAGAACCGCCCGCCATCATGTCATGCCCTCCGGCTCCGGCACGCTGCGCTGGGAGCGGCACACGGAGTTTTCAACCTATCTTTACGAAGGTCCGCTCGAAACCGGCAATGCGCAGGTCCACCCGTTTGGCACCGCCTTCAAAGCCCCCGGCACGGTGCTCTCCGGCATCCGCCTCGAAATCCGCAAACACGTCAAGGATCTGCGCCGCATCCTCGCCGCCTACGACCCGGCTTCCACCTGCTGTTCCACCATCGAAAACGGCATGGCGACCATCATCACCGATTTTCGCCAGGATGCTGACGGCCTCACCCGCATGACGCTTCTCGACAATGGCCTGACCCCGGTGCGCACCGGCGCGCTCGGCCAGATGCTGATCGAAATCGAAACCTACCGCACCTTCGCCATGCTCGGCCTGCCGCTCGCCATCAGCCTCTCGCCCCGCATGCGAAGGATCGAGGACCGCATGGCAGTTCTGACCCAAGAGATGCGTGACGATGAGGGCCGCGAATCCGAGCGTCTGCTTGCCGAATTGTCGACGCTCGCCGCAGAACTCGAAGCCGATGCCGCCGCCAGCCTCTACCGGTTCGGCGCCTCCAAGGCCTACGAGGGCATTGTCGCCGAGCGGCTGAATGCGCTGGATGAGGAGCCGCTGCCAGGCTACGAATCATGGTCCGCCTTCCTGCAAAAACGCATGGCACCGGCTATGCGGACCTGCCGCTCGGTCGAAGAGCGTATGGCCAACCTGTCGAGCAAACTCACCCGCGCCACCACGCTCCTGCGCACATGGGTGGACGTCGATCTTGAAAAGCAGAACTCCGCCTTGCTCGCCTCTATGAACACCCGCGCCCGCTCGCAACTGCGCCTCCAGCAGACCGTCGAAGGCCTGTCAGTCGCCGCCGTATCCTACTATGTCGTCGGCCTGTTTTCCTATCTCGCCAAGGGTCTGGAGAAGGATTTCCCGTTCATATCATCGACGATCATGACCGCGCTTTTCGTCCCCGTCGCGGTCCTCGCCATCTGGCTCTTCGTCCGCCGAATCCGCAAAAGCCACGGCGAGAGTTGACGGCGGCCATCGCTGACGCCATGAAGGGTCTCCTCCCGCCTCCCAAGGATTCCCCCGATTGTCACCAATTTCCATCTATTCCCGGCCCTTCGCCGGTTTCCTGTTCGATATGGACGGAACCATCATCAATTCCTTCGCCGCAACCCAGCGCGCGTGGGGCGCGTGGGCGCGCACGAACGACATTGATCCCGAGACGTTCATCCACACCATGCACGGCGTGCGCGGCGTGGACCTGATTGGCGGCATGGGCCATGCGCATCTGAACCCGGCAGAAGAATCGGCAAAAGTCCTCGCCGCCGAAATGGCCGATATTGAGGGCATCGTGCCCATTCCCGGCGCGATCAACTTTCTCGCCAATCTGCCGCCTCATGCTTGGGCCGTCGTCACCTCCGCCCCGCGCGATCTGGCGCTCCGCCGCCTTGGCGCCGCAGGAATTACGCCGCCTAACACCATGGTCACCGCCGAAGATGTGGCCATCGGCAAGCCGGACCCCGCCTGCTTCCGCCTCGGCGCAGAACGTCTGGGCGTCCGGCCTGAGGACTGCCTCGTATTCGAGGACGCGCACGCCGGTGTCACGGCAGGCGAACTTGCAGGCGCCAGCATTATGGTCGTCACCGCCACCCACGATCTGATGGCCCACAGCCACCACGCCAAGATGACCACTTACGAGACGCTGTCGATCTCGACCAATGAGGCTGGCTGGATATCTTTGGTCCAAGCCGGTTGACGGAACGCCTGACAAGCAAGATGTTACCCGCATGACATCGCTCGCCATGCCAAAGCCTGATAGCAAAACGCTCGCCAACCGCGCCGAGATCGTCGCGCAATTGCGCGAGATCGTGCCGGGCGAGGGCGTGGTGGACACCGCCAACGGCATGCGCGTCTTCGAGAGTGACGGGTTGACCGCATATCGCCAGCTGCCAATGGTGGTCGTACTGCCGGAAACGGTGGCGCAGGTCTCGCGCATCCTCAAATATTGTGCCCGCGAAAACATCCGGGTCGTGCCGCGTGGTTCGGGCACGTCGCTTTCCGGCGGCGCGCTGCCGCTGGAAGACGCCGTGCTGCTCGTCATGTCGCGCTTCAACCGCATTCTCGACGTTGATCTGGCCAACCGCACGGTGACCGCCCAGCCCGGCGTCACCAATCTCGGCATAACCCGCGCGGTCGAGGGGCAGGGCTTTTACTACGCCCCAGACCCATCTTCGCAGATCGCCTGCTCCATCGGTGGCAATGTGGCAGAGAACTCCGGCGGCGTGCATTCGCTGAAATACGGCCTCACCGCCTCAAATGTCCTCGGCATCGAAATGGTGCTGATCAACGGCGATGTCGTCCGTATTGGCGGCAAGCATCTGGACTCGGATGGCTATGATATTCTTGGCCTGATGACCGGCTCCGAAGGCCTGCTCGCTGTCATCACCGAGGTCACGGTCCGCGTCCTGCAAAAGCCCGAGACCGCCCGCGCCGCATTGATCGGCTTCGAGACCTCCGAACAGGCAGGTCAATGCGTCGCCGACATCATCGCCGCAGGCATCATCCCCGGCGGCATGGAAATGATGGACCGGCTGGCCATTCAGGCGGCGGAGGATTTCGTCCATGCCGGCTATCCGCTGCATGTCGAGGCGCTTCTGATTGTTGAACTCGATGGCCCGGAAGCTGAGGTCGATGATCTTCTCGCCCGCGTCGAGGCCATCGCCAAGGCGAACAAATCCGTGACGCTCAAAGTCTCCACCTCCGAAGCCGAGCGCATGACATTCTGGGCCGGGCGCAAGGCCGCATTCCCCGCCGTCGGCCGCATCTCGCCCGATTATTACTGCATGGACGGCACCATCCCGCGCAAGGCGCTGCCGCAGGTGCTCAAGGGCATGCGCGACCTGTCGCAGCAGTACGGCCTCGAAGTCGCCAATGTATTCCACGCCGGCGACGGTAACCTCCACCCGCTGATCCTCTACGATGCCAATCAGCCGGGCCAACTCGAAAAAGCCGAAGGCTTCGGCGCGGACATCTTGCGCCTTTGCGTCAAGGTCGGCGGCGTGTTGACCGGCGAGCACGGCGTCGGCATCGAAAAGCGCGACCTGATGGGCGAAATGTTCAACGAAGTGGATCTCGACGTGCAAATGCGGGTAAAAGTGGCATTCGACCCGCAAGCGCTGCTCAACCCCGGCAAAGTATTCCCGAACCTGCACAGATGCGCCGAGTTGGGGCGGATGCATGTGAGCGGCGGAAAAGTTGCGTTTCCTGAGATACCGAGGTTTTGATGGAGGACTTTGTGCCCAGTGCGCCCCCACCCCTGACCCCTCCCCTCGAGGGGGAGAGGAAGAGCG
>JANPGC010000131.1:0-6542 GCA_031423755.1 Phyllobacteriaceae bacterium | reverse complement strand
CTGCACGCTTTCCAGCGGCTGCAATGTGCCGGTGGCGCTTACGAGCACGACAATGTCACCTTTGGCGGCGGCCTCGGTTGTGTAGACTTTCGTAACGGCGGCGGCAGATGTCCAAGACTGGTAGCCATATAGTCCGCCAATCAAAAGCAGCGGCACAAGCGCATAGCGCAACCAGCGCCGCCAGCTGCGGCGGCCACGGCCAGATTTGTCGAGCGACAACGCAACGGCAATATCGGGATTTCCGGCCATGGGGCGTTTGCCCGCTTCCTGATCCATCAATATTTCCTTTCCATGCCATCAAACAGTTTAACTGGTAAATCGTCCGGGGTGGGTCAGAATACAAATTAAATCTCGGTCATGTTCGGCCGCAATCAGGCAGGATGATCGGGCCCATGCGCAAGCTGCACTATCTGGTCTATGACGTTTTCACCAAGGAGCCGCTCGCTGGCAACCAATTGGGCGTCGTTCCGGACGCATCGGGCCTCACCGGCTCGCAAATGCAGGCTATTGCCCGCGAGTTGAACCTTGCCGAAACAATTTTCTTTCTGCCTCCACAAGATGTGAAGCACTCCGCCAAAGTGCGCATTTTCATGCCGCTTGGAGAATTGCCGTTTGCGGGCCATCCTACGATTGGCGGTGCCATTGCGTTTGCCGCGTTAAATGGATTGGCCGATGGCGCAAGGGTTATTCTTGAAGAGGGAGTGGGGCCGGTGCACTGCACGGTTTCGTTGGATGCGATGGGGGGACGAGCATGTTTTGCCGTTGCGCGCGTGCCCGCTGAAGTCGATTTCAATGCAACTGACGATGAGATTGTTGCGGCGCTTGGCCTTTTGGCTGGTGATCTGAATTTTGGAGAGCATCGGGTCATGATGGGGTCCGGCGGCGTTCCCTATGTTACGGTGCCTTTGAAGGGGCTCAATGCGCTCGGCCGTGCCAAGGTGGATGCTGATGCATGGTTGAAATTGGATGTTCAGCGCGAGGGCAAATTCGCCGCGCCTTATCTTTATTGCCTGGACGGCGAAAGCGGGTTCCGTGTGCGCATGTTTGCGCCTTGGGACGGAATTCCGGAAGATCCGGCAACTGGTTCGGCGGCGGTGGCCTTCGCGGCGTCTTTGCACCGGTTTCAGTGCCGGCGTGACGGGACCTATTCATTCAGGATACTGCAAGGCGTTGAGATGGGCCGCCGCTCGGAAATTGGACTGTCGCTCTCTGTTGACCGCGCCGCGTTGTCCGGCGTGACAATTTCCGGAGACGCGGTAAAATTTGCTGAGGGCACGATGTTTCTGCCCGACTGACCGATCCTTGCGTATGCAGACGATTTTTTGCCCATGGCGCTGGACAGGGCAGGAGCCAATGTCTATAGACCGCCTCGTCTGGCCAGCAATGGCACGGCGGAGTGGGTGCGTAGCTCAGTTGGTAGAGCAGCTGACTCTTAATCAGCGGGTCACAGGTTCGATCCCTGTCGCACCCACCACTCTTTTCAATCCCCGTTTCATGTGCCAACTTCATACCCCTGCGAATGCTTCGTCTGCCATGATAACACTGGTCCGGCGGGTGGGGACAGTTTGCGGGAGGCGGAGATGACGGATCCTTCGTATCGCTGGATAATCGTGGCGGCAGGCGGGGCCATTGGCTGCGTCGCCATGGGAGCGCTGTTTTCGCTGCCGGTGCTGCTGACGCCGATGGCTGAACAAACCGGGTGGTCGAGGACCGGTATTTCGGCTGCCATGACAATTGGCTTTTTGGCGATGGCGGTGACGTCGATGATGTGGGGCGCGCTGTCGGATCGCTATGGCGCGCGTGTTGTTGTCGTGACGGGCGCGATGCTGTTTTCGTTGAGCCTCTGGCTTGCAGCAAAGGCTCCCACTCTCACGCTGTTTCAGGTCAGTTTCGGGTTGCTGGCAGGCGGCTCGATCGCTGCGTTTTTTGCGCCGCTGATGGCCACCGTGACCGGATGGTTTAGCACCCAGAGAAGTCTGGCTGTGTCGCTCGTATCGGCAGGCATGGGCATGGCCCCGGTCACGATGTCGCCGCTGGCAGCGAAGCTGGCGGACGCTTATGATTGGCGGACGGTGCTGACAATCCTGGCCGTGATGGTTGCGGCGACAACAATTCCGCTGGCGCTGCTGTTGCGCCGCCCGCCCGGGCCGGTGGATGAGGTCGTCCAGGCGGACGCGCCGCGTTCGGATATGACGGTGAGGCAGGCGGTGACTTCGCCACAGTTCATTGTTTTGACACTGACCAATTTCTTCTGCTGCGCGACCCATTCCGGACCGATCTTCCATACTGTCAGCTATGCCGAGATATGTGGCATTTCGGCGTTGGCTGCTGTTTCGATCTACTCCGTTGAAGGCATTGCCGGGATGGGCGGGCGGATCGGGTTTGGACTGATGGGCGACAGGTTCGGCGCCAAGCGGGTTCTGGTTGCGGGATTGTTTGTGCAGGCGATTGCTGCGCTCGGCTATTATTTTGCGCGAGATCTCGGGCAGTTTTACGCGGTGGCGGCACTGTTCGGTTTTATCTACGCTGGCATCATGCCGCTCTACAATGTGCTGGTGCGCGAGAATTTTCCGATGAAGATGATGGGCACGATCATGGGCGGCACGGGCATGGCAGGCAGTCTCGGCATGGCGACCGGACCGATTATGGGCGGATGGCTGTTTGACACGACCGGCGGCTATGGCGCGCTTTACATCACCTGCTGCGGGCTGGGGCTTGGAGCCTTCCTGATTGCGATGACTTTCCGTCCTTTTGCCAGAGTGCCCCAGTTTCAACAGGCGCAAGCGATCTGAGGTGTTGCTAACTTTCAATCATTGAAGCGCTTCAGTGCGGCTCGGAAGTCTATGAGGCCGAAGCCGAACTCGGCGTCTTTGCCTTTGGGTCCGAGATCCAGTGCCGTTTTGTTGGCGATCCGTTCGCTCTCGAAGGCGGACTGGGCGGGGTATTGGCGCATCAGGTTGGCGACGGCACCGGTGAAGACGGCTGCGGCGAAGGAGGTGCCTGTGACCAGATCATAGCCGCCGCCGGGAATCGGGGCCATCAGGCCAACGCCGGGAGCGGAGATGGCGATGTAGTTGCCGATGTTTGCTTGCGCCATACGTCTGTTTTGTTCGTCCGTGGCGGTGACTGCGACGACGGATTTGTAGGCGGCGGGATAGGCTGGCGGCGCTTTTGGGCCGTTGTTGCCGGCGGCGGCCACGAGCAAGATGCCGCGCTCGAAGGCGGCGTTGCAGGCTTTTTCGAACAGCTTGTTGCGCGGGCCGACGAAGCTCATGTTGATGATCTGCACATTCTGTTCGGCTGACCAGTCGAGCGCCGCAAGAATGGCGTCGGCGTTTGACTTGCCGTTCTCGAAGGCGCGGGCGTGGTAGATGCGCGCGCCGGGCGCGACGCCTTGAAATCCGTCCTGTCCGGCAATCAACCCGACGATGGAGGTTCCGTGATCGGTGTTGCTCACCGCGATTTCCGGCAACGCGTCGAAATCTTCGGCGGTGATGTTGGCGAGCGCCGGATGGGTTTTGTCCCGCGCCGTGTCGATCACCGCGACGCGGATGTTTGCGCCGTTTGCTTCGCCCGGATTGAAATTGATGGTTTCCAGCGCGTAGCCGCCTACAGATTCAGCCTGCTGCAATGTGTAGATATGGTTGGGCTCAGCGGCGGTCGGGCGTCCGTCGCCTTGCAACTGGGCGAGTACAAGTCCGACCGGCCGGCGATCAGGGATGCCAAGACGTGCGATGCTTTTTTTCAGAAGAAAGGATGTGCGAACCGAGCGGACCTGAAGGCCAAGGGCTGTGGCAATGTTTTGCACGGCTTGCGCATCGCCATCGATTGTCACCAGCACTTCGTCGGGGACGTAGTCGCCGCTGGTGGCAATCGGAGAAATTGCGCCGCCAGTGTTTGCGAGGCTTTGGATGTCAGGCGTTTGGGGCGGCGTTGATGGTTGATCACCGGCTTGTGGGGTTGGCGCAGAGTTTTGTCCTGCCGGCTTTCCGGAGGTTGAGTGAAACAGGTCGATCAGCAGCGGCGGAAGTTCAAAATAGTCTGCAACTGCGCCAGACTGCTCATTGGGTGCTGAAGTTTGTCCATTGTCTTGCGCACGTGCGCAAGTGGTCATGACGGCCAACATGCTGGCTGCGATCAAAACCACAAGTGCCAAAGAATGTGCAGTGTTATGGCGCATCCGGTTTCTTTCCGGCGATCAGTTTCTCAACCAGTGGCGAGGCCGCCAATTGTTTCGATAGCTGATCGTATTGCGTGATCGTGTCCGCGGAAAGGGTGATCTTGAAGGTCGAGCCGGAAATCGGGCCGCTTTCAACCTGTGCGCCATTTTCCGCCAGCAATTTGGCAATGTCGGCAAGTGTTGCCGTCGGCGCAAAGGTCACGAGAACGAAAGCAGTGTTTGTGCTTTGGCCGGTGCCTGCGATTTGAACGTCGTCCGGGCTGCCGGTCCTGATGTTGGAAACCGCGACAACCATCAGGACAAGCGCAGCGGCGGCGGTTGCCAGAAGCAAGGGCACGGGGATGGCGAATGTTCTGGAGAAAAAGGCGGACAGCCACGACATCGGCGATGTTGTCAGGACGGATTGCTTGTCCAGAGCGTCGCTGAACCGCTGCAGCGCATCGGGTCGGGGGCTGATGGACTCATTGTCCTCGAACACCAGTGCGATCTCCGCCTCTGCGGCAAGCAGGGCTTCATCTGCCGCAGGATCACTGGCGAGCCAGTCTTCGACCTGCCGCAATTCCTCGCCGGACAGCGTGCCGTTCAGGTAAAACGGCAGCAGCGTTTCCATCTCGTCGCGGTGTGTCATCTTGGGCTCTTCTGTCATGGCCAGCCCCTGTCATGTCCCGCAGCTTTCAGCGCTTCGCCGAGTTTGGAGCGGGCGTAGAACATGCGGGTTTTCACCGTTGCCACGGGAATGCCGAGGATTTCGGCGATTTCGGTGACAGTGCGGCCCTGATAATAGGCGAGTTCGATGACCGTGCGATGATCCTCGCCAAGGCCGTTGATGCAGGCGCGCAGCGCTGCGGCCTTGTCGAGTTTCATGGCAGAAACGTCTGGCGTGTCGGAGCTGTCGATGATGCGCTCGGCCTGAAGGTCGTCGAGTTCATCTTCCTTGCGCTTGCGTCGCGCAGACAGGACTTTGAATCTGGCGATGCCGAGAAGCCAGGTGGAGACTTGCGAGCGGAACTCAAACTTGCCCGCCTGCCGCCAGACGTCGAGGACCACGTCGTTTGCAATGTCATCTGCCATGGTATCCGAACCCGTCTGGCGCACCACGAACCGGTAGACCCGGGCATGGTGGCGCATGAACAACAGCCGGACCGCAGCTTTGTCGCCGGAGGCGATGCGCTTCATCAGGTCATTGTCTGACTGGGTGCCAGAGGATGAACTCATTGCGGTCCTTCTGCAGGTTAAGTCGCGCGCTGTATCGAAAAGGTTCAAAGCTGAATTGACAAGGGCCTCAGTGAGCGAAGGCTAGATTAATGGACCGTTGAAAGGAAGTGCCGCGGGGGCAGATTCCCGGCATCCGCGCCGCAGACTGTCCCACCGTATTCGCAGCGCGCGACTGTGTGGAGATGCTTTCTGCCGCTGAATTGATATCTCACTGCCAACGACATGGGTCCCGGGTTCCGCTTTGCGGCCCAGAAATGACGAAGGTTTGGGGGATTTTGGTAATAATTACAACCGCTTGCGGCTTTTGCCATTGATTGCAAATTCGTCTTATGACGTGTCCGCCCTGAACGCCTCAATCGCAAAATAATGCACATCCTTCAGCACTGCATCGACCTGGTGAATATCCCTGCGGCGATAACCGGGCGGTGGGCCGGGGCGGAACGGCGACATGCGCATCGGGCGGTATGGGCCCTTGGCGGCGAGCAACAGATCGCGCTGCGAGCGCCATCTTGCGAGGCGTCGGGCTTGGCGCGGGAGGTCGTTGAGCGCGTGGCGCATGGCGCGCAGGCGATTGAAGAGGAGTGTGGCGTTGACGGGAAGCGCGGCGAGTTGGGCCTGGTGATGGGCCAGTGATGCGTTGAAGGGTTGGACTTCGTGCATCGAGCCGGCGTGGGGCTCGTTTTCCCAAGCCTCTTGGTCGAAGTGTTTCAGTGGGTCGATGAGCTGGAAGGATGGCGTGCGTGATGGGTTGGCGGATGCGAATGAGGCGAGGCCAGCGGGGATGGGGCGCGAGGCGCGAGCCTTCAAGACCAGCCCCCTCGCCGCGATGATGATGAGGCGGCGGATGGCGGATTCGCAGGGGCGCAGGATGAGCATGATGGCGGCGTAGAGGTGGCGCGGGAGGGTGAAGGCGCTTGCGTCGGGGCGCAGTCCCCTCTCCGTCGGCTTCGCCGACACCTCTCCCCGGAGGGGCGAGGTTGAAGGCTTGGCGCTTGGTTCAACCTCTGCGGCTTTAACCTCGCCCCGCTGGGAAGAGGTGTCGCGGGCGCAGCCCGTGACGGAGAGGGGACTGCCGCCCCCATCGACCATCCGCAACATCGCGAACAGCTCGGCGACGATGCGCACAAGCAGGGCTTGGTTGCGGGTG
>JANPGC010000130.1:0-8459 GCA_031423755.1 Phyllobacteriaceae bacterium | reverse complement strand
CATTCTTCGTTGATGCAGGCAGAGGAAATCATAGGCCTTGAACGCGACCAAGGAACGCGGACAGTGCTTACACAGCAAAAACAAGCACATAGGAGTGCCCAGTTTCGTCTCGTCCGGCGCGCCATTCTTCTCAAATTGGTCCAAGGTCAATGCGCGACATTCAAGCCTCGCGTTCGAGGCTCCCGTCACTCGACAATTTTCCAGTAGGAATCCTTGCGGACAACAAGGCCATCTCGAAACGTATAGAAATCACAACCGCGCACTGTGACCTTCTCGCCATTGAGCTTTGTGCCGCTGAGAAGCCATTTTGACATTCCGCAATCGCCTGACACGAAATGTTCCGCGTCGCTGTAGTGCACGTCGGGCGTCGATTCAAATCGGCTCGTCAGGCCCTTCTTTACAAGCTCAATACCTTGGTATCTCGTCCCGTGCGGCTCGGTCCCGCGTGGCATGTCCAGACTGCAGTCGGGCACAAAGTAACTGATGACGCGGTCTATGTCGTGTGCGTTGAAAGCTGCAGCGAGGCCGTTCAACGCGGCGAGAATATCGGCATCCATGTTCGCGGACATTGTCTGATCTCCTGTTCCTGTGTTGCCGCGCAAGTCAGCGCGGTCCTGCCTGGATTGCAAACAGGCTGTGCACAAAAAAGCCTGCCTTGCCCACAGTAGCGCAATCGGGCGTTCCGCGTCAGAAACTGTCTCAAAAATCAGCCGCTGCGGCAACAGCATAGGCGTTGCCGTTGCATCTCTTCGGGCGCGCCATTTCCATTTGATCCTGATGCCCCCTGCGCCAAACGTCGCATTGAACCTTGAGCCGCTTGGGCGCACATGTCCGTTGTGACGCACCGGCACGGGAGGGCTCATGCGCATCGTATTCCTGACCGATATCCACGGCAATCTTGAAGCGCTGAATGCCACGCTGAAAGCTGCTCGAACAGGCGGTTTCGACCAGCTTGTCATCTTGGGAGATCTGGTCGGATATGGTCCAGACCCTGCGGCGATCGTCGAAATCGTCGGTGGGCTGGTCGATGAAGGCGAGGTCTGCATCAAGGGCAATCATGACGAAGCTGTCTCCGCCACATCTGCCGGAATGTCTGAGAATGCCCGCATCGCGGCAGACTGGACACGCGGGCAACTTCGCGAGCCGCATCTGGATTTTCTCAATACACTTCCGATGACCTTGCGTCAGGACGATCGGCTTTATGTCCATGCAAGCGCCAGGGCACCGGAAAAATGGCCCTACATCCGCAGTGCTCACGCGGCGGACGCCTGCCTCGCCGCAACGGATGCGCGTCTGGTCTTCACCGGCCATACCCACATTCCCGCAGTGTTCCACGGCTTGCCCGGCCAGAAGCTTTCGACTTTCGTTCCTCATGCCGATGTCGAAATGCCAATCTCCAGCATTCGCCGAGCTGTTGTTGTTGTCGGTTCGGTCGGTCAGCCAAGGGATGGCATTGCTGCTGCGTGCTACGGCCTGTTTGACGCTGGACAAAGGACCATCACGATGAAGCGGGTACCTTATGACCACACGGCAACGGCAGAAAAGATCAGGCGCGCTGGTCTGCCGTTCTGGCTTGGCGACCGTCTGGCGCTCGGCAAATAGACAATCAGGGGTGACAAATGCAACGGCCAACACAGGGCAGCGTCATTGACGGCTTCACCCTCCAGTCAAAATTCGCAAAGGGCGGCATGGGATCGCTCTGGAATGCCGTGAAAGAGGGCATTGACTATCCGCTCGTACTCAAAATGCCATTCCTCGATCCCGGGCAGGACGTATCGACCATTGTAGGTTTCGAAATCGAGGAAATGATCCTCAAACGCCTTTCCGGACCACATGTTCCGAAATTCGCCGGATCTGGCGATCTGTCGGAGACACCCTTTATTGCGATGGAAAGGGTGGTTGGTGAAAATCTCGAAGCACTCCTTCCAAAAGCGCCACTGCCTGCGGCACAGCTACAGTCCATCGCCGTCGCCATCGCCACAGCGGTTGGCGCACTGCACCGGCAGCGGGTCATACATCTGGACCTGAAACCGGAGAACATCTTTCTGACAGAACGTGGCGCGGTACTGATCGACTATGGCCTCGCCCGCCACCTCGACCTTCCGGATTTGCTGGCAGAGGAATCCTCCGTTCCGATGGGCACGCCCGCCTACATTTCTCCCGAGCAGGTCGTTGGCCACCGCGACAGTCCAGCGAGCGATATCTTCGCGCTCGGCTGCATTCTCTACGAACTGGCGACCGCAGAAAAGCCGTTCGGCGAACCGGCAACCGAGGCAGGCATGCGCCGCCGCCTGTTCCAGTCTCCAAGAACACTGCGTGATATCGCGCCGGAATTTCCACGCTGGTTTCAGGAGGTGATCGCAAAATGCATGGAAGTCGACCCCGCCCGCCGCTATGCGGACGCAGGTCAGCTTTTGTTTGATCTGAACAATCCCGACCAAGTTGTTATCAGTGCGCGCAAACCGAAGAAGGCTGGAGGATTTCTAGCCACAATCAGCCAATATTTCTCCAAGGAAAAGGCCGAGGCCTTCGCACTGCCATCGCTCTCCAAGCCTAAGCGCGGCGTGGACACAACGGTCATCATGGTGGCCGTCGATCTATCCGGCGGAGCGGATGATCTGGCCAAAACTGTCCGGTCGGAGGCCGCGCGCATCCTGTGGACTGCACCAGGTGCCAAGCTCGCCTGCTTCACTGTTTTAAAGACCAAGCTGATTGGCGAGGATCAATCAGTCAGCGACGACGGCAAGTCCGCCTATGTCAGCCGTTTGGTTCAGTTGAAGGATTGGGCGCGGCCCTATGAACTGCCAGAAGGCCTGATCAGCTATCATGTCGTTGAAGCGCTGGATCCGGCGCAAGCGATACTGGATTTTGCTTCCCGCAACGATGTCGGTCACATCATCATCGGCGCACGCGGCTCTTCCGCCTTTCGCCGCCATCTCGGCTCAGTCTCCGCAAAGGTCGTGGCCGAGGCCCTCTGCTCCTGCACGGTCATCCGCCTGCGCAAGGAAGAGCACGAGGCGTTGAACCGCGAATTGGACAAGAGTTCGGTTCAATAGATGAGAGCTCAAGCCTCTTGGGAAGGCAACTATTGTGCGGTGTAGACACCCGGCAATGAGCTATCATAACTCAAATGGACAAAGTCCGCCCGGCAACCAAGTGCAAGATTGCCAAGCTCTCCGCTGCGGTTGATGGCAGCAGCAGGCGCGGACGAAGCCATTCGCACTGCAGCGATGAGGCCGCCGCCAAGATGACCGCCCGCAAACCGGACGCACGAAGTCATGTCAATGTCAGCACCCGCCAGGGTGCCGTCTGCCAAAGTCAGTCTGCCTTCATGCCGCAGGATTTTGCGACCGTTCAAGGTGAATGACTGGATATCACTGCCCACCGTCGACATCGCGTCAGTGACAAGGAAAATCGAGCCCGGCCCCTGTTTGCCGTGCAGCGCCGCCCGCATTGTGGCCGGGTGAACATGGTATCCGTCGGCGATCAGCCCGGCATGCACAGAGCCCCGGTCAAGCGCCGCGCCGGCAAGTCCCGGCTCGCGGTTGCCCATCTGGCTCATGGCGTTGAACAAATGCGTGACCATGGTCGCGCCGGCATCAAAACAGCGCATCGCTGTGTCGTAACTGCAATCGGAATGGCCGATGCTGACGACGATTCCCGCCTTTGCCATCGCAGAAATCTGCGCAAACGTAACCGATTCCGGCGCGACTGTTGTCAAAAGCGTGGTCAGCCGGTCTTTGGCAGCAAGCAAATTGCCAAGGTCAGCATCCGTCATCTGGCGGATCAGCTGCGGATCATGTGCGCCATTGCGCTTCTGCGACAGGTGCGGGCCTTCAAGATGTAGCCCTGCAAAACCGGCAACACCATGCCTTTCAGCCTCAATTGCAGTTTCGATAACCTTGGCAGTGTTCTCCGGGTTGTCCGTGATCAGTGTCGGCAACAGCGACGTCGTGCCAAACTGCCGGTGCGCGGCGCAAATGCTTGCAATGCTTTCAACCGACGCGTCGCCATCCAGCATGATGCCACCGCCGCCGTTGACTTGCAGGTCAACAAACCCGGGCGCAATCATGCCTGCGCCGAGAGCTGTGAGAGGTAGCCCTTGCGGGAGATATGCCAAGCGGGCAATCGCCTTCACCCTGCCATTCTCAACAACAAGCGCGCTCGCCTGATGTGTGGTCACACCATCGAAAATCTGTCCGGCGGTGTAGCAGGCAAGGCTCATATGGTCTCCGTCACTTTACGCAGATGCGCAGGCCTGTCCGGATCAAGGCCCCGGTGGCGCGACAGCATTTCAACAAAACCATAAAAGGAAGCGATCTGCACCAGCGCATCCGTCAATCCATGGCCGGTTGCCGCAAATGGCAGCGCTGTCGCCTTGCTTGGCAAAGATGAAGTGACAAACACGCTCGCGCCCTGTTCAACGAGCCGGTCACAAACCGGAATAACATGCGCCTCGCCCTTGTCGCGCGCAGCCAGCGCCAGCACAGGAAATCCTTTCCCGACAATCGAGACCGGACCATGCAGCACTTCCGCTGCCGAAAACGCCTCGGCATGCAGGCCGCTCGTCTCCTTGAATTTCAGAGCCGCCTCGCAGGCAATCGGCCAGGATGGGCCACGCCCTAATATGTAAAGCGAAGTCTGCCCCTCAAGCGCATCGCGCAGCGGCGACCAATCGCAGGCAACAGCCCTTTTAAGCGCATCGGGAAGCGAAACGATGGCATTTTTCAGCGCGGAATTCCCGGCCCATTCGGCCAGAATGAGCAAACCCGAAATCGCCGAGTTGACGAATGATTTGGTAGCTGCAACGGAAAGCTCCGGCCCGGCCAGCATGTCCAGCGCCAGCGACGCTTCGCCCGCCAGCGGCGAGGAATAGACATTGGTCAACGCGATCGTCAGGCTGCTGCCGCGCCGCGCGTTGGCGGCCATGGCTACAATGTCCGGGCTCTTTCCGGATTGCGAAATCGCAAATGTCGCCGAGTGCGCCATCCGCAGCTGCTTGCCATAGACAGACGCAATGGACGGTCCAAGCGAGGCGACCGGCAGGCCGGTTTCCAGCTCAATCGCATATTTCAAGAACGCCGCCGCATGATCGGATGACCCACGCGCGATTGTGGTGATAAACGCCGGATCCACCTCGCGCAGCTGCGCGCCGATTTCCGCCACCGCTGACACTGAGCCCTCAATCAGGCGCGACGCTGCCCGCGGAATTTCGTTGATTTCCATCCGCATTCGGGACTGCTGATTGTCATTGGCGGTCATTGGTCAATGCTCCTGCAGTCTGAGTTCGGCGACAAAATCATATGCGTCGCCACGATAGAGCGAGCGCGTAAACTCCACCACCCGGCCGGACGGCAGGTAGGAAATCCGCTCGATTTTGAGGCAAGCGCTGCCCGATTCAATATCGAGAAGTCTTGCGTCCGCCTCATCAAGGCTGATGGCGGAGATGCGCTGGATTGCGCGCACAGGGCGGCAGCCCTGTGCTTCAAGGGCCGCGTAGAGCGAGATGTCAACTTGGCTTGGATCGGGCAGGGAGGCGACGGACATGGACGCGCGCTCAATGGCAAGCGGCGTGTCATCCGCCATGCGCAAGCGGTTGACGCGTGAGACACGCTCGCCTGCCGACAGGCCAAGCACGACTGTCTCCTCCGGCGATGGCGCAAACACGCCGCGCTCAAGCCACAGCGAACGCACAGCCTTGCCACGCCGCGCCATGTCTTCGGTGAACGACGTGAGCTGCGAAAGCGACTGCTCGACCCGGTCAACCTTGGACGTCACAAACGTGCCTGACCCATGCCGCTGCACCAAAAGCCCGGTGCGCACCAGATCCTGCACCGCTTTGCGCACAGTCACGCGGGAGATGTCGGCCAATGCCGCTATATCACGCTCGGATGGCAGCGCCTCACCTGGCTTGATGACACCGCGCTTGATGGCATTTTCAATTCGACGCGCAACACGCAAATAAATCGGCCCGCCCGATCCTGCAGGCGCGGTGTCTGGCGCGAAAACGGACGCGAGCGTTTCAGGCATCTGAAACCACCCGTGCGCCCTGTCGCACGGCACAAACGCCGGACGGGAAAAGCCGCTGAAAACATGCCATCTGGAACCTCCGTCAATATAATACCAATAAAATACCAAACACCAAGCGTTAATTTGTGTTAATGCAGTACAAATTTTATCACTTTGATTTTATTGACTAAATCTGGTGCCTGAACCAAAAAGTTAACAAAAATGAAAATTGCCTCTTGCCAAGTGGTATTTTTTTGGCATTATCAACGGATGGAGGCAGGGCAACATGGTGGCAAGCACGGAAAGCCGGGACGCAAGAGCCGAGAGGATCGACCAGCGCGATCCCATGGAGGCGCTTGGCCTGCTGCTGGACGGTCAGGTTGCCGCAGCACAGTCTGTGCGTTTATCCCTGCCCGCCATTGCCCGGCTTGCAGAAGCCGCTGCCCAGACGATCCGTAACGGCGGGCGGCTTTTCTATGCGGCGGCTGGCAGTTCCGGCCTGATGGCTTTGGCTGACGCACTGGAGATTCCCGGCACGTTCGGCATTTCGCAAGATCGCGTCATCATCCTTTTCGCAGGCGGCGTCGCGGCGCTGTCAGATATGGTTGGCGGTGTCGAAGATGACACGGCGCAAGCGCGCTTCGACGTGATTTCGAACAATATCACGCAAGGCGATCTGCTTATAGCTCTCTCTGCAAGCGGCACCACACCCTATGCGATCTCGGCTGTGGATGCAGCGCGGACTGCAGGCGCAACGACCGCCGGCATTGCCAACAATGCCGACACGCCTTTGCTGCTGACGACGGACCACCCCGTGCTCCTGCCAACCCCGCCGGAAATCCTTGCAGGATCAACGCGTATGGGAGCAGGCACTGCGCAAAAGATCGCGCTCAACATGATGTCGACGCTCATGGCCATCAAACTTGGGCATGTGCATGACGGGCTCATGGTCAATCTGCGTGCCGACAATGCGAAACTCAAACGCCGCTCACGGGATATTGTCGCCGCCATTTCTGGCTGCACAATGGACGAGGCGACAGACTATCTTGATCTGGCAGGAGGCGCAGTAAAGAGCGCCATATTGCTGGCCAGCGGTGCCAGAGACAGGCTGCAGGCCGAAACGCTTCTGGAAAGAACCGGGCAGATGTTGCGCCCGGCGCTTTCGGAAATCGCCCGTGTCCAGTGAAGACACGCAAGAACAGGAACCAACAGTGGAGAGCACGACCATGACATCGAAACTTGTCAAATCCCTCATGATGGCTACCGCCATCTGCAGCACCGCCGCCCCGGCCTTCGCCGAGGACGTGACGCTGACCATCGAAAGCTGGCGCAATGACGATCTTGCCATCTGGCAAGACAAGCTGATCCCGGCCTTTGAAGCCGCCAATCCCGGCATCAAGGTGAAGTTCACCCCGTCCGCCCCGACCGAATACAACGCCGCACTCAATTCCAAGCTGGAAGCCGGATCTGCTGGCGATCTCATCACCTGCCGTCCGTTCGATGCCTCGCTGGCGCTCTACGACAAGGGCTATTTGGCTTCGCTCAAAGACCTTGAGGGCATGAAGAACTTCTCTGACGTGGCCAAATCCGCCTGGATCACCGACGATGGGGCTAACCCGTTCTGTGTGCCGATGGCGTCCGTCATCCACGGCTTCATCTACAACAAGGACGCGTTCGACAAGCTCGGCATCGCCGTGCCTGCGACCGAAGCCGAATTCTTCGCCGCACTCGACAAGATCAAGGCGGACGGCACCTACATCCCGATGGCGATGGGCACCAACGACCAGTGGGAAGCCGCGACCATGGGCTACAACAATATCGGCCCAAACTACTGGAAGGGCGAGGAAGGCCGCAATGCGCTGATCAAGGGCGAGCAGAAGCTGACCGATCCGCAGTGGGTTGCTCCCTACGCAACGCTGGCCAAGTGGAAGGATTATCTCGGCGACGGCTTTGAAGCCCAGACCTATCCGGACAGCCAGAACCTGTTCACGCTCGGCCGCGCTGCCGTTTATCCGGCCGGATCATGGGAAATCTCCGGCTTCAACACGCAGGCCAAGTTCAAGATGGGTGCCTTCAACCCGCCGGTCGCAAACGCTGGTGACGCCTGCTACATTTCCGATCATACCGACATTGCTGTCGGCATGAACGCCAAGACCGCCCATCCGGATCAGGCCAAGGCCTTCCTCAACTGGGTCGCCTCGCCGGAGTTCGCCTCGCTCTACGCCAACGCGCTGCCGGGTTTCTTCCCGCTGTCGAATGGCGAAGTAAAGCTTGACGATCCGCTGGCGCAGGAAATGGTCTCCTGGCGTTCCAAGTGCAAATCGTCGATCCGCTCGACCTACCAGATCCTGTCGCGCGGCACGCCGAACCTTGAAAACGAAACGTGGAACGCTTCCGCCAACGTCATCAAGGGCACGGAAACCCCGGAAGCCGCCGGCAAGCGCCTGCAG
>JANPGC010000129.1:0-2808 GCA_031423755.1 Phyllobacteriaceae bacterium | reverse complement strand
CACCGCATTGACGTCGAGACCGGCTTTCTTGGCGAAATGAATCCCCTCCGACAGACCTTCCACCAGACCTGCGATACAAATCTGGTTGACCATCTTGGCAAGCTGGCCGGACCCTGCCGGGCCCATCAGGCCGATCATGCGGGCGTAGGATTCGATCACCGGCTTTGCGCTCTCAAACACCGCCGCATCGCCGCCGCACATCACAGTGAGCACGCCATTTTCCGCCCCCGCCTGTCCGCCCGACACCGGTGCATCGACAAAGCCAAGACCGAGCGCCGTCGCGGCGGCATCAAGCTCACGGGCGATTTCTGCCGAAGCGGTGGTGTGATCAACAAACACCGCGCCATTTTTCATCGCCGCAAATGCGCCATGCTGGCCAAGCGTCACTTGCCTCAAATCATCGTCGTTGCCGACGCAGGCGAAGACGAAATCCTGCTCCTTCGCGGCCTCAGCCGGCGTCAGCGCCATTGCGCCGCCATGCTCCGCCACCCATTTTTCAGCCTTGGCAGCGGTGCGGTTGTAGACTGTAACGTCATGCCCGCCCTTGTTCTTCAGGTGCGCGGCCATCGGATAGCCCATCACACCCAGTCCTAGAAAGGCGACCTTTGCCATTGTTATGCTCCATGTTCTGATGTGGAAGCCATGCCATTTTGCCCGCCAGGGTGCAATCTTGCTTGGGGAAACTGCGGCGCATCAATAGCATTTTGTTTTGTGAATTTGAGTGGTAGCATCGGCACATGCAAAAGCCCTTTACTGTCACTGCGATTTGGGATTCACAAGCCAGAGTGTTTACGACCGAGTCCGATATTCCTGGCTTGGTCGTGGAAGCTGACACTTATGATGAGTTGGTCCCACTGGTCGAGGCACTGGCTCCTGATGTCATCGCCGCAAATTTGCCCGATGCTGTTGCACCGTTCAGAGTGCGCATTGAAACGCGCCGCGAACTGGCGGTCGCCTGATTGCCCAAGGATTACTATCGCGACGTCGCGAAGATTCTCACAGACGCCGGGTGGACTTTGACGACTGGCGGCAAGGGCAGCCATGAGAAGTGGATTCAAGCAGCGACTGGCCGTGTGGTCGTCGTCCCAAGGTCAAAAAGCAGACACACCGCCTACGAAGTTCTGAAGCAGGCAGGGTTGCCAAAGGAATTCTAACGCTGGCGGTTCAACACCGCTCACATTCCTTGTGCATCTCCTCATATTTCCGGTGCTCTGCCCGCAGATAATCAATAAACAGGCGCACCTTCTGTGGCACGAAATGGCGGCTGGGGTAGGCGGCGTAGAGGGCGACCTTGCCCATGTCATAGTCCGGCAGCAGGGCCGTGACGAGCTCTGCGCCCATGTCGTGCTTGAACATCCATTCCGGCCCGGTGGTGATGCCGACGCCAGCGATGACGGATTCGCGCAGCGCGTCGAGATTGTCGATGCCGAGGCGGCCGCGCAGTTCCAGGGTCTGCTGCTTGCCGTCCTTGGCGAAACTCCAGCGGCGCTGTTTGTCAAAGCCGGTGAAGTGGATGATCTGGTGATGCTTCAATTCATCCGGCGTTTGCGGCATGCCGTATTGCTCGACATAGGCTTTCGAACCATAAAGCCGGATTGGCGAGTGGCCGATCAGCTGGGCAATGACCGTCTCATCCTCAATCTCACCAATGTGAATACGCAGGTCAATGCCGCGCTCGACCAGATTCGGCCAGCTGTCCTGCAGCACGAGTTCCACGTCAAGGTCCGGAAAGGTGTGCAGGATTTCGGCCAAGCGCGGAACGACTTGAAGGCGTGCAAAGCCGGTCTGGCAGGACAGTCGCAACAGGCCGCTCGCCTTGCCTTTGACCTTCTGCACGCGCTCCAGCGCAAAATCTGTTGCGGCGACGGCATGGCGTGCGTGGCTGAGAAACTCGCGGCCTTCATCGGTCAGCGTGATCGAGCGTGTCGTGCGGTGGAGAAGGCGGGTGCCGAGATGCTCCTCCAGCGCCGAAACCTGTTTGGAAATTGCCGGCTGGCCCGCGCCAAGCTGCTTGGCCGCAACCGTGAAGCTTTCGGTCTCAGCAACGCGCACAAACACGCGGAGGGCAGAATCCATATCCATGATCTATTCCCAATCAGCATAAGTCTTATGGAAAATTGCTGCCTTAAATTACAGAAGACAATCAATCATATCAAGGGGGCAAACGACACCAAGAAAAAACCGGTGCCGCACCCTCCCGGAAAGTTCCGGGAACTCATGTGAAGGACCATAGTCATGAAAAAGATTTCTCTCATCGCCCTCAGCACCCTTATCGCCCTTTCCGGAGCCGCCAGCGCGCAGTCATTTGACATCAACACGATGCCGCTCAGCCAGTTTCCGTCAATGACCGACAACGCCTCCACCGGCTCCATCGGCTACCCGCTGAAAAAGCGCGTCATCGTGCGTGACGGCGCGAATGTGACGCAATTTTATACCGTCGATGACAATGGCGATGTGAAAATTGTCTCGGAGAAGTGAGGCTGACAGCACTCAGATCGTCTGTCCTGCAAGCCCCCCCCGCGCGGCGAGCCACAGGTCTCGCCCCGTCGGGTGGCGGATGAGGTGGGAGCAGCCTTGACCGCCACCAGACTTATCCGCTGAAAATCTGCCGCCAAGCCATTGATATCATTCAATTGACGCTTTCTTTTGCGCCATTTTGTCCACACGTTTCCAATTTTGCCTGATAATCTCCCGGTCGTTCAACCCTCAACCGGAACCCTCGCATTTTGGACTGGAACCTCGTCATCAGCCGCAACCACGCCCTGCTTGTGCGCATCGTTGCCGAGCTGTTTGCGATGTTGCGGATGG
>JANPGC010000128.1:0-4383 GCA_031423755.1 Phyllobacteriaceae bacterium | reverse complement strand
CTTGGCAACTTCCGCATTGGCTTTTGCCGGATCCGTCGCCGCACCGGCGAGTGAGCCCCACTGGACCATAAGCGCAACCTTGTTTGCATCCCAGACCTTGTTCAACTCATTGGCATCGTAAGTCAGGTAGTCGGGATTCATGAATTTTGTCATGCCGCGCATGGTCTCAAGAACTTTGCGTCCGTTGGGGTTGTCTATGGCGAGTTCGGCCGTGCCATTAGCGAAGAATTCACCGCCGGTACCCAAATACATGTTCACAAATTCAGCGGCGAGATCCCAGCCCGGCTTGTCGGAGGCTGCCAATGGATACTCCATCAATCCCTTGTCCTTGATCACCTGTGCATCGGCCAGCAAGTCTTCATAGGATGCAGGCACATCAAGGCCGGCCTTCTCGAGAATATCCTTGCGGTAGAACAGATGCTGGCCGTTGCCCATGAAGGCAACTGCCATGATTTTTCCGTCAATCTTGATCAACTGATTGGGCTGGAGAGCCGCACCATATTTCGCCACGAGATCGTCAAGCGGGCGGATCAGGCCATCGTTCAGAAGCGGCACGATCGAATTGTTGGCCACGACGGCTACCGTGTATTCCGCCGGGTTGGCAGAAAGCGCTGGACCTTGGATATTCTTGTGTTCGGCTGTTGCGTTTGCAGTCACTGTCACGGTGCCGCTGGCGCATGTTGCCGCTGCGTCATTGACCGCTCGAAGTGCCTCAAAGTCATTGGACAGAATACGGACCGATCCCGCGCCTTCAATGCTGCACGCAGCCATTGCCACGCCTGTGCCAAGTGCCAAAGCCATAAGGCTGACCGCGCCGCGTGCAAGATTCCGTTTTACCGAGATGTTCATGATTTTTCCTCTCTGCTGGTTCACGGCTTGAAGCCGGACTCCGGTGCGCCCTCTTGTGTGGCTGACGCAAGATAAGCAGCTTTTGCATACGAATGCAAACGGATTGTGTGGCGCCGGTTTCACCATGGAATTGACAAATGAAAATGCCCGGGTCCATCTTTGTACCCGGGCATGACAGCTGTGCTTCGGCAGATATTATCAAATGGCCAGGCTTGCCGCCTTAACGTCCGCCATTTGCGCCAGTTTCACCTGAACCAGCGCCGAGGCCTCGTCAAAGACCCGCCATTCGTCAACAATCTTGCCGTTCTTGTAATGCAAGTGGGACATGCCCATGATTTGAACGCGTTTGCCGGTTGGTGCGCCCAGATGAGCAAGGATCCCGTACCCTAGGTGATGCCCCTCCATGATCCAGCGGACTGCGACTTTCTCGCCGCCTTCTTCGCACGCAGTGGTGCAGATATGGTGTGCAGTGAATGCAGCGTCCGGAATGGATCCGATCAAACCAAGCGTTTGGTGAATGACTGATGCATGACCATAAAGCTCGGTCATTAGCGGCCCGTGATACTGGACCGTCGGCGCATAGACCTTGGCAATCGTTCCGAGCATTTTGCGATTAAACACGTCATGCAGCCAGCGCAGGGTATACCGTTCCAGCTCCGATGACGCGATGGATAAGTCGGCCTCTGCTTCCGGTGGATACTGGCCGATCATGTGCCTGTTTTCGCCAATATCCAGCGAAACAACCCCTTTTTCAAATGCCGCCTTAGCAAGTCGCTCGGCATAGGCCTGAACGTCAAGACCCAATTGCTGCAGGATGGCGGTGGTATCTGCCACGACCCATTCGCGATAAATCTTGTTCTCGAATATCATGCAGTCGGCAATTGTCCGTGACGTAAATGTACGGCCGGTTGGCGCTCCCAGATGCCCATGCTGGCTGTGTCGTCCGGTTCCGGTGACCAGATGAGAGGTATAAAAACCATCTCGATCATTGCCCTTCCAGATTACCTGTGTCGCCATTCCGCGCCTTTCAGGAAAGGAAACCAACCGCTGAATGGTATCGCGAACAATTTCTTCCCGGGTGTAAAGCGTGCCGGTCGTACCATAAAGTACGCAGTTGTGGGTGTAGTGGGAATAAATCAGCCCAATATCGCGCTCATCCCAGATTCGGTGCGTACAGCGAACGATATAATCCACGATATCTGTATAGATCGCATCGAAACCCCGGAGGGATTGCGTCCGCGGGGCGTCTTGAGGCGCAAGGTCTGCATAGTCGTGCCGCTCAACCTGCATGACACTTTCAACCTTGATCGGAACAGGATCATTGCCTGCTTTGGCTGTTTCGACTTTCTCTGCCATTTCAACATCTCCTGCATTCCGCCGGACATCAATGTCCGCCGCGCATAATACCGCCAATCTTTCCCGCAAAGAATTGCCCTTTTTCGCATACGTATGCAAGCGGATTCCGGTTATACTTTTCACAACGACCGTAACATGTGGTGATTGGTACTTAAACCTGCTGCCTTTACGAGAGGTCGTGGTCACTCTTTGACATAGTGGTTTGGCAAAACGAGTTCATCAACGCAAAAGTACGGTCTTTGGTTACCGTCCAGTTAGAGCAGACTTGAAGGTATTGATTGCTCGTTCTTTGGGGAGGCTGGGTGAATTGTCACAGGTGCTTCCAGGGAAATCTGGAGCGAGTTAGTCTGCCGTCAGTCTAGATGCCATCGGTCGGCGCATGGCGGGGAATCGTCGTTCGAAAAAGCATATGTTCACAATCGATAGTCGGACCAAGGTAGAGTGGACGGGCGGAGAAGGCTCACCAATCCTACTGTTTCATCGGGGTCGGGGCGCGGCAGATTCCAATTCGAGCGCTATTTGGCTGCCCTGTACAAGCGCTTCCGTGTAATAGCGCCTGAATTACCGGGAACTGCCGGTGCCTTGGAGAGCCCTTTATCGAGCAATACCGAATATGCTGAATTCCGCGTGGCGTAGTGCCGAATTCTGCGTCTTCCTGAAGTTGTCGCTGTCGGCATTTTTTTGGTGCGACGGTGGCGTGGTAGCCGGCGTATGGCAGTCTTTTTGTTGCAATTTTCGGGAATAACCTGTTTGGGGCCGATACCTGACTGGCAGATTCTAGGCAGTAAGCCGGGTGAAGCTCACCTTTATGGCAGAATCGCCCAGTCTAAAATCAACGGCTGACCGCGCTGAGCACGGTGTCAAAGTGTCGGGGTTGAGTAACGCTGGAAAGCTGTTATGTCGAACATTGGAGGACTAACCTCCCGCTTAAGAATCTCCGGGCTTTGTTCAGCGCTATCTATGCAATAGCTGTTCAGCACCCGAAGCCACCGTGTGACCTTGCCAAAACGGACCGAGATTAACGCCAGCGGTGGCACCTAATATTGAACCCGGATCACCCGATGGGGCACACCACTTTTGCTCGACGCGCGCGCATTCTGGAAGCAGTAAGGCTCGTCCGGCAGGGTTCTTCTTGAAATTCAACACACTGCGCTTCGTTGTGGCGCCAACTCAACAAGCAGCCCGGGCACCAGTCGCCATCGGTTGGCCTGCTGTGAGCAGGGAGCGGATCGGTAGCCTCCCCATGGCTGCATGTTGCCCGCGATATACCTGCGGTCAGGCCGGAAGGCTAATCCGCACTCGTTCATTTTGCGATCGGTCAGCAGCGCCAATTCTGGCAGCCTTTGCACCGATACCCACCAAATCACCACTTGGCGGATCAGAAGTTCGGGCTAAAAAAACGCAAAACCTCGCGCGGGGCGGGTTTTCTCCAGATGATCTGGAAACTCTCAGCAACGTTGCTGGGCGAGACCGAGATCCCTGGCAAAGCGATCCAGGCGGGAATAGTTCTGTCGAGCAAGGCGTGAACCGCAGTCTGGGCAGCAACAACGCCTTGTTGGAAGGGTTGCTGGGCCGCGACGCTGACGAAAGGCTTTCCTGCGGCCAGAGCAATGGCGACCTCTTCTCCCAAGTCAACAGTCGCTAGCGCAAGTGAATAGCCAGCGCCCGCCAGCCGTGTCGCCACCGCCATTGCAGGGGTGTCCCAGACCACGAAGAACCCGACAATGCTCGGATGCTCCGTGATCAGCCTTTCCGCCAGATTGGCCGCTTCGTCCATCATCCCGAACCTTAGGACATGCGGTTGTACGTCAGGCCGGTGCGCCCGCATCCAATTGGTGAATGCAATCTCGCGTTCGTTGGTGGCAAAAAAGTCCGAGGCGAATCCAAGCACGCCCACTGCGGCGCCTTGTGGAAGGTGCGGGGCAAGGCCGGCCGCGGCCATGTTGCCAAGTCCGGAATTGTCGGAGGACACCAATGAAATGTAATGCGACCCCGGCAGAAGCCCAGTTGGAACATTTTCCAGAAGCACCAGTCGGATACCGGCAGCAGAGACCCGTTTGAAGGCCGCCACAACCTGTTCGTTGGCGACGGGAATGGCGACGATCGCATCCGGACGCGTCCCGATCAGGCGGTCGAGTTCGGCCACCTGCCTTTCCGCCGAAAACCCGCAGTCGACCA
>JANPGC010000127.1:0-13782 GCA_031423755.1 Phyllobacteriaceae bacterium | reverse complement strand
GCCGCAGGATGCCGGGCGTCTTGGCGCGCACCAGCCCGTTTTCCAGCGCCATCGTCACGGTGCCGATGGTGCCATGTCCGCACATCGGCAGGCACCCGGACGTCTCGATGAACAGGATGCCAATGTCGCAATCCTCGCGCGTAGGCGGATAGAGAATCGAGCCGGACATCATGTCATGGCCGCGCGGCTCGAACATCAGCCCATGCCGGATCCAGTCGAACTCTGCGAGGAAATGCGCCCGCTTCTCCATCATGGTCTTGCCATCGAGCACTGGCCCGCCGCCTGCCACAAGCCGCACAGGGTTGCCGCAGGTGTGTCCGTCAATGCATTGGAATGTGTGTCTGGCCAAGATGTCTCTCAGAAGCGGTGCGGGTTGAACGGGGACAAATCAATCGCCGGAGTCTGCCCCAAAGCAAGGTCGCGCAGCAAGCGCCCGGTGGCGGCAGATTGCGTCAGTCCGTGATGGCCATGGCCAAAGCCGTGGATGATGTGGGGCGAGGCTTTCGAGCGCCCGATGGCCGGAAGCGAGTCCGGCAGCGAGGGGCGGAATCCCATCCATTGCGTGCCGCCCCCCGTCTTGAGGCGGGGCAAGTATCGCAGTGCCTTTTCCAGCATGGCGGCAGAACGCCTGTAGTTCGGCGGGCGATCGAGACCGCCAAGCTCGACCGCTCCGCCGATGCGGATACCGTTGGACAAAGGCGTCAGCACAAAGCCGTCCTCGCCGAAAATCAGCATCCGTTTTGCGTCAAAGGCTGACGATGGCAGCGTGGTGTTGTAGCCGCGCTCAGTCTCCAGCGGGATGCGCTCGCCAATCGTCGCCGCCAGCCGGTGCGACCAGGCTCCGGCGCAGTTGATCACGAAATCCGCAGACAGGCGGCGTCCATCCTTCAGGTCGACGGATGCTCCGCCGGAATAGGGCCGCAGTTCAAGAGCCTCGCCGCGCTCGAATGTAGCGCCTAGCCGCTGCGCATAGTCCCACAGGGCGAGCGTGTAATGTTTCGGATTCGAAACTGTGCGCCATGACGGCGAAAACGTCGCAGCGATCACCGTCGGCGAGAGGCCGGGTTGCAACTCTGTCAGCCGCTGACCGCGCACATGCTCGAACGGTACGCCATGTTTTTCGCGATATGCCCAGCCGGGAAGTCCCGACTGAAACGACGCTTCGCTGGTGTAAAGCTCAAGCGATCCATCGTTGCGGATCATCGCGGCAATGCCGGCCCGCTCGGCAAGCGCCAGCGTCTCGGCCTCCGTCAGGCGCATGAGTGACGCCTGCGCGGCGATGGACCTGTCGCGTTTGGATGGCGCGCCCTCGCGCATCATCCTGATCAGCCAAGGCAGCACAAAGGGAAAGTAGGCGGGCGGGATCGACAGCGGCCCCAGCGGGTCCATCAACCAGCGCGGCACGTTTTTCAGCATGCCCTTGTGCGCCATCGGCAAGATGTCGGAGAAGTCAAATGCCGCCGCATTGCCCGAACTTGTGCCCTCGCAAATGCCGTCGCGGTCGATGACCGTCACCGAATGACCGGACTCGACAAGGAAGCAGGCGGCGTTCACGCCAATGACGCCGCCGCCGATGATGATGACACTTTTGCCGGACATGTTCAGATCAGGACCAGTCTTCCTTCGCCGCAATCGCATCGCGGATGATCTTCTCCGCCTTGGCGCGCACGTCGCCGGTAAGAGCCTTGCGCGGGCGGCGGACATGCTCGGTGGTGCCGATGGCGATGGCTTCTGCGAGCTTGATGTTCTGCACCAGGTAGGTCGATACGTCGAGATCAAGCAGCGGCCGGAACCAGCGATAAATCTCCAGCGCTTCGGCATTCCGCCCGGCGCGCATAAGCTGGTATATCCGCACCATCTCCTTCGGGAAGGCGACAACCAGACCCGCAACCCAGCCGACCGCGCCGACCGCCAGCGCCTCATAGGCCAGATTGTCCACACCCGTAAACAGGTCAAAACGGTTGTCGAACCGGTTGATGATATCGGTCGAACGGCGGATGTCGTCAGACGATTCCTTCACGGCGACAAACAGCGGATTGGCAGCAAGCTCCTCCATGAGGTCGCAGGTCACATCAACGCGGTAGGCAATCTTGTTGGAATAGATCATCACCGGCAGACCGGCAGCATTGGCAACATCATTGAGCGTCGCAACCGTCTCGGCCGGATTGGTGTGGTAGACCATCGAAGGCACAACCATCAGGCCGTCGGCCCCGCCTTGCGCGGCCGCGCGGGCGGCAACTTCCGCCTCACGCGTGCCCGCCTCGTTGATCGTCATAAGCACCGGAAGCTTGCCCGCCACCGACTTTGCCGTCTTCAGGATCTGGCTGCGTTCCTCAAGGCTCAGCATCGGGCCTTCGCCAAGCGACCCGGCGACAATCAGCCCATCCACGCCCGCTTCAACCTGCAACGCAAAGCAACGCTCCATTTCCTTGTGGTCGAGCGTTTCGTCGGCGTGAAACTTGGTGGTGACTGCGGGGAAAACGCCTTTCCACATGATGGGGCTCCTTGGCTCTTTTCAAGTTGATATATTTGTGATATATCTGATTGCGAAATATCGGTCAACTGGAAATTTATCATGCTGGACAGCCCGTCACTGCCCGAAAGCCTCGCGACGCAAGCCTACCTTTTGCTTGAGCGCGAAATTGTGACACTGCGCCTCGCACCCGGCCAAATGCTGACTGAAGCGACACTGATTGACCGCCTCGGCGTCGGTCGCACGCCGGTGCGCGAGGCAATCCAGCGCTTGGCATGGGAAGGGCTGGTGGACATCCGCCCGCGCTCGGGCATCCAGATTTCCAATCTTGATCCAATGGAGTTTGCCAAGGTGCTGGACGCCCGCCGCGGAGTCGAGCAGGTGCTGGCAAAGTCCGCGGCGCGCTATGCCTCATCCGCCGATGACGAGGCCTTCAGCTTTGTCGGCGAGCAAATGCGGACGGCGGCAGAAACCGGTGATGTCGACCTGTTCCTCGACGCCGACAAAGCGTTCGACACCATCCTCGCCCGCGCCGCCGCCAACCCCTACGCCGCCCGCCTCGCTGCACCGCTGCAGACCCACTCGCGAAGATTCTGGTTCCGCCTGCAACGGCCGGACTCGCTGGCCAAGGCAGCGGAACGGCACGTGGCGCTGATTGAGGCGATTGTCGCGCGGGATGAGGGGAAAGCGGTTGAGGCGGCGGACGCGCTGATCGCGCATTTGGCAACGTGAGAACGCCCGCCATTCAGAGCGGGCGTTGATTCTGGCAGTAACACGGCAATTGACTGCATGCCCTCCGGGCAGCTTGAAGGTGTCAGTGCGCCGCCATCAGTTGGGCCATCAGTTCTGGTACATTCCATAATGTCTCTTCGCGCACAATCTTTCCGCCACGCGTTTTGGCGAGCAATGCGACTTCGACTTTGCCCCGGACACCGGTGGGCGGCAGGATGCCTTCCGGCGTGACCAGTGCGCCGGAGTGGGTGGCATTGACCGTCATGCGCAACAGGATTGTGTCGCCGTCCACAGCGGCCGAATGAACTTCCGTGTCCCAATCTGTAAAGGCGGCGTTGAATGGCTCATTGTATGCACGGGCGGCGTCAACACCCTCTCCATAGCGCAATCCGGGATATCCGAAGGTGAAGTCAGGAGCGAGTTTGGCTTCCCAGACGTCCAGATCGCCGGCAGCAAAGGAGTCGAACAGGCTGCGGGCAAGTTTGACCTGTTCTGTTGTGGCAGCGTTTGTCATGATGTTCTCCCATGTGTTCCGCCTCCCCAATGGATGCGGATTGAACGGGATATTCTCACGACCAACCGATGCGCACATGGGGTGAACACCCTATCGGCGGCAGCGGGCACGAGAATTGTCAATCCGCGGCAGTTGCACTCCGGCCCGCCGGCAGGCGACCATGCTCGACCGCCCAGAGCACGGCGGCTGCACGCGTTGACACGCCAAGCTTGCCGTAAAGATTTTGCACGTGATTGTCGGCAGTCTTTGTCGAAACACCAAGTGCGCGCGCCACACCTTTCACTGTGAGTCCGCTGGTCAGATGGAGCAGAACTTCATTTTCGCGCGGAGTAAGCGTCGTTCTGCCGTCGCCTTGCGCCAAAGCGCGCTGACCTGCAGCCTCAATCACCGCCGCACCTGCCAACGGGCAGATTGCTCCGGCGCGGATGGCCGCATTCAGTCTTGCTGCTGCCGCTTCCGGGCGCAAGGCCGGACGGTGCGGCCGGCTTTCCGTTGCCGTGCGGAAGGCTTCGGCAGCTGCAACGACCCTTGAGGCAGGCGAAAGCTCCGCCGCCCGGCAGCCCCGGTGATAGCCGGAACCATCAAGCCGCTCATGATGACGCCCGACGATATCCGCAAGCACCGCCAGTGACGGGCGCATGCGCAACAACCGTTCAGACTGATAGGCATGCAGTTCAATCTGGCCGCGCTCTGCTTGCGAAAACGCGCCTGGGCGATGCCAAACGGCAACCGGTGTCGCGCATTCGCCAATGTCGTGCAAAAGTGCCGCGCGGCGCACCAGCGCAATCTCCGCCGCTGAAAGGCGCATTCGCCGGGCGGCAGTCTCGGCCAGCGCCGCCACCGCCCGGCTGTGGCCCAACGTCTGCGGCATCCGGATGTCGGTCATGTCAGCCAGCACCAGACAGGCCGCATCAATGCCCGCTTCGTCCAGAACAGCCGCCGGGCCGGGGTCAAGCGCCAGCGCGGCATCGGCATTGATCCGCTCAAGGTCCGCCATCAGCTGCGCGGCCACCGGCAGAAAACGGTCAACGAGCGACGGATCGTAGGCCGCGCCCCGTCGCGCGGCAATCCGCGCCTTCGCGGCTTCCAGCCCCTCCGCTTCCGACAGAATAATGCAATCCTGCACCAAAGTGACAAGGCGGACCGGCAAAGCCACGGCTTGGCCCTTCACGCCGCGCGGCTGGCCTTTGCCATCCCAGCGTTCGTAGAGCTGGCCAAGATTGTCCGCTTCTTGAGGCCCCAGACCCAGCCGCAATGCAAACTGTGCCGCGACTTCGCAATGGCCGGCAAGAATTGGAGGCGCCTCGGCGCGGGCGCGGAACAGTCCCTTGGCCACCATCAAAGCGGCCGAAACGCCGCCTGCAGCAGGATGCGACCGCCGAATGGCCTGCATCAGTGTTTTGCCGATTTCGGCCGGATTGGCGGGATCAATCCGCGCAAAATCATGGCGAAACGCAATCTCGTCACCAAACAGCGCCGACATCAGATAGGTGTCGGCATTGCAGCCGATGAAGCGCAGCAGCGCCTGATGATAGATCTCCGTCATTTCCCGGCGGCCAAACCCCAAAACCTCGCCAAACCGCAGCGACATGACACAGGACCGCAGTGAAAACTGCAACGGCTGCCCTGTGGCAAGATCAGCCACCATGGACAGGATCGACAGAAAGTCGGCGCGGGTCGCTTGGGTCATGGCAGCGGCAACACGATGGTGGCCTCGCGGAAGCCGGGTTTACGGCGCAAACCTTGCGACAGGCAGCTCCGATCAAAACAATCTATCCCCGCAAGGGCCTTCAGACAAGAAAAGTTGAAGGCACACATGGAAAAGTCCGGCTGCCGGCAAGGCGTTTGTAACCAACATGGTCCATGCCGCTGCAGACCCGTGCTGCGTTTCTGGTTCCGTTTGCAGCGCCCGGATTCGCGGATACTCTAATCGCCGGGATTACGCTCATCAGTGCGCGCGCTTGATATGCATGCCGTGCGCCAAACCATCTGCAGTGGCAGTATCCACGTCGGGCGCGGTGCGGGGCCTGGATTGCGCAGCGGACATCCCGGCTGAAGCTCTATCGCTGCAAGTGTTAACAGAAACGAAGTCAAATCTGTTTCTTTCAATATCAAGCATCATAAGGTAACATTCGGAGCAGTCAGCAGGCAGTTTTCAAATCCACCAGGCAACGGATATGGAATACTCAAACGCATATCTTCGTGACGTTTTGCCCGCCGAAAGTCCGTCGGAGCTGGCTGTTCCTGAACCTGTAATGCAAGAGATTTTCACTCTTCTGCAAGATGGCGAGTCTTTCGATGGCGACGACAGTTTTGTCCTCAAGCGCTCAGTCATGTGGACTTATGCCGCATTTGAGCAAATGCGGCTCGGCAATTTCGAACTGGAACTCGGCAGTCCGGCGACCGAACGACAGGGCGGCTTTGGCAAAGAAGCCGGCCGTGCTCATTTCGGGCTTTTTGATCCGACATTTGAAAAGCCGGGATTCGGCCTGATTTTGGACGCCGACTGGCCAGTGCGGCCGCCGATGCCTCAACGCGCGCTGGCAGGCATCATTCGCTTTCCGCGCCTTGGACAAAGCTTTCCGGTCATCGAGCGGCAAATGGTGACAATTTTGCATGCGCAAGCGGCGCCGGTTAACAGCCACTCCGCCTGCTGGGCAAGGGACAACAAGGCTGCCTCCAACTGGGGCTTTATCACCTCAGGTCATGCAGTGGCAGGCGGCTCAGTGCCGTTGACGAATGGCGCAAACGGCATTTTTGCACGAAGCCATCATCCCCCTATCGACGCAGCGTTCGTTGCCACAGCGCCGCCCGCCAGACCAGAGTTACGCAAGCTCGCGAATCTGGCGACATTGCGCTTTCCAGCCGCCGGACTTCCGGTTGAGATTGAAACACCCAAAGGTCCCCAGCTCCGGCATGTGGTATCGGTTTTCAACAGCCTTGGCGTCATCAATACCACCTATTTTGGCATTCAGCTGTTCTTCGACAATTCATGCCAGCCGGGAGATTCTGGCTCGCTTGTGCGCACGCTGGCTGGCGACGCGGCAGCGCTGTACAGCGGTGAACTGCGCGGCGCGGCTCTCAATGGCCTGACCAACCAGATACTGGGCATAGGGCAGCATTTTGAACAGGCGTTGCACGCACTGAACGTCAGCGCTTACCGGTAAGGGAGAATCGCATGACGAAGAGAAAAGCTGCAGGAAAGTCAGTGTGGGACGCGGCAATTCTGATGCCGCATGGTCAAGCGGCACCCGAGACAACGCTTGGAGACGAAAGCGTTGTCACCCACAGCAAGGGTTTGGCGTCGTGGTTTTCCGGAGATGTCAAAGGAGTTGACCCGGACATCATGGCCGATGACTGGCGGCAAAAGCTCGACTCGATTGTGGAAATCGCCGGTTCAACAGCCGACTCCAACAAAGGATGGCATATTGAGGAAATGGAAATCGGGCTGACGCTGTCAGCCGAGGGCAAGCTCTTGTTCATAGCCAAGGCCAGCGCACAAGCCAGCGTCAAGATCAAGCTGAAGCGCACCGCCGGCTGAATGAAACAGCGCCCGCAGTTTCCAGCGGGCGCTCAATCAGGTCCGTTTCCCTTGTCAGCGCAAGGCTATGTCTACCGCATGGTCGGAATAACAAACTCTGCCCCATCCTTAATTCCGCTTGGCCAGCGCGCAGTAACCGTCTTCGTCTTGGTATAGAACTTGAACGCATCCGGCCCATGCTGGTTCAAGTCACCGAACCCCGACCCCTTCCAACCGCCGAATGTGTAATATGCGATCGGCACCGGGATCGGCACGTTGATGCCGACCATGCCGACCTGGACCTTGGAGGCGAAGTCGCGGGCGGCGTCGCCGTCTCTTGTGAAGATCGCCGTGCCGTTGCCGTACTGGTGTTCGTTGGTCATGGTCAGCGCCTCGTCATAGGTCTTGGCGCGGACGACGGCGAGCACCGGGCCGAAGATTTCTTCCTTGTAGATGCGCATGTCTGTCGTCACGTTGTCGAACAGGCAGCCGCCCATATAGTAGCCGTTCTCGTAGCCCTGCATCGAGAAGCCGCGACCGTCAACGATGAGGTCCGCGCCTTCTTCAACCCCGAGATCGACGTACCCCTTGACCTTGTCGAGATGCTGCTTGGTGACCAGCGGGCCGAAATCCGCGCCAGCATCGGTGGACGGACCAACCTTCAGCGATTCCACGCGCGGGGTCAGCTTGGCCATCAGCCGGTTGGCCGTGTCTTCACCGACCGGCACGGCGACCGAGATTGCCATGCAGCGTTCGCCGGCCGAGCCGTAGCCTGCGCCGATCAGCGCATCGACCGTCTGGTCCATATCGGCATCCGGCATGATGATCATGTGGTTCTTGGCACCGCCGAAGCACTGCACGCGCTTGCCCGCCGCGCAGCCGCGCGAGTAGATGTAATGGGCAATCGGCGTCGAACCGACAAAGCCGACAGCCTTGATGTCCGGATCGTCAAGGATCGCATCAACCGCTTCCTTGTCGCCGTTGACGACGTTGAGGACACCAGCGGGGAGACCCGCTTCGATAAACAGTTCGGCAATGCGCATTGGCACACCCGGGTCACGCTCAGATGGCTTCAAGACATACGAGTTTCCGCAGGCCAGCGCCGGGCCGATTTTCCACAGCGGGATCATGGCCGGGAAGTTGAACGGCGTAATGCCCGCGACCACGCCCAGCGACTGGCGCAGCGAATATACATCGATGTTGGGACCGGCGCCATCGGTGAACTCGCCCTTCAAAAGATGCGGCGAACCGATGCAGAATTCGATCACTTCAAGGCCGCGCTGAATGTCGCCCTTGGCGTCGGGAATGGTCTTGCCATGTTCACGGGCCAAAAGTTCCGCCAGCGAATCATACTCGGCATGAACCAGATCTAGAAATTTCATCAACACGCGGGCGCGGCGCTGCGGGTTGGTCGACGCCCACTTCGGATGCGCGGCCTTGGCATTCTCGATGGCCGCGCGCACTTCAGCTTGAGATGCAAGCGCAACACGGCCAAGAACCGTGCCGTCCATCGGCTGAAAATATTCCGCCGAGCGGCCTGATGTACCCGCGACATGCTTGCCGCCAATGAAATGTCCGACTTCCTTCATGATCTTTCCTCCAGATTTGATGACCAATTATGCGCTATAAAATTTGCATTGCAATGCGAGGATTAGCGCATCTATTGTGCGAAAATTAAAGTCTGCACCATGAGGCCGAAATGAACTGGGATGATGTCCGCATATTCCTCGCCGTCGCCCGCTCAGGCCAGATCCTCGGCGCGGCCAAGCGACTCGGCCTGAACCACGCGACGGTCGCACGCCGGTTGACATCGCTGGAGCAGGATCTGCGGGCCCAGCTTCTGACACGGCGGCCCTCCGGCACGGAACTCACCCGTGCTGGCGAGGAATTCCTGCTGGCAGCAGAGCGGATGGAGGCCGAAATGGTCGGCGCGCGCGCGGCGGTCGGCGAAGCCTCGGTGTCAATTTCCGGCACCGTGCGCGTCGGCGCGCCGGATGGTTTCGGCGTCGCGTTTCTGGCGCCGAGGCTTGGCGAACTCACCCGCCAGCATCCTGACCTGACGATTGAACTTGTGCCGGTGCCGCGCACATTCTCCCTCTCGCGCCGTGAAGCCGATATTGCCGTGACGGTTGAACGGCCGGAGCAAGGCCGGCTGGTGGCATCAAGGCTGGTGGACTACCGGCTCGGCCTCTATGCTTCGAAAAAATACATCGAGGAAAACGGCATGCCAGACACCGTCGAAAATTTGGCGCGGCACCGGCTTATCGGCTATGTCGAGGACCTTCTCGCCTCGCCCTCGCTCGCCTACGCGGGCGAAATTTCGCGCGACTTCCGGCCCCGTTTCGCGGTCTCGTCTGCGCTCGGCCAGACCGAGGCCGTGCGCTCTGGCGCTGGCATCGGCATCCTTCATGCCTTCATCGCCCGCACCCATGATGATCTTGTCCCGGTCATGCCGGAGCGCCAGATCCGCCGCGCCTATTTCACCGTTTATCACGAGAGCATGCGCTCGCTGCGCCGCATCGAAACGGTGGTGAAATTCATCCAAAGTCTGGTCGAGCAGGAACGCGGCATCTTTGCGTGAATACCACTCGGGGCGGACCGGAGCCCGCCCCTCGGCTATGGTGCAAGACCGGGTTCACGGAAAGCGGACCGGTCCGGGCTTCAACTTTACCAAGATGACGGAAACAACTTGCCAAAACGCTGAGTTGAATCAAAGCATTTGAGCTTAACTAAGCCGGAGTGCGAAAGGACTATGCAACGGATCTTTGCGTTTGATCCCGGAACGTCGGCCATCGGCTGGGCGGTGCTTGATGTCGGAGCGGGCAAAGCCGAAATCGTGGCGGCCGGCGTCCGGCTGTTTGCGTTGTCGCGTCACCGCGCGGTGCAGCGGATGCGGCAGCGGTTGAAGCCCGAGCAGCGCATGAAACTGCGCCAGCGCATGAAGCTGCGGCGCAAGGAATTGCGAGACGCGCTGGTTGCATGCGGCCTGTTGATGTCTGATGCGCAAGACCGCCATTGGGAACAGGATGACGGAACATGTCTGCGCCATTGGCTTTCGCTCTCGCTGACAGGGGAATTGCCGGCGCACGCGCTCGTACGAATCATGTTCAACGCCCACAAGCAACGGGGCGATGCAGCCTATGGGCCTGACCAGACACCAGTGCGCGGCTTTGTCGAGGCCGTATTGATGTTCCAGGCGCAATGGCATGCCAGCCTGCGGCAAGCGGAGTGCCGCAAAAATCTGCTCGAAGTGATGTTCCGCCGCAGGACGCCGCAAAAGTCGGCTGCCGGTGCGAGGCCGGTCTCGCCGTTGGCAGCCGTTGCCGAAAGCCAGTTCAAAGTCCTCTGGCGCGCGTTGGTGCGCAAATTCGGGATGCCACAGGCGGTGCGCATGGAAGCGCCGCTGCCCGCGTCTGACAGGGTGCCGGTCAATGCGCAGGAACGCGCTCACTTGACGGAAAAACTGGCCTCCATCGCACGGCCGCCGACCCGGCAGAACCTGTTGCGGGCCCGGATTTTCCGGCAACAAGCAGATGAGGCAACAGACCTTGCGGTGTGCCGGATGAGCGGCAGCCAGTTCGGCTTTGCCGAAGCATTCTCGCCAATGATAGAGATCGACCATATTGTGCCGGTGGCACGCAATGGCGCGGGCGGCAGGCACAATCTTGCGCTGTGCCTGGCTGATGCCAACCGCGAAAAAGGCGCGTCCCGCGGTGCAGCGGTGTCAGCCGCTGGGCATGCGTCGCGGCACCTGAGGGACAGGGTGGATGTGGCCGACCGTGACGCTTTGCGCCAGTCAGTCACGCTGGCGCTGGAGTTTCTGAACGCACAGGGCGGCTGTATCGACATCAAGCTGGTGTCGCCGCGAAAGGTGGCGCTGGCGCGTCAGGCGTGGCTGGAAAAGGGGATACTCAAAAATCGCTCGGACCTGCGACATCATGCTGTGGATGCAATCTTGATCGCAGTTGTGCAGGACCAAACGAACAACTGTCACCCGCCGGACGCGGAATTTCTATCCCGGATCAATGCAGTAACAGAAAGACTGGTCGTCTCAACCAAACCTGAGCAAAAGAAGAGCGGTCAACTGCACGACGACACGCGTTACGGCAGACCATCCGTTCAGTCCGGCTTTGATCCGCAATCCCATGTCTGCGCGCGAAAGCCGGTGGGCGAGTTGACGAGGCCAATGCTTCGGCGTGTGGCCGATGAAGGATTGCGCAAACGGCTGGCCGCCATGGACACCTCACGCCTGGACGATTTGGCCTCGGTATTTGCGCGGACCAAACGGGTGAAAGTCGTCCACAAGGCCAATGGAGCCATTGACGTGCCTCAGAAGGAGGGTCGGCCGGCATCTGCTGTGCTGCCGTTCGACAATCACCACCTGGACATTGTGCAAATGCGCGATGGTGCGTGGCAAGCCTATGGAGCAACGCGCGATGCCATCTCCCGGCGCGGCTGGCAGCCGGAATGGGAGCGCGCGCGCGTTGGCGGCAAACTGGTCATGCGCCTGCACAAGGGCGACATGGTGGAGATCATCCAGGCTGACGGCCGGCCCGAAATCATGACCGTGATCAGGCTCGGCGGCGCGGCAGGCACGGTGCATCTGGCGCGCAATTTTGATTGCAGCACGGACCCCGTGCCAGGCGACGATGACGAAGCCGCACACAAACCACGCGCATTCGCGGCAAAGAGCCTGCAGAAATGCAATGCGCGGGCCGTCACCGTTGATCCGACCGGCACGATCACACATAGACGATCAAACGTGAGTAAAGTCCGGACCCGCCTTGGGGTGACGGGTCCGGACCCTGCCTGTCACAGATGCTGGATTCGCGGAATATGCTTTGGCATGTCCCTACACCGTTGAAAGCCCGAACCTTCCGCATGACCGCAACAGATATTGACGTTCGTCACGACGGAGAGTGAAGCGCAAATGAGAGCTGCTTTGTCCTGACCAAAAGGACAGGCGCAATCATGCTGTGTGCGGCGGCGCAGCCGTGCGAAAGCCGGTCGTCACCACGCCGCCATGGGCAAGGTCCGGCCTTGCAATAGCCTCATCAAGGCCCATCGGCACTTGGCGCGGATCGACGCCAATATCCAGCAGCAGATAATCCGGCAGGTCTTTCAGGTTGGCATGCAGGCGCCCCTGTGCACCCTTTGCCGCAAACAGGCGCTTGAGAAACGCTGGCAAATGCCAGTCCGGGGACAGTGACTTGTGCTCTACAGTGAGGACGGACATGATGGATCTCCAATTTCAATATCAAGTTTTGCTTGATGTTTGTTCGATGATTGGATGATGCCTGATTGACCAAAAAAGGAGAAACGAGTAGTTCTTTCTCCATCAGTAATTTTTTCTTGAAGTTAAAATGCGGCTTGTACCTGGCACACGCGCACTTCGGACACTCTTGGCGGCGGGTAAACATCTCAACTTCACCCGCGCTGCCGATGAGCTGGGCTTGACGCCTGCAGCCGTGAGTTTTAAGATCAAGGAGATCGAGGACCAGCTTGGCGTCAAGCTTTTCACACGCACCAGCCGCACCATCCGCCTGACCGAGCCCGGCGTCATCCTGTGCGATGCGGCGGCGGATGCGCTGGATGTCATGCACCGCGCAGTCTCAAAGGCGCAAAAGGCGTCGCGCGGCACGGCGCAGCTGAAAGTGACCGCCGATCCACATTTTGCGACCAAATGGCTGATGCGGCGCGTCGAGCGGTTCCGCAAATCCAATCCCGATATCGACCTCAGGTTCGACATCGCTTACGAAGTGCGCGATTTTGACGTCGATGACATAGACATCGCCATCCGCTTCGGCTCCGGCAAATACCCCGGCCTCGCTGCCAACCGGCTTTTCGACAACATCATCGTGCCAGTCTGCAGCCCGCGCCTTCTCACCTCCGGCAAACCGCTCAGGGAGCCGCGTGACCTTATGCACCATACGCTTGCTCACATCGAGTGGTCACGGCAGGGCGTCACATGGCCAAACTGGCGCATGTGGATGGCAGCGGCAGGCATCGATGACTTTGACGACAGCAACACCATCGTTTTCGAAGCCTCGTCCAACGCTGTGGACGCGGCCATGGCCGGCGACGCCGTGGCACTCGCGGATTTTGCAATGGTTGCCAATGATCTCTCGGAAGGCCGGCTGGTGCGGCCCTTCGAGCTCAGCATCAAGGCTGCGCCGGAATATGCCTATCATCTGGTCTATCCGGAAACGACAGCCTCAGACCGGCGCGTCACGGCATTCCGAGACTGGATGCTGGCCGAGTGTGCAAGGCCGGAGGATTGAGAGCAGAACGCGCGCCGGGGCGCCTGACGCAAAGTCTTCGGTGAGAGTCAATTTTCCCGATTCTCGAGCATCGAGCAGAATCTTTATCCACACCAATTTCACCCGATCCTACAATGCCGCTGCGTCAATTCCGGCGCGCACGAGGCAAGGCTGGCAGGCAGGATGGACTGGAACAGGGCAATCGAGCGGAACAGCGAGGCGCTCCACAAGATTGTCGCCATGATGTTTGCGATGTTGACCATGGCCAGCCGCAGTCCCCTCT
>JANPGC010000126.1:0-5524 GCA_031423755.1 Phyllobacteriaceae bacterium | reverse complement strand
CTGGGCGCCGATGCGACCAATCCGCACCGGATGAGTTATAAGCGGCTGACGCGGTAGGGTTACGCCGAAATCCGATAACGTCCGTTCCCGAGAAATTCGAGATATCCGCTGTCACGCAAGACTTGTAGCTGCTGTCTGATTTTCGGGCGGACGTTATTGTTATCCGGATAGAGCTGTGAGAGCTTCGTTTCGAAGCGGTATACATCTTCAAGAAGGAAGCCGTCTTTGTTGAGTTGATCAACGCAACTCATCACTTCGACAAGCCAACCCCTTGCGGTTGCGGTCATATTGTTGAGAAATGCTGTCTTCTGCCACTGTTTGAGCACAAGCTCTTTCGGTGCAATTATTCCACGTTCACAAAGCACGAACCGACCAGACTGGGGCACGTTTCCAATGAGTATGTTGGAACCAACCCATCCAGCCCGCCTTGCGGTCTCACCGAGCGGTTTTCGTTTTTCAACAATCGACGGCACAAAAAAACGCTTTGGGATCAAAATGATGTCTTTAACCGACTGCTCGGTCTGGCTGTAGTTCATAAGAATTAGATTTGGCGATGAATTGCATTCGAGCCTTTGCACCTTGGTTGCGTAGGCACCGTTTGCGATTGTCCGGCCAAATACCTTTTTCTGACTCTTGAGTTCAAACTGATCATTGCACGCGGCACAGAAAAAATCGGCAACAGGCAGATTTGCGGGGAACTGGTTCAGCTTTGGGTGCCCGCAGTTGGGACAATACATCGACTCTGCAACCCACGCCTCAGTCAGCGTACGCGCGTTCTGCGAGCCGCTTTCGTATAGTCTCTGAGGCTCTGAGAAGCCCAACTTCATTCTGGCGACGCCAATTCGAATGCCAACTTCTCGAGGATTTCCGCCAAGCTCTTCCAGCACGCGATCGCCATCAGCATATAGTCTGGGCCGTGGTCAGCTTCGGGCGGAGAATAGTAAACATGGTACCAACCATCTTTCTCTTTCTCGACGTAAGCCGAAAGATTCTCGGAATCATAAGGTGAGAAATCTCTGCCGCAGCCCGGACATTCGTCATCGCACCCGCAAGACCACTCGTCCTCCCAAGAAGTTTCGCACTCAGCACATTCGTATTTGTTAAGGTACCAAGCCAACGGGGAAACGGGCTCCAACGGATCACAATTGAAAAATTATGGATCTGAATCAGATGGTTAGCAAGTGGGTGATTTCACAAGTGAAGAAAACTCAAGCAACTGGTGGCATTCACTCCGGCCCAGTCGAGCTTCAGTCCGCACGTCTTTGTTGAGTTTCCAACCCGGTCCAGGACATGCCAGCGACCAATGCCAACCGCGCCCCAAGACAAGCTACCTCGAGTATGCAAATCTGCCTTTAGCAATGCCATGACGGACTAACCCATGACCATCAAAATCCAGACCGCCGTCGCCACCCTTCTTCTGGCCCTCATCTCCTCCCCCGCACTCGCCAAACAGGCGCGCTGCTTTGCTACGGACGATGGCTATTTCCCGTGCGCGTTCAAGGCTACCGACAGGCTAGGCAGCTTTGAGGTCAAGAGCAAGGCCACGCCGACTTACGTTCTGGTCGTTGACCAGCCCGGCTTTGCCTATGGCTTCATCAACTTTGGCAACAGGAACATATCCGTCGGCGGGATGTTCGTCCGGCAGGAGGACGATCCGGCTTGCTGGAACAATCCGGAAATGAACGTGAAACTCTGCGCCTGGTAGCCGACATTTCCCGTGCCGGTTTGTTCACAACGCCTGCGTTCGTGGTAATGGGGCCGGGATGGCCGCGCTGATGCGGCTGCTTTTACAGGATCATGCCATGAAGTTCACACTGACCGCCGCTGCCTTGCTTGTTGCGGCTTCCACCGGGTTTGCGTTTGCCGAGGATGTCAAATTCACGCTTGAAAACAAGAGCGAGTACCAGATCGACGAATTCTATGCCTCGCCAGCCAACACCGATGAATGGGGCGAAGACATTCTGGGGCAGGACGTTCTTGAAGGCGGCGGCTCCGGCACTGTCACCATTGCGGATGGCAGCGACCAGTGTGTTTATGACCTGAAGGCAGTCGATGAAGACGGCGCGGAACATGAACTGACGGATCTGGACATTTGCAAGACGCCGAATATCACATTCGAGAAGTAGCCGGCATCGGGGACCAGCGCGGCGAAGGCTGCGCTTGTTCCCCGTTTTGGCCCGGCGAGTGCGGTCCAGGCGTGTTGAGTGAATCCGGGGGTATTTTGATGGGTTTCCTGCGCAATTTTGTGTTTTCCGTTTTGATTTTGACGTCTGCTGCTGCGGCGGCGAAGGCTGAGTCTGACCTTCCAAAGGAATTTGAGGGCCTGACCGAAGAGCAGCAGGACGAGGCGGTTGAGTTCATCGTCGGCAATGCGATCTTCGTTCTGTTCCATGAAGCCGGGCACATGCTTGTTTCGGAGCTTGGCCTGCCCGTGCTTGGCAAGGAGGAGGATGCTGTCGACACGCTGTCTGCGATCACGCTTCTGGAACCTGTGGACGAGACTCTCGACAAGGCGCTGACTGATTCTGCCGACGGTTGGTTTCTCTCTGACGAAGCCGCGCAGGAGGCCGGGGCGGAGTATGCCTTTTGGGACGAACACAGCCTGGACCAGCAGCGCGCCTATTCCATGGTCTGCATGATGGTGGGCCAAGATGCTGAACGGTTCAAGGAATTTGCCGACCAAGTCGAATTGCCGCAGGACCGGCGCGACCGCTGCGCCAATGACTATCAAAATGCGCTCGACAGCTGGAATGCATCATTGGAAGACGCGTTGATCACCGACGGCAGCGAATCCAAGTTTGATATCGTCTATGATGACGCGCAAGGCGAGCTTGCTGCCTACGCTGAACTTGTCAAAGCCGCTGATTTGCTTGGCGTTTTGCAGGAAGGCATCGGCAAGCGCTACAGGCTTGAACCCGGAATAACCTTGCGCGGCGCAAGCTGCGGCGAGCCGAACGCTTTCTGGGACGCAGAAAAACGGCAGGTCACCTTTTGTTATGAGCTTGCACAATTTCACGCCGGACTGCTCGCAAAGCATTTTGCCGATGAGGCAAAGGACGCTGAGTGACTTCGCGTTGACAGGCTTTCGCGCACGCCTTGCTCCCGCCACGTAAAAAAGCCATGTTCGGCCTAGTGATTTGGACACTTTCAAGCCCATGTATGGACAACGCGGCCATGTGGGTGAAACGGGACTTCAAGATGACACGTAAGACATTCAAACTTTGGCTGGCGATGACCGTCGCTGGCGTGGCAGCGACCGGCGCGTTGGCAGCTGCCGATCCGGCCGCCAATGACATTGTCAGTTCGCGCACACTGACCGGCGCGATTCTTTCGGCGCAGGTTGCGGAAGGCGACAATGATTTCAAGGCGATGATCGCCTATTACAAGCAGGCGCTGGCTTTTGATCCCGGCAACAAGCAGTTTGAGCAAAGTCTTCTTGTGGCGTTGCTCACCGATGGCCAGTTTACAGAAGCCTTACCCTATGCCGAGAAGCTGAAAGCGTCGGCTGAAATTGAGCGCGTTTCGCGTGTCGCTCTGGCGATTGATGCCATTGGCAGCGGAGAGTGGGACAAGGCGGAGACGCTTCTGAAATTGGCGCTGCAGAGCGATCTTGACCGGCTGATCACCGGTCTGATGACCGGCTGGGTGAAGCTTGGCGCGGGTGATGGCAAGGGTGGCGCGGATTTTGTCGCCAAGCTCAAGGGTCCGGAATGGTATGACCTGTTCCTATCCATCCACAAAGCGCTGATTCTCGATGCATCCGGCGACAAGGCTGCGGCGCAGGAGGCCTACGAAGCGGCAGCGAGCAACACGGACAGTGCTTCTGCGCCAGACTCGTGGCTGCGGCTGATTGAATCTTATGCGCTGTTCTATGCCCGTGACGGCAAGACCAAGGAGGCGCTTGGGGTTATTGATCGCGGCCTGGAAATTGCGCCGGAACGTCCGCCGCTGCTGGCGCTGAAGAAGGCGCTGGAGGACGGCACGCCAGTTCAGCCGCTGATTGCGTCGCCGAAAGACGGGGCGGCAGAGGTGCTGTTTGACCTTGGTTCCGCCGTCCGGCGCGATGGGTCTGAGGGCTTTGCGCTGATGTATTTGCAACTCGCCTTGGCTGCAAAGCCGCAAAGCGACGTGACATTGATCCAATTGGCGGCGATTGCCGAGCAGCAGGAACGGCAGGCCGATGCGATTGCCTACTATGACAAGGTCTCCGTGCAGTCGCCGTTCCGGCGCGGGGCGGACTTGCAGACGGGCCTCAATCTTGCCGACATGGACAAGACGGAAGAGGCCGTTCAGAAACTTACCGCATTGATAGAGGCAAAGCCGGATGACACTCGCGCCTATCTGGCGCTTGGCGGGGTTCATGCAGGCAAGAAGGATTTCAAGGCCGCCGCAGATGTCTATGACAAGGCTGTCACTGCCATCGGCACGCCGGACCGCAATGACTGGAACCTGTTCTACCAGCGCGGCATTGCCCATGAGCGGACCAAGACTTGGCCGGTTGCCGAAGAGAGTTTCAAGACCGCGCTGAAACTGTATCCGGACCAGCCGCAGGTGTTGAACTATCTCGGCTATTCCTGGGTCGATATGAACATGAATCTCGACGAGGCGCTGGGCATGATCCGCAAGGCTGTCGAGTTGCGTCCGGATGACGGCTACATCGTCGATTCGCTGGGCTGGGCATACTACCGGCTAGGACGGTTTGACGAGGCGGCGGCGGAATTGGAACGAGCCATCAGCCTTCGCCCGGAAGACGCCACGATCAATGACCATCTCGGCGACGCCTACTGGCGCGTCGGCCGCAAGATCGAGGCGCGTTTCCAGTGGCAGCACTCGCTGGATGCAAAGTCGGAGGATGTCGACAATGGCAAGATCAAGGCCAAGCTGGCCGCTACCGAGCCTGTTGTGGCTGAGGCGATCAGCGACAAGAAGGGCTAGTCGTTGACTCTTTAGCTAAGTTAGCTAAGTTGATCGAAAGCCGGAGCAAGTCACATGGCGAGCGTCACGATCCACAAAGCCAAGACAGATCTTTCCAAGCTTATCGCCCGCGTTGAAGCGGGCGAGGAGATCACCATCATGCGCCGCGACAAGCCAGTGGCGCGGCTGGTTGCGAGCGAGGTTAAGCCAAATGTCAAGCGCGTTGGCGGCTCGCATCCTGAGTTGGCCTGTCTGCCGGATGATCTGTTCCTGACGCCGATGCCCCCCGAAGAACTCGAGCTTTGGTATGGCAAAGATTGAACATCCTTATTGATTCCCATGCCTTTGTCTGGTGGCTGGGCAACAATGCGCGGCTGTCGCGGCGGGCAAACGAGATCATTTCGACCAACCCGGCCAACGTCAGCGTCGCCTCAGCTTACGAGATTGGTCTCAAAGTCTTCAGCGGAAGGTGGCCGGACGCTGAGCATGTGATTGAAAACTTCTCACAGACCTGCGCTTTGCACAGCATTGTAATCTTGCCTATCTCGCTGGAGCATGCCCTCACCGCTGCGGAGTTTAAGGCCGACCACCGCGACCCGTTCGACCGCCT
>JANPGC010000125.1:0-2817 GCA_031423755.1 Phyllobacteriaceae bacterium | reverse complement strand
AACCGGCCAGAAAGCCGACTCGGCATTCAACGCCACTTTCATTGTTGGAGGTCAGATCGTTGGCTCCGAGCCGCGGCTCTTCCAGATTTACCCTGAAGGCAACTTTATCGAATCGACCGCTGACACGCCGTTCTTCCAGATTGGTGAGCACAAATACGGCAAGCCGATCATTGTGCGGGCCTACCACAAGGCCATGACCTTCGCGGAGGCCGCCAAACTTCTGCTGGTATCATTTGATTCAACGCTGAAGTCGAACCTCTCGGTTGGTCTGCCGCTGGATTTGGCCTTCTACGAGCGCGATACGTTCAGGCTAGGCCTCCAGAAGCGCATCGACCGCGATGACCCCTATTACCGGACCATTTCCGAGGGCTGGTCTGACGCGCTGCGGGCGGCATTTGCCTCGCTGCCCATTTTCCCGGACGTCTGAAAACATCTGCTCCAAATCGGGACGCGGAAACGGCTTCTTAACCATAAACCCACACACTGGCGACGCTACCCTATGTGCGTTTGCGCGCCTTCCCTCGCGCCGAATGCCATTTGGTTCGGCGCCAGCAGGGAATGGACGGAAATCAACGCATGAACGCGCAAGTCAAAGAACATTTCATCGCGGCCTATGGTCTCGAAAAGACAGTGGACCTGCTCTTTGACGTGATCGACGCCATTCCGGTCTCGGTGTTTATCAAAAATGAGAAACTCGAAAAGATTTTCGCCAACCGGGCAAATCTCGACTTGGATGAACGAAGCCTTGAGGACACGCTCGGCTACACGGATTTTGACATTCACACCGCAGAGAATGCCGCGATATTTGCCGCTGAAGACCGGGCCGTGCTTATTGAAGGCAAGGTCCGCCGCAATGAGGAATCGAAAGTCCGCAAGGACGGCAAGCGAATTGACTTTTTGACCTACAAGAACCGAATTGCGATCGAGGGCGATCAATACCTTTTGGTGGGCACGAATACACTGATTGACGACCTGAAACTGCGTGAGCGGCAGCTGGATGAGGCCATGCACGCGGCACAGGCCAGCCGCATTGAATTGCAGGAAATACTTGATGCCATGCCTCTGGGCATCACGATCATCGGGCCGGACATGAATGTTGTCACGGTCAACAAAGCCAACAAGCGCTTCTGGAATCTCGGCCACGACACAAAATTCGAAGGCATGCCCTACGAGGAAATGGTCTGGTCAAACCACAAGGACTTCCCGGCGCTTTCGAAGGAAGAGTGGGCAGCCAACGTCAAGCGTTGTCTCGACGAAGCCAGACACGGCGATGTACCGCCGCGCGAGGAGCGCGGTATTGGTGACAACACGTTTATCTTCTCGATCAAAACGCTTTCCAACGGCAACCGCCTGACGTCCTGTTTCGAGATAAACGAGCAGAAGACAGCGCTGCAGAGCCTGGCCCGCGCCAACCTCAAATCGGAGACTGACTTCGCCGACATGAAGGCGACTATGGACGCGATGCACATGGGCGTTGTGTTGCTGGACGCCAATCTCGACATCGTTTTCGCCAACAAGTCGAATGCCCGGCTGTGGTATTGGGAAACCGGCGATATCGGGCCCGGCGACCCGTTCCGCAAGATGATCGATGTGAACCGCAACAAGGACATGTACGACATCAAGAATACAGATTGGGAAACCTACGTCTCCGGTCGGCTCGCCGAAATTGCTGCCGGTGACATCGCGCCTCGCGAGTTCACGCGCCGCGACGGCGTCACGATGATCTATTCCTGCACAGCCCTTTCCGATGGCAAGAGACTGATTTGCTACTTCGACATCAGCGAACAGAAAGCTGCCGAGCACGCGCTCAAGGACGCCGAGCAGAAAGCCATCCTTGCCGACCGCGCCAAGTCTGAGTTCCTTGCCAACATGAGCCATGAAATCCGCACACCAATGAATGGCGTGCTTGGCATGGCTGAGCTTTTGGCCCGCACCGACCTTGATACCAAGCAGAAGACCTTCACCGACATCATCGTGAAATCCGGCAACGCGTTGCTGACGATCATCAATGACATTCTGGATTTTTCGAAGATCGACGCCGGTCAGCTGACGCTGGACCCTGCCCCGTTCCGGCTTGCAGAAGCCATCGAAGACGTTGCGACGCTGGTGTCGGCCCGCGCACAGGAGAAGGATCTGGAATTGATTGTCCGCGTCGCGCCGGACCTGCCGGAATATGTCGTCGGCGATGTTGGCCGCATTCGCCAGATCGTCACCAACCTTATGGGCAATGCTGTCAAATTCACCGAAAGCGGTCATGTGCTGGTGGATGTGACCGGTCAAGTCGATCTGCCGTCTGGCGTCGCTTCGTTGATGTTCAAGATCACCGACACGGGTATCGGCATCGCGCCCGAAAAACTGAAACTGGTGTTCGAAAAGTTCAGCCAGGTCGATACGTCCTCGACGCGTCGCCACGAAGGCACCGGGCTCGGGCTTGCCATCTCCACCAAGCTTGTCGCCCTGATGGGTGGCGACATGGGTGCATCGTCTGAGCCCGGCGAAGGCTCAACGTTCTGGTTTGCAATTTCCGTACCGGTTCATGGCGCGACAGTGCGCAAGAAACTGCTGCCGTTCGATGTAGATGGCGCGCGCGTGCTGATCATTGACGACAACCCGGTCAACCGCTCAATCCTGCTTGAGCAGATGCGGTCCTGGCATTTTGACGCCTGCGCCGCGACTGCCGGACGCGAGGGCATTGCCGTGTTGAGCCAGGCCAAGTCGCTTGGCCTTGAGGTTGATGTCTTGATTCTTGACTACCACATGCCGGAGATGTACGGCGCAGATGTCGCGCGCGCGATCCGCAATGACACCGCGCTCGCG
>JANPGC010000124.1:0-8227 GCA_031423755.1 Phyllobacteriaceae bacterium | reverse complement strand
GCTCCTTGACCCGTTGCAGCAAACGGATGGAGTGGAAATAGCGCGCGCCGGGGCGGACAGTCAGATAGTTGGACGGCACGGTTTCGAGATTGTGATTGAAGACATCGGGCTTGGCTCTAACGACGATTTCCAGCGCGCCTTCCTTGCGCAGAAAATCCGGCGTCAGGATCTCAATGGTTGTTGTCGGGGTGGCTTCGCGGATGGCGTGGATCACGTCGGCGAAGTGTTGCGCGCCGCCGTCCGGCAAATCATCGCGGTCGACCGATGTGATCACGACGTGATTGAGCCCCATCTGTTTGACGGCCTTGCCGACGCTTGCAGGCTCGGCCTTGTCGAGCGCGTTGGGCATGCCAGTACGCACGTTGCAGAAGGCGCAGGCGCGGGTGCAGATTTCGCCCATGATCATGAACGTCGCGTGCTTCTTGTCCCAGCATTCGCCGATGTTCGGGCAGCCCGCCTCTTCGCATACTGTGACCAGTCCATGCGAGCGAACCAGATCACGCGTCTCTTGATAGCCTTTGGAAACCGGCGCTTTCACCCGGATCCAGTCCGGCTTGCGCAGCACTTCCGTATCGGGCCGGTTGGCCTTCTCCGGGTGGCGCGGCTTCATCGCGTCAGAATGCTTGGTGACGTCGAGAACAGTGACCATGGGAACTCCCTTGCGGCACTAATTAGTTGGCGCGCGAGCGCCTGTCGAGTGGCACGCGCGCATGACAGGCGCGCTTCCTGCGCAATACGAACAATTTACCCGGCCGCAGTAGTCTGGCGCGACGACTTGCAGGGAATTGGCAGCATGAAGGTGATTGGCGATATCAGTTCCGCCGGGAACAACAGCTTTGGGCTGGTGCGCCTGTTGGCCGCCATGGCCGTTGTGATTTCGCACGGCTGGGTGGTCACCGGCGGGGCGCACGCGGTAGAGCCGCTCGAGGCGTTCACTGGCTATCCGCTCGGCGCGCATGCAGTGCATGTGTTTTTCACCGTGTCGGGGCTTCTGGTCGCCGCAAGCTTTGACCGCCGCCCGAATCTCGTCGCATTCGGCGCGGCGCGGTTTTTCCGCATCTATCCCGGTTTGGTCGTCGCGACCATCGGCGTGTTTCTTATCTGCGCCCTGTTTGCGAGTGACGCTGGATTTGCCGAGATCGTCAAAGGTTCGATTATCGGCTATTTCGCCAAGATACTCGTCGGGTTGGCTGGCAGCGGTGCGATACCCGGCGTGTTCGAAACCCTGCCCTATGCCGGCGGTGTCAACGTGCCGCTTTGGACGCTGAAATATGAGGTGCTGTGCTATATTTCGCTGGCGCTGGTCATGGCGGCCATCGTTCGCACGAAACTCATTTCGCCGCTGACTGCCGCAGGCACAATCATTGCCGTTTCCGGTGTTTGGCTGCTTCAAGGCAAGGCTTATGATGACGCCAGTTTCTTCGATCATGTCGCACGCTTCTCGTTCGCCTTCTGGGTTGGCGTTGCAGCGTGGCACCTGCGCGGCCGCACTCCGCTGCGCGTCGTCATCCTTGCGGCCCTATTCGCGCTGACGGCGTGTTCGATCTACTTCCGTCTGCCCACTGTACCGCACGCGCTGATGCTGCTGTCGGGCTATCTGGCCGTGTATGTGGCACAATACCGTTTTGGTGGGGTGAGCGACTTCACGGACCGGAACGACCTGTCATACGGCGTCTACATACTGGGCTGGCCGGTTCAGCAGCTCTTGCTGTTGAACTTTCCGGCCATCAGCCCGATTGGAAACGCGGTCGCAGCACTGGCGATTGTGATGCCGCTGGCGTTTCTGTCGTGGCGGTTTGTCGAGAAGCCGGCGCTGCGACTCAAGAACCGGTTCGGCCAATTCAAGGCCGTGGCGCCTGCTCCCGCTTTCCAAAAAACCACAGTATGAGAATTGCGCCAGCCGTCGCCACCACCAGATTGCCGACAAAGCCGTAGAAGGCGATATTGAGCACGCTGGCCAGCGCCCCGCCGACGAAAGAGCCTGCAATGCCAACGAGCAGGTTGGTCAAGAGGCCATGGTGACGGTTCATCGCACGCTCCGCCAGCCAACCCGCCAGAATGCCTATGAACAGCAGACCGAGAAACCCAACTCCCGGCATGGTCATAATGCCCATGTGTTCGCCCATCATCGCCGCCTCCCCGCTTCAGGCGATCAGCCGCGCAAGCAGCACGACAACAATCGCGCCGACCGTCGAGGTGATGATCTGCGATACCAACGGACTTCCGCCGACATTGATTCCAAGCGCGCTGAACAGGTAGCCGCCGACGAAGGCGCCGATGACACCGGTGATCAGATAACGGACAAGCCCGCCGCCACCGACGATGAATGAAGCGAGGAATCCGGCGACCAAGCCGATGGCGAGAAATATGAGAAGCGATCTGGTGTCCATTTGAACCTCCTGTGCAGCAAACCCGCACAGCAGAGATTATCACGCATTCAGCACTTTGCCATAAGCATCAAGCACGCTTTCCTTCATCATTTCCGACAGGGTCGGATGCGGGAAGATTGTGTGCATCAGCTCTTCCTCTGTGGTCTCCAGATTCATCGCCACAACAAATCCCTGGATGAGTTCGGTCACCTCATGGCCAACCATGTGCGCGCCGATCAACTGGCCTGATTTCTTGTCAAAAATGGTCTTGATCAGTCCTTGATCCTCGCCGAGCGCGATGGCCTTGCCATTGGCCTGGAACTGGAACCGGCCGACGCGGATGTCGTGGCCTGCTTCCTTGGCCTTGGCTTCTGTGAGCCCCACTGAAGCGACCTGCGGATGGCAATAGGTGCAGCCCGGTATCATCAATTTGTTCATCGGGTGGACGCCCGGAACGCCGGCGATTTTCTCGACGCAGATCACGCCCTCATGCTCGGCCTTGTGCGCCAGCATCGGCGGGCCGGCGACATCGCCGATGGCGTAGACGCCCGGCACATTGGTCTTGCCGTAACCGTCAATCACGATGCAGCCACGGTCGGTCTTGATGCCCAGCGTCTCAAGGCCGAGATTCTCGATGTTGCCCTGTACGCCGACAGCGGAAATCAGCCGGTCGGACGTGATTTCCTCAGTCTTGCCGTCCGCGCCTTCGATGGTCGCGGTGATCGAGTCCGCGCCCTTGACCACCTTGGTGACCTTGGTCGAAGTTTTGATCTTCAGGCCAGACTTTTCCAGCATCTTGCGGGCAAAAGCGGAAATCTCCGCGTCCTCGACCGGCATCACCGTCGGCATAACCTCCACGACTGTAACATCCGAGCCCATCGCATTGTAAAAGCTGGCAAATTCGATGCCAATGGCGCCGGAGCCCATGACCAGCAGTTTCTTCGGCAGCGTCTGTGGCACCATGGCTTCGAAATAAGTCCAGATCAGTTTGCCGTCCGGCTCAATGCCCGGCAGCGCCCTTGGCCTCGCACCCGTGGCGATGATGATGTGCTTGGCTGTATACGTCCCCTCGCCCTGAACGCCCTTCGGCACCGGGTTCTGCGGCAGCATCGGGGCCTTCTTGGTGGCGGCGACGACGATCTCGTTCGGCTTGGAAAGCTTCGCCTCGCCCCAGATCACATCGACCTTGTTTTTCTTCATCAGGTACCCGATGCCGCCGTTCAACCGCGCCGACACCCCGCGCGACCGGGCGACGACCGCATTCACATCTGCCGAAATCGTGCCTTCCAGCTTCAAGCCATAGTCCTTCAGATGCTGGCCGTAATGCATGATTTCCGCCGAGCGAAGCAGCGCCTTGGTCGGGATGCAGCCCCAGTTGAGGCAGATGCCGCCGAGGTGCTCGCGCTCGACGATGGCGGTCTTCAGCCCAAGCTGCGCCGAGCGGATGGCGGTGACATAGCCGCCCGGGCCGGAGCCGATGATGATGACGTCATAAGAATTTGCCATGGGAATATCCTTTTCAATCAGTCTGCCAGCATCTGCCGGACCAGCGGAGCCAGTGCCTCGCCCAATTTTCTTGTATTCGCCGCGTCAAGATGGATTCCATCGCGCGGATCGGTATCGACTATCTTGCCGGCCTCGAACACCTCGATGCCATGGGAGCCCTCAAGGAGCCTGTATTCCTCGCCAAACTTCTGGCTTTCCTTGATGGCGTGCGAAAACATCTTGTCGAAATCGGCATTGTCCGTGTGGATGACGCTCGGCGGTGCAATCACCAGAATTTTCGGGGTGCGCATGCCAACACCGTACGAAAAGCGCTGGGCGATTTCCACCAGCCGCTGCACGCCGCGCTTGGCGTCGCTCGCGCGGGACCACCACGGATGCTTCAGGTCGTTGGAGCCAAGCGCGATGATCACCAGATCGAGCGGCTGATGCGACGACAGCAGCATCGGCAGCGCCTTGGCGCCGTTGCGCAACTCGTCAACCAGATTGTCGTCATGGACAGTGGTGCGTCCGTTGAGACCCTCGGCAATCACGCGGAAACCCGCGCCGAGTTTCGCGCCCAAGGCATTCGGCCAGCGGTCTTCAAAGGCGTGGCGACCACCGTCTACGGCGTTATAGCCCCAGGTGAGAGAATCGCCGAATGCGAGGATGGTTTTCATGGATGGGGCTCCAGCCTTCCCCCTTGCGGGGAAGGTGTCGGCGTTAGCCGACGGATGGGGGTGGTGCCAGCAAGTGCAACGCTGACAGAATTGACCACGGACGCCCGCCTCACCAAAACATCGTCATTTGAGAAACGGAGGACAGTGAATCCTTGTTTTTCGAGGAACTTCTTGCGCACCGAATCGCGCGCCACCCGCTGTTCTTCCGCATGAATTGCACCATCTACTTCAATGATAAGACGGTATCGCAAACAAACAAAATCAACGACGTAATCGCCAATCGCAAACTGGCGTCGGAAGTGCGCTCCTTCTGGCATCACCAACTCGTAGCGCATACCATTCCAAAGCAGCCTCTCAGCGTCGGTCATTGACTTGCGCAGCTGCATGGCCTTGCGGTCAGCGGAAACGCTTGCTTTGCCTGCTCGCTCCCTCTTCCACGCCATTTCCTGCAACTCCGCAACTTCACCACCACCCCCATCCGTCGGCTAACGCCGACACCTTCCCCGCAAGGGGGAAGGCTGGAGGTCAAACCAGCATGCTCAGCGGGTTCTCAATATACCGCTTGAACGCCCCGAGCAGCTCCGCGCCCAGCGCTCCATCCACAGCTCTATGATCCGTCGAGAGCGTTACGGTCATCACCTGCGCCACCTTCATTTCGCCCTTCTTCACCACCACCCGCTCCTCCCCCGCGCCAACGGCGAGGATCGTGGCGTGCGGCGGGTTGACGACCGCGGCGAAGTTTTTGACGCCCATCATGCCCATGTTGGAGACGGCGGTCGTGCCACCCTGATACTCTTCAGGCTTCAATTTGCGGGCCTTGGCGCGTGCGCCCAGATCCTTCATCTCGCCGGAGATGGCCGAGAGTGTCTTGAGTTCGGCAGAGCGGATGATCGGGGTGATCAAGCCGCCGGGTATCGACACCGCGACGCCAACATCAGCGTGTTTGTGCTTGACCATGTTGGTATCGGTCCAGGACACGTTCGCATCAGGCACATCGCGAAGCGCCAGCGCCAGCGCCTTGATGACCATGTCGTTGACCGACAGCTTGTAGGCCGGAACCTCGCCCTTTTCGGTCTTGGTCACTGGGGCGCCAGCGTTCAACTGCGTGCGCAGCGCCAAAAGCGCGTCAAGTTCGCAATCAACCGAGACGTAGAAGTGCGGGATCGTCTGCTTGGATTCCTGCAGTCGCTTGGCAATCGTCTTGCGCATCCCGTCGTGGGCCACGAGTTCGTAAGAGCCTTCGGCGAACAGCTTCAGCACCTGATCCTCCGACATGCCCTTCGGCGCTGCGGCCGGAGCAGCAGATGGTGCTGCAGCCGGAGCGGCAGTCGCCTTGCCCGTGCCGCCTGCGATTGCGGCATCCACGTCGGCTTTCACAACACGACCCTTTGGTCCGGAGCCGGTAACCTTGGCCACGTCCACGCCCGCATCCTTGGCGATGCGGCGGGCGAGCGGCGAGGCGAATGTGCGCTCGCCTTCCGTCTTGGCAGACGCAGGCACGACGGGCGTTGCAGGTGCAGGTGTGGGTGATGGCGCGGCGGCAGTGGGCTGTGCGCCCCCCTCAGTCGGCTTCGCCGATGTCTCCCCAGCAAGTGGGGAGATCGAAGGGGCTGCAGCGGCGCTGGCATCCTCGCCCTCGCCTGCCAATATCGCGATCACCGCATTGACCTTGACGCCCTGCGCGCCCGCCGGAACCACCAGCTTGGCAATCACGCCTTCATCGACAGCTTCGACTTCCATCGTGGCCTTGTCGGTCTCAATCTCGGCGATAACATCGCCGGATTTGACCTTGTCGCCTTCCTTGACGAGCCACTTGGCAAGATTGCCCTCTTCCATTGTCGGCGAGAGCGCGGGCATTGTGATGTTGATCGGCATCCGTTTCCTCCATCAGCGATACGGGTGATCGCCAACTCCAATTTTTCGCATGACTGACTTCAGAACACCGAAGTTTCGCCAATAGTCCGTGTTCGGCAAAATTACTTTGCCTGTGATATCAAGCGTTTCCGTTAAGCCGTTCCGCTTTGCGATTTCTGTGATCAACTCGCGCGCGGCCTTTGAAAACGAAACTGTCTCCTGCGTCTCCACCATCTGGATTGCAGCGAGCGCGGCCATTTTGGCCCTCGTTTCCCTGCTTACCAGATCATGATTGCTCATCTTCTCCTACCTGTATGTCACAGCCTTCACCGCTGCGATGACTTCGCCGACGTTCGGCAGAGCCAGTTTTTCAAGATTGGCCGCATAAGGCATCGGCACGTCCTTGCCGCAGATTGTGATCACCGGGGCATCCAGATAGTCGAAGGCGCGCTGCATTATCTGCGCGGCGATATGGTCGCCGACGGAAGATTGCGGGAAGCCTTCTTCAATGGTGACACAGCGGCCCGTCTTCATGACCGAAGCCACCACCGTATCAAGATCCATCGGCCGGATGGTGCGCAGATCAATAATCTCGCAGTCAATGCCTTCCTTCTCCAGTTCGGCGGCAGCCTTGATCGCGTAGGTCATTCCGATGCTGAACGTCACCAGCGTAACGTCCTTACCGCTGCGGTGAATGCGGGCCTTACCAATCGGCAGAACGAAATCGTCCATCTTCGGCACGTCAAACGTCTGGCCGTAGAGTATTTCGTTTTCGAGGAAGATCACCGGGTTCGGATCGCGGATGGCGGCTTTCATCAGGCCTTTTGCGTCCGCTGCAGTATAGGGCTGGATCACTTTCAGGCCCGGAATGTGGCTGTACCAGGCGGCATAGTCCTGGCTGTGCTGCGCGCCGACGCGGGCGGCCGCGCCGTTCGGACCGCGGAACACAATCGGCGCGCCCATCTGGCCGCCGGACATGTAGAGCGTCTTTGCCGCTGAATTGATAATATGATCAATGGCTTGCATCGCGAAGTTGAACGTCATGAACTCGACGATGGGCCTGAGACCCGTCATGGCGGCACCGACGCCGATGCCTGCAAAGCCATGTTCGGTGATCGGCGTGTCGATAACGCGCTTCGGGCCAAACTCGGCGAGCATCCCTTGCGTGATCTTGTAAGCGCCCTGATATTCAGCAACCTCTTCACCCATCACGAACACGCTTTCGTCGCGGCGCATTTCCTCGGACATCGCGTCGCGCAGCGCTTCGCGCACCGTCGTCGGCACCATTTCGGTGCCAGCCGGGATGGAAGGATCAGAGGGGGCGGCGGCAGCTTTTGGCAGAGCGGCAACAGGAGCAGCGGCGTCACTCGGAGCCGGTGCAGCGGCGGGCGACTCCGGAGCCTTGGCGACAGGCGCGGCGCTCATGTCCTCGCCGTCCGCGGTCAGAATCGCGATCACCGCGTTGACCTTGACGTTTTCCGTCCCTTCGGCAACGACGATCCTGGCAAGCGTGCCTTCATCGACCGCTTCGACCTCCATCGTCGCCTTGTCGGTTTCGATTTCGGCCAGCACATCGCCGGACTTGACCTTGTCGCCCTCTTTCTTGACCCATTTGGACAATTTGCCTTCTTCCATGGTCGGCGAAAGCGCGGGCATCAAAATTTCGGTTGGCATGTGTTCCTCACCAGTTTCTCAAGAGCCTCAGCCCTGAACCAACTTCAACATGTAGAAGGCAACGCCTGCAAACAGCACTGCCAAAATCAATTTCTGCGTCGCGCGATACCACAAAGGGTAACGGCCAAATTTTGCTTCCCGCTCCAGTTCCAGTCGCTGCCTGTCGGC
>JANPGC010000123.1:0-3736 GCA_031423755.1 Phyllobacteriaceae bacterium | reverse complement strand
GGTCGATTGCAGCGGGTGTGGCGGACTATTTGTTGCCGGAAGGGATCGTTGCGGTTGAGATCGGGTTTGACCAGGCGGCAGATGTGACGGCAATTTTTGCGGCACAGGGGTTTGCTCTTTTGCAATTGCGCAAGGACCTTGGCGGAAGAGACAGGGCACTGGCGTTTGCATTGCAGTAAGCATTTCTGTGCGCTTGCGAAAAAAAGCTTGGTTTATTCAGCGGGAACGGGTAGATTCAATAAATCGGAGGCACAGGGGAGCGCCTATCGAATCCTTAAAGAGGGTTCGGATTGTTCCTGTCAAAAGCGAAATTTTCGCCTGACATTCCTCGCCCCGGTAGCGCCAGTTGGATGAGAAAGCCGATTTTGGTGCGACGCGCTGTGTTGGGTTGCGCGTCTGCATGTGTGTCAATGGACAATTTGCAGCCAATAACCCACTTCACCCTCGAACCGGAAACATGAGTATCGGATGAGGCAGAACCAGCAGAACAGGCGCATGCGCGGACGCAACAATGGCGGCGGCGGTGGCGGCAATAACAACAATAATAACAATAACAACCGGCGCGGTCCCAATCCGCTGACCCGCAGTTATGAAAGCAACGGGCCGGATGTGAAAGTGCGCGGCACCGCGCAGCATGTTGCCGAGAAATATTTACAGCTGGCGCGGGATGCGCACTCGTCCGGCGACCGGGTGATGGCGGAAAATTACCTGCAACATGCCGAGCATTATAACCGGATCATTGCCGCAGCGATGGCGCAACAGCAGGCGCAGCGCGAGCAGCGTGATGTCGAGGAAGACGAAGACCTGACCGACAACAGCGACAATCGTTTTGCTGACAATCCGATCACGGTGCGCCAGCGGGAACAGCAGGAGCAGCAAGATCAACAGAACGTGCCGTCCAACAATCAGCCGCAGGTCAATGTTTATGACGGCGACCAGCCTCAGCCGATAGTCGAGGCAATGGCACCGGTTGACGGCGGCTTGCAGCCGGTGGTCCGCGACAACAACCGCACGCCGCGCGAGCCGCGTCCGCCTCGTGAAGGTGGCGATGGCGAGCGCAACGGTCCGCGCAACACACGGCGTGAACGTGGACCAAGAGTGCCGCGCGAGCCGCGGGTTGAGGCTGTTGCGGAGACATCTGATGCACCCGAAGAGGGTGGTTTGCTTGCAACGTTATCGCGCGGGGCTGATAAGCCGGTCCCTGTGACGGCGGACGAGTAGGCAGTTTTTGGCTTTGAGACTGGCACACCCGGCCCTTCGCATGGTTCAGGGCGCTCGATTCTCAAATCATGCCACCGGCATGATTTGCCGGAGCAAACTCGCTCATACAAGGGGCGCGGCGGATACGAAACTCGACCCATTTTTCCAATCCCTCAATGATTTCAAAACGGCGCGGTTTTCGCGCCGTTTTTTTGTTTGTGGATAGGCTTGCGGGCTTGAGGGTTAGGGAATCAATTCCCATATGAATTTTTGAGAAGCGGACCCGCCGAAATCGGGGGTCCATCACCTAACGTTCAAGATGCCTTTGGGGTCTTGCGCATATGGAGACTGACATGAACATTGAAAAATATTCCGAGCGGGTGCGGGGCTTTATTCAATCTGCACAGACTTATGCGCTGGCGCAGAATCATCAGCAGTTCTTGCCTGAGCATCTCCTCAAGGTGCTTGTGGATGACGAAGAGGGTTTGGCCGGGTCGCTGATTGACCGGGCCGGAGGCGATTCGGGTGCTGTGCGGGTGGCTGTTGAAGCGGCCTTGGCTGCTTTGCCGAAGGTTTCGGGCGGCAACGGGCAGCTATACATGTCGCAGCCGCTGGCCAAGGTGATGGCGACGGCGGAAGAGATTGCCAAGAAGGCTGGCGACAGTTTTGTCACGGTTGAGCGTTTGCTGACCGCGCTGACGATGGAGAAGTCTGCCAAGACCGCGGACATTTTGGCCAAGGCCGGGGTGAAGCCGCAGGCCTTGAACGCTGTCATCAATGAATTGCGCAAGGGCCGGACCGCTGATGGTGCCAATGCCGAGCAGGGCTATGACGCGCTGAAGAAATATGCGCGCGACCTCACCAAGGACGCCCGCGAAGGGAAGCTTGATCCGGTGATCGGTCGCGATGATGAAATCCGCCGGACGATGCAGGTCCTTTCGCGCCGGACCAAGAATAATCCGGTGCTGATTGGCGAACCGGGCGTTGGCAAGACGGCGATTGCCGAGGGGCTGGCGCTGCGAATCATCAATGGCGACGTGCCCGAATCGCTGCGCGACAAATCTTTGCTGTCGCTTGATATGGGCGCGCTGATTGCGGGTGCGAAGTACCGCGGTGAATTTGAAGAGCGGCTGAAGGCTGTGATGAGCGAAATCCAGTCGGCGAACGGCTCGATCATCCTGTTCATCGACGAAATGCACACGCTGGTTGGCGCGGGCAAGGCGGACGGCGCGATGGATGCATCGAACCTGTTGAAGCCGGCCTTGGCGCGCGGCGAATTGCACTGCGTCGGCGCGACCACGCTTGATGAGTATCGCAAGCATGTTGAAAAAGACGCGGCGTTGGCGCGGCGGTTCCAGCCGGTGTTTGTTTCCGAGCCGACGGTCGAGGACACGATTTCGATCCTGCGCGGGCTCAAGGAAAAGTATGAGCAGCATCACAAGGTGCGGATATCTGATTCGGCGCTGGTGGCGGCGGCGACCTTGTCGAATCGTTATATCGCTGACCGGTTCCTGCCGGACAAGGCGATTGATCTGGTCGACGAATCAGCTTCCCGCTTGAGGATGCAGGTTGATTCCAAGCCTGAGGCGCTGGACGAGATTGACCGGCGCATCATGCAGTTGAAGATCGAGCGCGAGGCGCTGAAGGTTGAAAAGGACGCGGCGTCCAAGGACCGGCTGGCAAAGCTCGAGCAGGAATTGGCCGGGCTTGAAGAAGAATCGGCCGGAATCACCAATGTCTGGATGGCAGAAAAGCAGAAGCTTGGCCTCGCCGCCGATTTGAAGAAGCAGTTGGAAGACGCGCGCAATGAGCTGGCGATTGCCCAGCGCAAGGGCGAATTCCAGCGGGCGGGGGAACTTGCCTATGGCTCGATCCCTGATCTTGAGCGCAGATTGGTCGAATCGGAAGCGCAGGATGGCAAGGCGTCAATGGTTGAAGAGACCGTGACGTCCGAGCACATTGCGCAGGTCGTTTCGCGCTGGACTGGGATTCCGGTGGACAACATGCTGGAAGGCGAGCGCGACAAGCTGTTGCGCATGGAAGATGAGATCGGCAAGCGGGTTGTCGGGCAGGGCGAGGCGGTGCAGGCTGTGTCGCGGGCGGTCAGGCGTTCACGCGCGGGCTTGCAGGATCCGAACCGGCCGATTGGCTCGTTCATGTTTCTCGGGCCGACGGGTGTTGGCAAGACCGAACTGACCAAGGCGCTGGCTTCGTTCCTGTTTGACGATGACACGGCGATGAGCCGGATCGACATGTCGGAGTATATGGAGAAGCACTCCGTCGCCCGGCTGATCGGCGCGCCTCCGGGCTATGTCGGTTATGAGGAAGGCGGGGCGCTAACGGAGGCTGTTCGGCGCAGGCCATATCAGGTGATTCTGTTCGACGAGATCGAAAAGGCGCATCCGGATGTGTTCAATGTGCTGTTGCAGGTGCTTGATGACGGACGATTGACGGACGGGCAAGGCCGGACGGTCGATTTCCGGAACACGCTGATCATCATGACGTCGAACCTTGGCTCGGAGTTTCTCGTCAATCT
>JANPGC010000122.1:0-10890 GCA_031423755.1 Phyllobacteriaceae bacterium | reverse complement strand
CGAGATCGTGATCGAGGAACTGGCCCCAGGCGTACATCCCATGTTGCCGACTTCGGCCATGCCGGGGTAGCCCTTGGGGCCGCAGTATTTCAGCACCATGATCGAGTTTTCATCGATGTCGAGGCTGTCATCGTTGATGGTGCCGTGGAAGTCTTCGATGGATTCGAACACGTAGGCACGGCCCTTGTGCTGCATCAGGTGCGGCGACGCGGCGGAGGGTTTGAGCACAGCACCGTTGGGTGCGAGATTTCCCTTCACCACTGCAATACCGCCGGATTTGACCAGAGCCTTGTCTACGGGTCGGATGACGTCCTCGTTCCAGTTCTTGGCGACGGCGACTTCCTCGCCGATGCTCTTGCCGGAAACGGTGATCGCGTCGCTGTTCAGCAATCCGCCATCGTGAAGCGCCTTGATGACGACTGGCAGGCCGCCGGCGTAGAAAAACTCTTCCATGAGATATTTGCCGGATGGCATCAGGTTGACGATGGTCGGGACATCGCGGCCCAGACGGTCCCAATCGTCAAGCGTCAGCGGCACGCCGACACGGCCGGCCATGGCGAGAAGATGCACAACGGCATTGGTCGAGCCGCCGATCGCGCCATTGACGCGGATCGCGTTTTCGAACGCCTTCATGGTCATGATATCTGATGGTTTGAGATCATCCTTGACCATGTCCACTATGCGTCTGCCTGTCAGCTGCGCCATCACGCGGCGGCGCGAGTCCACTGCCGGAATGGCAGCGTTGCCGGACAGCGCCATGCCGAGGGCCTCAGCCATCGAGGCCATGGTCGAGGCCGTGCCCATCGTGTTGCAGGAGCCGGGTGAGCGCGACATGCCCTGCTCTGCCTCGAGGAAATCCTCATTGGTAATTTCGCCGGACTTCACCATCTCCGACATCTGCCAAAGCGCCGTGCCGGAACCGACTTCCTGGCCGCGCCATTTGCCGTTCAGCATCGGACCGCCGGACACGAGAATCGCCGGGATATCGACACTGCCCGCCCCCATCAGCAAAGCGGGCGTGGTCTTGTCGCAACCAGCCAAAAGCACCACGCCATCGAGTGGATTGGCGCGGATCGCTTCCTCCACATCCATGGCGCAGAGGTTGCGATAGAGCATCGCGGTGGGCCTGAGCGCACTCTCGGATGGCGAGAAAACCGGAAACTCCAGCGGAAAGCCGCCGGCCTCATAGACACCGCGCTTCACCCGTTCCGCGAGGTCGCGCAGATGGGCGTTGCAGGGTGTCAGTTCCGACCATGTGTTGCAGATGCCGATCACGGGGCGGCCATCGAACATGTCGGCCGGGAAGCCCTGATTTTTCATCCATGAGCGATGGTAGATTGCATCACGGCTGGTGCCGCCGAACCAATCCTGCGAGCGCAAACGGCGCGGCCATTCGGCCTTTTTGAATGTCATATCGTCCTCCCAATGCATGCCGCAATGCGGCTATCTTGTCTCGCCCGGATTTGCCGCCAGTGACTGGCGCACATCGCGGTATGCTGTCTCGATCAAGCGGCGCATGTGCAGCGCTGCAAGCTCCTCATCACCGGCAACAATTGCATCCACCACTTGCCCATGCAGCTTCAGCGTCTGCCCCGGCTCACTCTTGCGCCAACTCAGCGAAAACGACACGGACAGGCTGTTCTCGATGAGTGCACCGAATGAGCGCAGAACCGGATTTCCGGTTGCCTCCAGAATGGTGCGGTGAAAGGCAAGGTCGGCTGCGATCAGGTCTTGCGACCCGCGCAGGTTTTCGCTCATCCCCGCAAGCGCAGCATTCAAATTCTCGATTTGCGCCGAAGAAATCCGTGCGGCAGCGAGTCGCGCCGCCTCCGGCTCTATGATCAGCCGCATCTCATAAAGCGCCGCGATGAATTCCGCCGAGGCTGCGCCACGCAGGTGCCAGTCCATCACTTCCGGATCGAGCATATTCCATTCGGACGAAGGCCGCACCTTGGTGCCGACTTTCGGGCCGACAGACACAAGTCCCTTGGACGCCAAATGCCGGATGGCTTCACGCACCACCGTACGGGACACGCCAAATTCCGACTGCAATTCACCTTCCGTCGGCAGCGATGCGCCTGCCCCAAGCTGGCGTGCGACAATCTTGCCGCCAAGTTGCGCTGCCATGGCCATGGTCAGGTTTGGCCCTGACTCGAGCCGACTGCCATCTTTCCTGTTAGGTGTGACCACTGCCATGGACTGCGCCAATCCCTCTCAATGATATGATGATTGCGATTTCATAATGAAAAATCAAGTGACAAGTGGCAAATTATTGCAATATAGTATGATCAATAGGGACAGGAGGACAGTGTGCACCACGCAAATCTGATCAATGGCCAATGGGTTGAAGCGACCTCATCAAGGCCGAATGTGAACCCGTCTGACACGAACGACATCGTCGGTCAGTATGCCTCCGCCGACGCGTCTGCAGTTGACGCTGCTGTTGACGCCGCCAAAGCTGCATTGACTCAATGGGCGTCGGCCTCGCCGCAGGTTCGGTTTGATGTGCTGGATGCCGTTGGCAACACGATCCTTGCCCGCAAGGATGAGATCGGTCGTCTTTTGTCGCGGGAAGAGGGCAAGTCGCTCGCTGAAGGCATTGGCGAGACTGTCCGCGCGGCGATGATATTCAAATTCTTTGCCGGGGAAGCCCTGCGTATCGCAGGTGAAAAGCTGGCATCGGTGCGCCCCAACATTGAAGTGCTGATTGACCGCGAGCCAGTTGGCGTCGTCGGCATCATTGCGCCGTGGAATTTCCCTATCGCCATCCCCGCATGGAAGATCGCTCCGGCGCTCGCCTATGGCAACACGGTGGTGATGAAACCTGCCGATCTGGTGCCCGGCTGCTCCTGGGAGATCGCAAAAATCCTGCATGAAAGCGGTTGCCCGAAAGGCGTGTTCAATCTCGTGATGGGACCCGGCTCAAGCGTCGGTCAGCGCATTGTCGATCATCCGGGTATCAATGCCATTTCCTTCACCGGCTCGGTTGGTACAGGCAAGCGCATCGGCCTTCGCGCCATGGAACTTGGCAAAAAGGTCCAGCTCGAAATGGGCGGCAAGAACCCGCTGGTGGTGCTCGATGACGCCGACCTTGATCTTGCCGTCAATGCGGCAATAAACGGCGCGTTCTTCTCGACAGGCCAGCGCTGCACCGCCTCGTCGCGCATCATCGTGACGGCGGGCATCCACGACAGGTTTGTCGAGAAGTTCAAGGCTGCGGCAGCGGCTCTGAAGGTTGGCGATCCACTCGATCCGGCAACGCAGATCGGCCCGGTTGTCGATGAAAAGCAGTTGGCTACAAACCTCTCCTATGTCGAGCTCGCCAAGTCGGAAGGCTGCGATGTCTCTGGCGGCCAGCGCATCGGCGGGAGTGGTTTCTTCCAGCAGCCGGCGGTCTTTGCCAACGCCACCAATGCCATGCGCGTGTCGCGTGAGGAGATCTTCGGGCCCTGCGCGTCTGTCATCAAGGTCGCCGATTTTGCCGAGGCTTTGGCAACGGCAAACGACACGGAATTCGGTCTGTGCGCCGGCATTTGCACCACCTCGCTGAAGCACGCGACGGCCTTCCGCAAACAGGCGAAAGCTGGCATGGTCATGGTCAATCTGCCGACAGCCGGAGTTGATTATCACGTGCCCTTCGGCGGTACCAAAGGGTCCAGTTATGGCCCGCGCGAGCAAGGGTCACATGCCCGCGAGTTCTATACCACCGTCAAGACTTCCTACGTTTTTGCCTGAGGCCAAAAGATGACAAACCGCCCCTATACCGGCATCTGGCCGGTCGCTCCGACACCATTCAACGATGATGGAAGTCTTGATCTTGAAGGCATGAAACGTGTGCTTGATCTGCTGATTGACCAGGGTGTTGACGGCATATGCATTCTTGCCAACTTTTCCGAACAGTTCCTGCTCTCGGACGACGAGCGCGAAGTGTTGACCCGGCTTTGCCTCACCCATGTCGCCGGGCGCGTGCCGATGATTGTTACAGTCTCGCACTTCTCGACGCAGATTGTCGAAGCCCGCGCGAAACTGGCGGCTTCACTCGGCGCGGCGATGCTGATGATGATGCCGCCCTACCACGGCACCGGGTTGCGGGCTGATGAAAATTCGGTGATCGAGCATTTCCAGCGCGTCGGCAAGGCTGGTGGCATTCCGATCATGCTACAGGATGCGCCTCTGTCCGGCGTGCAACTCACTGTGCCGCAGATTGTGCGCATGGCGCGGGAAGTGCCGGAGCTGCGCTATTTCAAGATAGAAACACCGCAAACAGCGGCCAAGCTGCGCGGTCTCATTGCAGAGGGCGGCGACCTCATCGAAGGCCCGTTCGACGGCGAGGAAGGCATCACGCTGATGGCGGACCTGAACGCCGGAGCGACCGGTTCGATGACCTCCGGCATGATCTGCGACTTGATACGCCCGGTGATTGTTGATTTCCGCGAGGGCCGCAAGGATGCCGCCAAGGAAGGCTACCGGCGAATTTTGCCGGCGATCAATTTCGAGAACCGCCAGTGCGGCTGGCGATCGGCGAAAATTGCCATGAAGGCAGGCGGCGTCATCAAATCTGATTTTGTACGCCATCCGACAAAGCCGGTGCATCCGGACACTGCGGCGGAGCTGCTTGATCTCCTGCGCGAACTTGACCCGCTGGTGCTGCGCTGGGGCAAATAGACGTCAGAGATTCTGTCTTTCGACCTCCCGGACGATGTGCTCGTAGAGTGTCATCGCCGCCGGGGAAAGCGGGCGATCCCGCACTGTGATCAGACTGAATGGCTGGACGTTGATGTCATAGCCGAGGTTGAGGATCGACAGAGGACCGTCGCCGTGCTGACGCGCAAAGCGCTTCGCGACTTCAAAGGCTATCGGCGAAATGGCGTTGGACTCCTGAACCATCATCATCGTCATCAGCATGGAAGAGGTGTTGACAATGCGCTCCGGCAAAGGCACGGAGCGCGACAGGAAGAGCTTCTCCACCGTCCGGTTGAGAAGCGAGCCGTCGGGTTGGAAAACCCACTCAAAGGCGTTCAGCTCTTCAAGCGCAACGCGTTCGCGCGCAGCCAGCGGATGATCCCGCCGCACAATCAGGCAGGCCTTTTCGATGCCGATTTCCCGGCTCGAGAACTGGCGCGGATTGAGATCATCAGGAATGCGGGCGATGATGAAGTCATGCCGCGAGCCAAGAAGATCCTTGGCAAGGATGTTGCTGGTTTCCACTTGCACATTGATCTTGATGCGCGGGTATTGCTCCCGGATCTGCCGGATGACCGGAATGACAATCTGAACAGCGGGCGCGGTCACAGCGCCAAGGTGAACAGAGCCGCCCGTACCGTTCTTGAGATCCGTGATTTCTCGGCCTGCCTCGCGCAATTCAAGCAAGATGGTTCTCGACCTTCGGGCGAGCGCCTTGCCGTGAGGGGTGAGCGCAATACCCCTTGGCAGCCGCACGCAGAGCGGAGCGTCCAGAATGGCTTCGATCTCTGACAGCATGCGCGAGGCCGCCGGCTGTGACATGTTCAGAACCGATGCTGCTGCGCTGATCTGACCATAATCGTCGAGCGAGACGATGAGTTTCAAGTGTGGAATGCGAATGCCCGTCCGGGCGAGCTGGTCCTCGTCCTCTGTGGCATCAATCGGTGTGGCTGAAGTTTCCGGCAATCTTTTCATATCTGAATCCTGCTCTATCAACATACCAATATTCACATATTAACGGGGAAATTTTGCATTTGACAGTTATACCAAATTCTACCAACGTCTCAAAACGCTACCTGCGACGGTGCCGGAGCAGAAACTTCGGCTGCAGGTGGGGTACACATCAATTCGGCGACATAGAAGCTGGGTGAAATGGCAATCCATGTATCGGATATGGCCAAATCTGCCGGTGTTGTCACAAGGGAGGACTACATGATTAACCGCAGAAACTTTGGCATTCTGGCTGCCGCCACTGCCATGGCGCTTTCGTCAACCTTCGCGTTGGCGCAGGACAAGGGCACGATCGGCGTGGCGATGCCGAACAAGTCATCGACACGCTGGATTTCAGACGGCGAGACGATGACCAAGCTCTTCACTGACATGGGCTACACCGTTGACCTGCAATTCGCTGAAGACGACATTCCTGCGCAATTGTCACAGATTGAAAACATGCTGACCAAGGGTGCCAAGGCGCTGGTCATTGCGTCAATTGACGGCACGACGTTGACGGACGTTCTCAAGAAGGCGCACGAGTCCGGCGCCAAGGTGTTCTCTTATGATCGCCTGATCACCAAGACGCCTGATGTCGATTACTACACGACTTTCGACAATTTCGGAGTCGGTGTGTTGCAGGCCCAGTCGCTTGTAGCGGGGCTCAAGGAGCGGTTTCCAAGCGTGAAGCCGTGGAATGTCGAACTCTTCGGCGGTTCGCCGGACGACACGAATGCCTTCTATTTCTACGACGGCGCAATGTCGGTCCTGCAGCCCATGATCGATTCGGGCGAGATTGTCATCGTGTCCGGCCAGATGGGCATGGACAAGGTTGGCACGCTGCGCTGGGACGGCCCGACCGCCCAGGCGCGCATGGACAACCTTTTGTCGGCAAACTACACCGACAAGAAGGTGAACGGCGTTCTGTCTCCGTATGACGGCCTGTCACGCGGCATCATTTCCTCGTTGAAGGGCGTTGGCTATGGCCCCGGCCCGGAAATGCCGATTGTGACCGGTCAGGATGCGGAAGTTGCTTCCGTCAAGTCTATGATGTCAGGCGAGCAGTATTCGACCGTGTTCAAGGACACGCGCGAACTGGCCAAGGTGACTGCCAAGATGGTCGATACCGTGATGCAGGGCAAAGAGCCTGAAATCAATGACACGAAGACCTACAACAATGAAGTCAAGGTCGTTCCCTCTTACCTGCTGACGCCATATTCGGTGGGCAAGGACGACATCACCAAGATGCTGGTCGACTCCGGCTACATCAAGGCCGATGAATTGAAGTAAGATTCTTGCTTGGAAGGGGTCCCGCGAGCTTGCTTGCGGGACCTGTTTTATGGCCTACTGTTGGAAGCGTTGCCGGAGACAATCCGGCTTCCGGGCGCAGGGAGGCGCGGCGGAACCATGCAGCCCATCCTTGAGATGCAGGGCATCACCAAGACGTTTCCGGGCGTGAAAGCGTTGACGGATGTCAAGCTCACCGTGATGCCCGCCGAAATCCACGGCGTCGTCGGCGAAAACGGCGCTGGAAAATCGACGTTGATGAAGGTTTTGTCCGGCGTGTATCCTGTCGGGAGCTACGACGGCGTTATCCGCTTTGAAGGCAAGGACCGCGCCTTCCGGACGATTTCCGATTCCGAAGACATCGGCATCATCATCATCCACCAGGAACTGGCGCTTGTCCCCCTGCTGTCGATTGCCGAGAACATTTTCCTTGGCCAGGAGACCGCAAAGAACGGCGTGATCAACTGGTTCGAGGCCTTCGCCAAGACCCGCAAGCTTCTGGAAAAAGTCGGCCTGAGAGAGCACCCGAACACGCTCATCACCAACATTGGCACCGGCAAGCAGCAGCTGGTTGAAATTGCCAAGGCGCTGAACAAGAAGGTCAAGCTGCTGATCCTCGACGAGCCGACCTCCTCGCTCAACGAGAAGGATTCCGCTGCGCTTCTCGACCTGTTGCGCGGATTCAAGGCGCAGGGCATTTCCTCAATCCTGATCACGCACAAGCTTAATGAGGTTGTCGAGGTTGCCGACCGCATCACCGTCATCCGCGATGGCAAGACGGTTGATACGCTGGACGTGAAGGACGGGACCGTCGACGAGGACCGCATCATCAAGGCGATGGTTGGCCGCGATATCACCGACCGCTATCCACCACGCTCTGTGACGATCGGCGAACCCGTGCTCGCGGTCAAGAACTGGAATGTCTATCACCCACAGCATTCAGACCGGCATGTAATCAAGGACGTGTCGCTGAATGTCCGGGCAGGCGAGGTCGTCGGCATCGCCGGCCTGATGGGCGCCGGGCGCACCGAATTTGCCATGTCGCTGTTCGGCCGCTCATGGGGGAAGAAGATTTCCGGCGAAGTGTTCATGCATGGCAAGCCGGTCGATGTCTCTTCGATACCGAAGGCGACGCAGGCGGGCCTTGCCTACGTGACCGAGGACCGCAAGACCTATGGACTGGTGCTGATCGACCATATCAAGCACAACACGACGCTGGCCAACCTAGAGGGCGTCTCGTCGCGCGCTGTCATTGACGAAATGCGCGAACTGAAGGTGGCCAACAAATATCGCAAGGATTTGAAGATCCGGTCATCCGGCGTTTTCCAGACGACGATGAACCTGTCCGGCGGCAATCAGCAGAAGGTGGTGCTTGCCAAGTGGCTGTTCTCCGGCCCGGAAGTGCTGATCCTGGATGAACCGACGCGTGGCATCGACGTCGGGGCAAAATATGAAATCTACGGCATCATCAATGAACTGGCCGCGCAAGGCAAAGCCGTGATCGTCATCTCCTCTGAAATGCCGGAACTCCTCGGCATTTCAGACCGGATATACGTCATGAACGAGGGCCGCTTCATCGCCGAAATGCCGGCCAAGGACGCGAGCCAGGAAAAGATCATGCGCGCCATCATGAAATCATGGGAAGACTGACGATGAGCGATACCACAGCAAACACTGCCGAGAAGCCCGACATCATGCGCTTCATCAAGGCAAACATCCGCGACTATGCGCTGCTCCTGTCGCTGCTTGCCATCATGATCTTCTTCCAGGTGGCAACCAACCGCATCCTGTTCACGCCGCTGAACATGACCAACATCATCCTGCAGAACAGCTACATCGTCATCATGGCGCTCGGCATGCTGCTGATCATCGTGGCAGGGCACATTGACCTCTCCGTCGGTTTCCTCTCCGGTTTCATCGGGGCGATTGCAGGCGTGCTGATGGTCAACAATCCGCTCTGGCCTGCCGAATGGCGCATGGGCACCGTGCCTGCTGTGCTGATCTGCCTGATCGCCGGTACGGCAATCGGCGCACTTCAGGGCTGGTTTGTCGCCAAGTTCCGCATTCCGGCCTTCATCGTCACGCTTGCCGGCATGCTGATCTACCGCGGCCTGATGATCGCCATGCTCTCGGGACGCAACCTCGGACCGTTCCCGGACAGTTTCCAGGCGCTATCCAATGGCTACGTGCCGGATTTCCTGTCCTTCATGGCGCCAGCCGGCATTAACATGTTCGCCCTGGTCGTCGGCGCGGTCGTCACAGCGCTGGTCATCCTGTCCAACTGGCGCTCGCGCAAGCTCGAGGAAGAGCATGGCATGGCCGAAGAGCCACTGCAGCTTTTCTATGGCCGCAACACCATCATCGCCATAGCCTTTCTCGGATTCTCCTGGATCATGGCCAACCACAAGGGGTTGCCGAACGTGCTGATCACCATGTTCGCGCTCGTGGCGCTGTTCATGTTCATCACCACGCGCACGACCTTCGGCCGCCGTGTCTATGCCATGGGCGGCAACGAAAAGGCGGCGCGCCTCTCCGGCATCAACACCGAAAAGGTCACCATCGCCATCTTCGCCATCATGGGCGCGCTCGCAGCACTGGCGGGCCTCGTCTATGCCGCACGCCTGAACTCGGCGCAGCCGAAGGCCGGCTCGGGGCTTGAACTCGATGTCATCGCCGCCTGCTTCATCGGCGGCGCTGCAGTGACTGGTGGCGTCGGCAAGATCACCGGCGTGGTCATCGGCGCCTTCATCATGGGCGTGATGAACAATGGCATGGGCATCATGGGCGTCGGGATTGACTGGCAGCAGGTGATCAAGGGCGTGGTTTTGTTGCTCGCCGTGTTCCTGGATGTTTATTACAAGAACAAGGGGTGAGCTACGGAGAGCCTGCTCGTCAAGCGCGGGTGAAAGGCCGACCTGACCGCCGCTCCAGAAAATCACTTTGTGCACTGCAAAAAGTGTGACAGGTTTGGCTTCCTGTCACGGCGGCCACACGATCAATGTCCATACAAACAGCGCTCCACCACCTCACGCATTACCGGTATGACCGGCCCGTCGTTCTCGGGCCGCAGACCATCAGGCTGCGCCCTGCCCCGCACAGCCGGACGCGGATCATTTCGCATTCGCTGAGGATCAGTCCTGCCGACCATTTCGTCAACTATCAGCAGGATCCCTACGGCAACTGGCTTGCGCGTTACGTGTTTCCCAATCCGGTCACGGAATTCAAGATCGAGGTCGATCTTGTCGCTGACATGACGGTCTACAATCCGTTCGATTTCTTCGTCGAGCCGTCGGCCGAGATATTTCCGTTCGAGTACCCGGAAGAGATACGCGACGATCTCACCATTTACCGCACGCCCGAGCCGGCCGGGCCGCTGCTGTCGGCCTTCCTGAACACCATCGACCGCAGCGCGACCAACACCGTCAATTTCGTCGTCGACCTCAATGCGCGGCTGCAGCGCGAGATCGCCTATATCGTGCGTATGGAGACCGGCGTGTTTTCGCCGGAGGAGACGCTGGCCGCGAAAAAGGGCTCGTGCCGGGATTCGAGCTGGCTGCTGGTGCAGATCCTGCGCAACCTCGGCATTGCCGCGCGTTTCGTCTCCGGCTATCTGATCCAGCTCAAGCCCGATCTGGTGGCGCTCGATGGCCCGGCCGGGACCGCGGTCGACTTCACCGATCTGCATGCCTGGTGCGAGGTCTATCTGCCGGGTGCCGGCTGGATCGGCTTCGACCCGACCTCGGGCCTGCTCACCGGCGAAAGCCATGTGCCGCTGGCGGCCACCCCGCATTTCCGCAACGCGGCTCCCATTTCCGGCATGGCGAGCTTTGCCAATGTCGAGTTCGGCTTCGAGATGCGGGTCGACCGCATATCCGAGCATCCACGCATCACCAAGCCATTCTCGGACGAAAGCTGGCAGGCGCTCGATGC
>JANPGC010000121.1:0-15440 GCA_031423755.1 Phyllobacteriaceae bacterium | reverse complement strand
GGATCGGGCCGCTGTCGGTCTCGCCGATGTCAACGTCCGCATCGCTGTCAAGCGAATCGCGCCGCTTGATTTCAAACAGCGCACCCTTGCGCACCCCCGGCAGGTCGCCGTTTTCGAGGTTGGGCTGGGACAAGGGCGCATCGCTTTGAATGGACGCGTTCGTCAACGCCAGCTGCGGCGTCTCGACTTCCGCCGCTACTGCCGCCAGCGCCGCTGACTTTGGCTTTGGAGATGCAAGAGCCAACTGTGTTTGCGCGGGCAGGGGCGCGGGCGCAGATTGAATGGCGGGAGACTTCTGCGCGCTGTCGCCAAACATCGAGGCGAAAAGAGTCTTGCGCGGCTTCTTCGCGGGCGCTTGTCCGGCAGGTTCCACGAATTGCTGCGCGGGAGCCGCGTTCGTCAGTTGCTGTGGCTGCGGGACAATTTCTGCGTCCGCTTTGGCCAACTGGACTTGCTGCCCTGTCGGCTCAGGTGCCTTCAACTTTTGCGAACCTGCCGGCAACTCGGCTGTTGCGATAACTGGCTGCGGGCCGACAGGCAGCGCCGTCGCCGCAACAGGGTCCGCAGGTTTGACACCGGCTGCGGCGGCGCTGATTTCGGACTGGCTCGTATCTGCCGATGCGACAGTAAACTCATTGGCGCTTGCGGTGGCCGGTCCTCCAATTACGACTTGTGCCGATCGCTCGCCGGGCGCTACTGCCGCCGCAACTTCTGGAGGCACGCCGCCTGTGCTGTTCATGGAGAGCGTTGGTGCATTCTTGTCGGCAGCACTTGGAATTTCGCCTGAGGCCGGTGATGCGGCTGACGCAGATGCTGCCTGTTGCGGCTGCAAGGAGGCTGCGGTGGTGTCGATGCTTGAAACTGTAGAGGTGCAGGATGACAGGAGAAAAGCGGCAAAAACGGGCAGAATCATCAAATGATTGGCACGAAAACGCAGCAATTTGGGCGGTTTAACGTCCAATCCAGCACCCGATCCCTGTTCCGTCTGACATATGGCCGACGGTTTGTTTCTTGGCCGCTGTCGAGCAGGGGCTGTGATTTTGTGACTGGTCTATGTGATTTGTTAGACAATCGCAACTTTTTAGCTATTCGGCGATTGAGGCAAAAGCGTGATGAGAAGAAGGCATGCAACTGCCGTTGGGTAAGCTTTGGGTTTCAGATGCGCTCTTTCACATATGTCCCCGGAGCCTCGCCGAGAAGCTCAACCTTGCCGCCGCCGGGCGTTCGGGCATCGACCATTTCCGCATTCTGCTTGACCAGCCAGGAATGCCAGTAGGGCCACCAAGAACCCGGATGCTCGGTCGCCGTCTCAAGCCACGACTGAAGGTCGCCTTCCGCCGGTCCGCCGGTCCAATACTGGTATTTTTGCTTGCCCGGCGGGTTCACAATGCCAGCGATATGGCCAGACCCGGCCAGCACAAATGTCACATCCGTTCCGAAGAAGCGGCAGCCGTGGAACACGGACTTGGCTGGTGCGATGTGATCCTCGCGCGTGGCAATCGTCAGCACCGGAATTTTCACGTCCTGCATGTGAACGACCGCGCCGCCGAGCTTCATCAAGTCCTTGGTGAGCGCATTGTTCAAATAACATTCGCGCAGGTAGAAGGAATGGTTCGCCGCCGTCATCCGCGTCGCATCAGAGTTCCAGAACAGAAGGTCAAACGGCGTCGGCTGCTTGCCTTTGAGATAGTTGTTGACGACATAGGACCAGATCAGCTCGTTCGAGCGCAGCATATTGAAGGCGGTGGCCATCTTGGTGCCTTCAAGATAGCCCTTGGAATACATCGACTGCTCAAGCGCCTTGACCTGATCCTCATCGACAAAAACCATCAAATCGCCCGCATAGGTGAAGTCGATCTGGGTCGTGAAGAAGGTGGCTGAGACAATGCGCTTTTCGTTTTCCCTCGCGAACAGAGCAAGCGCCCCGGACAGCAGCGTGCCGCCGACGCAATAGCCCACGGCATTGATTTCGCGCTCGCCGGTCGATGCCTCAATGGCATCCATGCCGAACTGCAGGCCTTCGCGGATGTAATCGGTCCAGTCCTTGAGCGCATGCCGCTCGTCCGGGTTGATCCATGAGATGACGAACACAGTGTGGCCTTGCTCGACCGCCCAGCGAATGAATGATTTTTCCGGATTGAGATCGAGCACGTAAAATTTGTTGATCCATGGCGGGCAGATGAGGAGAGGGCGCTTGAGCACCTTGTCGGTCGTCGGCGCATACTGGATGATTTCGGCAATCACTGACCGCGCCACGACCTTGCCGGGCGTTGCGGCAATGTTTTCGCCAATCACAAACGGCTTGTCGTCCACCTGGCGGATTTTCAAATCGCCATGCCCCGCGGCAATGTCTTCGGCCAGCATCGTCATGCCATTGACGAGGTTCTGTCCGTTGGAGGCGATGGTTTCCTTGTAGAGTTCCGGATTGGTCAGCACAAAGTTTGACGGCGAAAAGGCGTTCGAGGCGATTTGCATGTAAAATGCCGCCTTCTGGCGCGTGTGCTCGTCCATGCCTTCAGACTTGGTGACAAGGTCGCCCGCCCATTTGGACGTCACCAGATAGGTCTGCTTGAGGAAGTCGAAAAAGGCGTTCTCGGTCCAGTCGGCGTCGTTGAAGCGCTTGTCGCCTCTTTCGGGCTTGACGATGTCCTCGACCTCTTGTCCGCCAAGGCGCTGGACGGCATTCGACCAGACGCCCATGAACTGCGAATAAAGCATGGTCTGCGCTTCGACAGCGCGGCGCGGGTCTGAAAGCCAATATTCGGTCACGCTCGACAGGGTCTTGGCAACATCGACCAGAGGCTCGGAGAAATTCTCTGCCTTGGCCCCGGCCTCGCGTGGCGCAAGCCAAGCGGACGCTGCCTTGCCGGCAGCCTCAACCATGCGTGCCATATTGACCGCAAAAGCATCGGGATCCTTGACGAGAAACGGCTCGAGCCGTTTGGCATCCATGCCGATGGTTTTGGCTTTTTCATCCGTCACGCGCCGATTCCTCCCAGAAGGCGTTCATTGACATATTATCGCCAGAACAGGATAGGCATACAATTATCAATTGGCATTGTGGTATATGTGGCAGTCATGACATTTTTTCGGCGTTTCTCAAAGACTTCATCTGCTCTGGGCATTCTTTCGCTCGGTCTCGCTGGCTGCGCGACCGCGACCATCGACAATGCGGTGCCGACATCGGCGCAGGGCGAAATGCCCGCACCTGCTACTGCGGGAACGCAACAGGCCGCCGCCGCAGCCATCGCGCCCGAGGACAAGCCTGTTCCGCCGCGTTCCGGCGCGCCGATTAACACCGGCTCTTATCCGAACATCAATATTGTGCCGGAAGGCCAGACCAGTCAGCTTACGGATGCGGATTCGTCCAATTTGCGCAACACGCTCTATGCAGAGCAGGCGGCGCAGCGACTGCCCGGCGAGCCGGTCGAAGCCTACGTCGCGCGGCTGCGCAAGCTGCAGAGCCTCGGGTCCACTCATGCCGCTGCGGCGCTGAAGCAAATAGAGGCCTCTCAGTAAGATTTCTGCGCGAGTATTCAGCGCCAATTCCTATCGACGATTCGACGCGATGCGTGTATAGGCCGCGCAAATCCTGGAGCCCTGAGCAATGGAAGAATTCCACAAAGTCCGCCGTCTGCCGCCATACGTGTTTGAGCAAGTCAACCGTTTGAAGGCCAGCGCGCGGGCTGCCGGGGCCGACATCATTGACATGGGCATGGGCAACCCGGACCTGCCGACGCCGCAGAGCATTGTCGACAAGCTGTGCGAAGCCGTTCAGGATCCGCGCACGCACCGCTATTCCTCGTCCAAGGGCATTCCGGGTTTGCGCCGCGCGCAGGCCGGCTATTACGAGCGGCGCTTCGGCGTCAAGCTCAATGCGGACACGCAGGTTTGCGCGACGCTCGGCTCCAAGGAAGGCTTTGCCAACATGGCGCAGGCGATCACTGCGCCCGGCGACGTGATCCTTTGTCCCAACCCGTCCTATCCGATCCATGCCTTCGGCTTCATCATGGCAGGCGGCGTCATCCGCTCCATTCCGGTCGAGCCGGACGAGAATTTCATCCCGGCGCTGGAGCGCGGCGTAAAGCATTCGATCCCGAAGCCCATCTGCATGATCGTGTCCTATCCATCGAACCCGACGGCGATGATCGCCTCGCTCGATTTTTACAAGGACGTGGTCGCCTACGCCAAAAAGCACGACATCATCATCCTTTCCGATCTGGCCTATTCCGAAATCTATTTCGACGGCCCGCCGCCGCCATCGATCCTGCAGGTGCCTGGCGCGATCGACATCGCCGTGGAGTTCACCTCCATGTCCAAGACCTTCTCCATGCCCGGCTGGCGCATGGGCTTTGCCGTCGGCAATGAGAAGCTTATTGCCGCGCTCACCCGCGTGAAATCCTATCTCGACTACGGCGCGTTCACGCCGATCCAGGTTGCGGCGACGGCTGCGCTCAATAGTGATGGCTCGGATATTGCCGAAGTGCGCAACACCTACCGCAAGCGCCGCGATGTTCTGGTTGAGTCGTTCGGCAAAGCAGGTTTTGACGTGCCACCGCCGCCTGCTTCGATGTTTGCATGGGCGCCGATCCCGGAAAAGTTCCGCCATCTCGGCTCGTTGGAGTTTTCCAAGCTGCTGATTGAAAAGGCAGACGTCGCCGTCGCGCCGGGCATCGGCTTTGGCGAGCATGGCGATGATTATGTTCGCCTCGCGCTGGTCGAAAACGAACACCGCATCCGGCAGGCCGCGCGTTCGATCAAAAAGTTCATGGCGACAGCGGATGAGCGAATGCACAATGTGATTTCTCTCAACGCCCGCCGCTAAACCGTTCAAATTACAGGAATATTGACATGACCGCACCGCTGAAAATCGGGATTGCCGGATTGGGAACGGTTGGCGTTTCCGTCATGCGGGTGCTGCGCGATCAGGCTGCTGTGCTTGAGCGCCAGTGCGGCCGCAAGATCGAGGTCCGCGCCGTCTGTGCCCGCAATCCGATGCGCGACCGCGGCATTGACCTGATCGGCGTCACCTGGTTCGACGACCCGGTGGAGCTTGCCACCCGCTCGGATATCGATGTTTTCGTCGAACTGATGGGCGGCGGCGGCGGAAATTCGCCTGCTTACACCTCTGTCAAAGCCGCTCTCAACGCTGGCCGCCATGTGGTCACCGCCAACAAGGCGCTGCTCGCCGGGTTCGGCGTGGAGCTTGCGACAATCGCCGAGGACAAGGGCCTGTTGCTCAATTTTGAGGCGGCGGTCGCCGGTGGCATCCCTGTCATCAAGGTGATGCGCGAGTCGCTGGCGGGCAACACGGTCAACCGCGTTTTCGGCATCCTCAATGGCACCTGCAATTACATCCTGACCCGCATGGAGCAGGAGGGACTGTCCTTCGAGCAGTGCCTAAAGGACGCGCAGCGCCTTGGCTATGCCGAGGCCGACCCGACCTTTGACATCGAAGGCAACGACACCGCGCACAAGCTGTCGCTGCTCACCGCGCTGGCATTCGGCACCAAGATCGCCGCCGACGAGATTTATCTTGAAGGCATCTCCAACATCACGCAGGCCGACATCAAGGCGGCCAGCGAACTCGGCTACCGCATCAAGCTGTTGGGCGTTGCCCAGCGCACCGACACCGGCATAGAACAGCGCGTCCACCCGACCATGGTGCCGACGGCGTCGGTCATCGCGCAGGTGCACGGCGTCATCAACGCGGTCGCCATCGAGACCGATATTCTGGGCGAACTCCTCATGTCCGGCCCCGGCGCCGGCGGCAACGCCACCGCATCCGCCGTCGTCGGCGATCTTGCCGACATCGCCAAATCCCGCCCCGGCTTCCAGCACGGCCCGGTCTTCGGCCATCCGGCACGCGAGCTCAAACCCTACAAGCGCGCCAAAATGCAATCCCACGCCGGCGGCTACTTCATCCGCCTCACCGTCCACGACCGCGTCGGCGTCTTCGCCGCCATCGCCAAGCGCATGGCCGACAACGCGATTTCGCTGGAGTCCATCGTGCAGAGAAATCCTGAGGGAGCGGCAGTGAACAATGCGAAAACCGTGATCTTGATCACGCATGAGTCGATGGAGTCAGCGGTGCGGAAAGCGCTGGAGGAGATTGAGGCGGACGGGCATCTGGTTGACCGGGCGCAGATGATCCGGATTGAGCGGGCTGGGTGAGGGTTCGTCTTTGATCAAATCAATCGGCCTAATTCGATCCCCGACAAATCCTTGAACGTCAATATTTCCGTTGCATCAGCTTCGCACGATGTTCAGCGCCGTGTTTTCCGCCCGAATCCGCACGGACAGTACCAACCCATTGGCGACCGTAAACATCAGCGCGTGCCAGGGCAGGCCCAGACACAGCGGCAATATGGCAATTTCGCCGCAGACGACGGCGTAGTTCGGATGTGACAGGTAGCGGTAGGGGCCGCTTGCGACCAATGGCGCGTCGGGGAGCACGATGATTCTGGTTGTCCATCGCGAGCCAAGCGTTGCCAGCACCCAGATCCGCATCAGTTGCATGGCCAAGAATGCTGCGAGCCAGGATGGCTGAACCGGGTTGTCCCACCCGCTGTACCAAAGGCTTGCAAGCCAGGCCGTGTGCAGCAGGACGATCATCGAATAATGATCCGGCGCGATCTCTACCGCGCCTTTTGCCAGCAGCAAGCGGGTGTTGCGCCTCGCATGCACCAATTCGGCCAGTCGCGACAGGGTGACTGCGCCAAGCAGCAATGCGGCGGGGGTCATGCGGCTTGCCTTAGCGACAGGCAGTTGGCGGTAAACCCCGGCCCCATTGCCGTCAGCAGCGCGCGATGCGGCAGGCCCGCCTTGATCACACGATCCAGCACGAAGAACACTGTTGGTGCGGACATGTTGCCGTAATTGGCCAGAACCTCGCGCTCATGGTCGAGCGCACCTTGGCCAAGCGAGAAGGCCTGCTCCAATGCATCAACGACCTTTGCGCCGCCCGGATGGCAGACGAACCGGTCTACGTCAGAGACTGTGAGGCCGGACCGCTTCAGCATGCCCTCGACGGCGGGGAGCATGTTCTCTCTGGCAAATGGCGGTATTGAGCGGTCAAAGATCACTCCAAGGCCTTCCGCATCGACGCTCCAACCCATGATGTCGAGTGTATCGGGCCACGTATGCTGACTGCTCATTTCCACGTCGGCGATGCCGGATTTGCACACCCTCAAGATTGCCGCGGCCGCGCCGTCTCCGAACAGGGCCGTCGCCACAATATTGGCTTTGGTCAGCTGATCGAGCCGAAACGCCAGAGTGCAAAGTTCGACGGCAACCAGAAGGACGACGTTTCCCGGTCTCGATTGCGCGAGCCGGGCCGCTATCGACAGTCCTGCTACACCGCCGGAACAACCAAGTCCAAATACCGGCACGCGCTCGACATCGGCGCGAAAACCCATTTTTGCAAACACCCGTGCTTCAAGACTTGGCGTGGCAACGCCCGTCGATGAAACCGTGACAATCGTGTCAACTTCGTGTGCCAGCAGCCCCGCATTTTCCAGGGCACGGGAGGCCGCGTCAATGAACAGCTGACACGCGCCATCAAGATACGCCGCGTTCTTCGCCTCCCAGCCCAGGTTTTCCAAATGCCAGTCTATCGGCCGCACCGAGTAGCGTTCACGGATTCCGGAACTTGCAAAGACCGCAGCCAATCGCTCGAAATCCGGGAACCTTGAGGCGAACCCGTCATGGGCTGCTGCGGCAGCATCGCGCTGCCTGATGACAAAGGGCGGCACAGCTGTGGCAATTGAAACGAGCTTCAGGGGCTTCGGCATTGGATTTCCTCAAAGTTGAAGTTTGCCGAATGCCGAACGTGACGGAATCTGACATGCACAACACAATACGTTCGGAACTGACTATTGGTTCCGCCGAACGCCAGATTACGTGTCGGACCGGGCAGTCATGGTCGTTTGTATCTGCCGGTGCCGGACCTTTGGAACAATATTGTCAGGCAAGCGTTGCGTCCAAAATGACTATCAATTCCAAAAAATGACAAGTGGAGGATATTTGACATGACCAATCAACACATAAATCCGGTTTCCAGACGCAAGTTTTTATCCGTTTCCATTGCCGGTGTGGCAGGCACCGTCGCTCTGGCTGGATGTGCAACACTTGGACTTCCGCGCGTTTCCAAAGCTTTTGCCGGCTACCAGGACAGGGCTCAGGGCAAGAAACACTGTCATGACTGTGTGCACTTTCAACCACCGCATGGCTGCACAGTTGTCAGCGGAACCATTGATGAAGATGGCGTTTGCCGCTATTTTCTCCCGGCAGCCTGATCGTTACAGGCTTGGCCGCCGATTTGGTGGCCAGGGGTTCATAAACGAGCGTCTGCCAAACACCGGGCTTGCGCCATCGCGTTCACAGTCAGGCCGTCCTGCTTGCAAATCCTGCTGACGGGAAGGGCGCTTGCCGGGTTGGAATCCGCGGGTCCAGCCCTGTCTGTCGCGGTGACCGCAACGGCGCTGGCTGAGCCGATTGAGCGAACGCTCCCTTTTCCCAAGTTTGCATGCTAGCTTTGCAGCCGCAGACTTTGGGGCCGCATATGGACGATTGTGACATCACAGATCCGGACACAGACAATTCCGAACTTGACCTCCACACCCTCAACATCGTCGAAATCGGCCGGTGCTACGTCAAGCATCTGTTGCCCCGGACCAAATGCTTCATGTCGCTCAATCCGGGCGCGGAGCCGGCTTCGATGTTTGAACCGCTCTCAAGCCTTCCCGCCGCGCTCGCAAGCCGGAAACTTGATCTGGTGATTGTCTATCCGCAGCCGTTCAATCCGTGGCACTGGCGCTTTGTGATGCGCAAACTGTTCAGCAAAAATGTGCTGAAAGGCTATTTTCCGCTGACATCGGCGATTGCGCCGCATTTCCTGCGCGGCAAGGTGCGCGCGGCGATTGCGGTTGTTGACTTTGACGACCACCGCCATATCGAGCGCAACAGCTTTTTTCTGCTCGACCGCGCCAAGGTCTATTTCAAACGTGAATTGCCTGTAGACCATTGGCAATTGTTTGCGCTCACCGACCACTTTTCGCTCCCGACCGGCCGTTACCGCAACACGCTCAGCCGCCAAAGCAGGATTGACAAGCTGGAGCCGATTTCGCTCGGGCCAAAGCTTGGCAGCGAGCATGAATTTCCGGTTGCTCCCGTGGAAAAGACGGCGGATATATTTTTTGCCGGGCTCGTCGAAACCTCGTCCACAGTCCGCCGACGCGGCATGGCGGAGTTGCTGCAATTGCGGGCCGAAGGCGTTCGGGTTGATATCCCCGAAGGCCGGCTGGAGCGTCCGGAGTTCTTCAAACGCGCTGCGGCGGCGCATCTTGTCTGGTCGCCGGAAGGCTATGGCTGGGATTGCTTCCGCCATTATGAAGCACCGCTTTGCTGGTCGGTTCCGCTGATGAACCGCGCGACAATCGAGCGCCATCAGCCGCTGGAAGAGGGCGTGCATGCGTTGTATTACGAACCGGAACCCGGTGGCCTGACGAATGCGGTGCATGCCGCGCTTGCTGACCGCGAGCGGCTGACAAGAATGGCGCGCGCCGCGCATGAGCACGTTTCAAGGCACCATGTCCACGCCGCGCTCGTGCGCCACATAATCGAAACCACGCTCGCGCGCAGTGGCCGTCAGTTTCCCGGCCGCGCCGCCGAGAAATAGTCAATCGTCTGCCGCAACCCTGCTTCGAGCTGGATATTCGGCGTCCAGTTGCCAAGTGTTCTCTTTGCCAGCGTGATGTCCGGGCGGCGCTGGCGCGGGTCGTCCTGCGGCAGCGGCAGAAATGTCAGCTTGCTCGCGCTCGCGGTCATTGCGATGATTGTCTGCGCCAGATTCAGCATGGAAAATTCCACCGGGTTGCCAATGTTGACCGGGCCGGTCACGTCGTCATCCGTCGCCATCAGCCGGACCAGCGCTTCGATCAGATCATCGACATAGCAGAAGCTGCGCGTCTGTTCGCCCGTTCCATAAATGGTGATGTCTTCGCCCTTCAGCGCCTGCACAATGAAATTGCTGACCACGCGGCCGTCATCCGGGTGCATGCGCGGGCCATACGTATTGAAGATGCGTGCCACCTTGATGCGCAAATTGTGTTGCCGCCAGTAGTCGAAAAACAGCGTCTCGGCGCAGCGTTTGCCCTCGTCATAACAGCTGCGAATGCCAATCGGATTGACACGGCCCCAATAATCTTCCGTTTGTGGATGCACCTCCGGATCGCCGTACACTTCGGAGGTTGAGGCCTGAAGAATTTTTGCTCCAAGGCGCTTGGCAAGACCCAGCATGTTTATCGCGCCGTGCACGCTGGTCTTGGTCGTCTGAACCGGGTCATGCTGGTAATGCACAGGCGAGGCCGGGCAGGCGAGATTGTAAATCTGGTCAACCTCGATGTAGAGGGGAAACGTCACGTCATGACGGATGGCTTCAAAGCGCGGATTGGCGGTGAGATGCGCGATATTTGCCTTTGAGCCGGTGAAATAGTTGTCCGCCGAAATCACCTCGTGGCCGTCGCCCAACAATCGTTCGCACAAATGCGAGCCCAAAAACCCGGCTCCCCCCGTGACCAATATCCGCGCCATCACTTATGCCCCGCATTGCTTTTGGCGTTGATACAAGGCTTGGCGCGGCTTGGCGAGTGGCCGGACGGCAGCCGCCGCCCGGCGTGCGAGGCCGTCAATATTCAGTGTTGGTGTCGCCGGGGCCTCTAATGCTTCCGGTTTTGATGACGGGCTCTGACGAGGCCTCAATTCTGATGATGCGGAAGCAGCTTCCTTCCGTGTTGCAAATCTTGGTTGGCGCGCCGTCTTTCGAACAGATGACCTCACCGCGCGAGCCTGCATCACAGGCGAAGCCCTGTCTGACCATATCTTCGACCGGTGTTGACCAGGCGGCGGTGCTCGAGCCAAGCATGGCAAGCGCAAAAATGATGATCTTCTTCATGGCAATTCTCCCAAAAACGTCTCTCAAAGAGACAAGCACTCACTGGCTGCATCGAACCACACGCAAACCATGTGTGCATCACCCGGATGAGTGACGGCCAACGTTGTGGTTCAATTTGCTATTCGCTATTGGCGGTGCACGTGCTTTAAGTCGCGCATTCACAGGTCAGTCGAATGCAGCGCAAACTCTTCCTCGGCATTGAGCAGTCTGCCACCGGCCACCGCTGGGTGGATCGGCTCGATGCGCGCACGGCCAATGTTGCGCTTGCCATTGCGCAAAAGCATGACATTCCGGACCTTGTGTCGCGCATTGTCGCAGGGCGCGGCGTTGCCGAAGATGACGCCTCGCGGTTCCTTGATCCGACCATCCGCGAATTGATGCCAGACCCGCATACGGTGACGGATCTGGAGAAGGTTGCGGCCCGCATCTGCGCCGCCATACTTGCCAAAGAAGCCGTCGCGATTTTCGGCGATTATGATGTCGATGGTGCAAGCTCCTCGGCGCTGCTGTCGCGCGTTTTGAGCCACTTTTCCGTGCCGCATGAAATCTACATACCCGACCGGATATTCGAAGGCTACGGCCCCAATCCTGCAGCGATGGAAGAACTTGTCCGGCGTGGCGCGAGGCTGATTGTCACCGTTGACTGCGGCACCAACAGCGCCGTTGCGCTGGCGGCGGGCAGGACTGCTGGCGCGGACATTTGCGTCATTGATCATCACCAGCCGGGCGGAGCGCTGCCGGAGGGCATTGCGGTTGCCAACCCGAACCGCGAGGACGACCTTTCCGGACTTGGCCATTTGTGCGCTGCCGGTGTCGTCTTCATGGTGTTGGTCGATGTGATCCGCCAGTTGCGCGGCAAGACTGAAAAGCCTCTGCCGGACCTGTTGGGCATGCTTGATCTCGTCGCGCTTGCCACCGTCTGCGATGTCGTTCCGCTTGTCGGCCTCAACCGGGCGTTCGTGGTCAAGGGTCTGCAGATTGCCCGCAAGTTCGGCAATCCCGGCCTTGCGGCGCTTGCCAAAGTCTCGCGCATCGGCGAGCCGCTCAACGCGTTCCATTTCGGCTTTCTCATCGGCCCGCGCATCAATGCAGGCGGGCGTATCGGCGATGCGGCGCTTGGCGCGCGGCTCTTGACGCTTGACGACCCTAACGAGGCGCAAGCCATCGCGGAAAAACTCGACCTGCTCAACGCCGAGCGGCAGGCGATGGAGAAAATCATGCTGGAGCAGGCGGAAACCGCCATCGGCTTTGATCTCGCCGGTGGCGGCGGCCCGCCGGTGATTGTTGCGGCAGACGAGAAATGGCATCCCGGCATCGTTGGCCTGATCGCATCACGGCTGAAAGAAAAGGCGCGCCGCCCGGCGTTTGCCATCGCCTTCAATCCCAATGGCATCGGCACGGGCTCCGGCCGCTCGATTGCGGGTATCGATCTCGGGCGGCTCGTGCGCAAGGCGGTCGATGAAGGGATTGTCGTCAAGGGCGGGGGCCATGCCATGGCTGCGGGCATCACCATCGAGAAAGCGCGCCTTGGCGACCTGCGCGTATTCTTTGAAAGGGAGGCCGCTGAAGCGGTTGCTGTGCTATCTGCCGATGCCGAGCTTGAAATTGATGGCGCGCTTTCCGCTGGCGCGGCAACGCTTGCCCTTATAGAATCGATGGAGCGGGCTGGGCCATACGGCACCGGCAATCCTGCGCCTTTGCTGGTTTTGCCAAATCACCGCCTGACCCACTGTCGCATTGTCGGCAACGGCCACGTCTCGCTGTCGCTTGCCGCCATGGATAAATCATCGCTGCAAGCCATCGCCTTCCGCACCGAGGGCACGCCGCTTGGCGACTTTCTCCACGCCAATGTCGGCAACATCATCCACGCGGCCGGCACGCTTTCGGTCAACCATTTCAACGGACGGCGGACGGTGCAGATGCGGATGGTTGATGCAGCGGCGCCGAGCCGGTATTGACCGACTGAGATTTGACCTGCCGCGAATTGAGGGCCACAATTTACCGGTATACTGGGAGGCACCGATGCCAGAACAAACAAATCCACACCCAAATTGGAAGATCATCCTCGCGGCACTTCTGGATTTCGCCACGATGTTCGCCATCGGCGGCTATGTGATCGGCAAGCTGTCCGGTCAGACAACGGAAAACGGCTTCAGCCTGTCCGGAATTCCCGCGCTGATATCGCTCGCGCTGATCGTCGCCTATTTCGTCATCGGCAACCGGTATTTCGGCGGCACATTGTGGAAGCATATTCTGGGCACGGCCAAGCCGAAGGCTTGACTGGCCTGAATTGTCTGCGCTTGCCGCGGCCGCGACCTTCAAACACTGGACATGCCGCGCCCCATCCTTTAGCGAACAGACCAAATCATCCCCACGTGAAGTGAATTCCATGCCCCTCGTCGATACCCGCATTCCTGATCCGAAACGTTTCATTGCCGGTGCCACCGGCGATTTTGAGATCGTCATCGGTCTTGAAGTGCATGCGCAGGTCACCTCGCAGTCCAAGCTGTTTTCAGGCTCCTCGACGGATTTCGGCGGCGCGCCCAATGACCATGTTTCGCTGGTCGATGCCGCCATGCCGGGCATGCTGCCGGTCATCAATGACGAGTGCGTCAAACAGGCGGTGCGCACCGGGCTTGGCCTCAAGGCGCAGATCAACAACAAGTCGGTGTTCGACCGGAAGAACTACTTTTACCCTGACCTGCCGCAGGGCTACCAGATTTCGCAGTTCAAGCAGCCCATCGTCGGCGAAGGCAAGGTCATGATTGCTGTCGGCCCGGACAACAAGGGGCAATACGAGGAAGTCGAGATCGGCATCGAGCGGCTGCATCTGGAACAGGATGCCGGCAAGTCGATGCACGACCAGCATCCGACCCTGTCCTACGTCGATCTCAACCGCTCGGGCGTGGCACTGATGGAAATCGTCTCCAAGCCGGACCTGCGCTCGGCGGACGAGGCCAAAGCTTACCTAACCAAGCTTCGCACCATCGTGCGCTATCTCGGCACCTGCGACGGCAACATGGACGAAGGCTCGATGCGTGCCGACGTCAACGTTTCCGTGCGCAAGCCGGGCGGCGAGTTCGGTACGCGCTGCGAAATCAAGAACGTCAATTCGATCCGCTTTGTCGGCCAGGCCATCGAAACCGAAGCCCGCCGCCAGATCGACATCATCGAAGCCGGCGGCAAGATTGATCAGGAAACCCGCCTTTATGATCCGGCCAAGGGCGAGACCCGCTCGATGCGCTCGAAAGAAGAGGCGCACGACTACCGCTATTTCCCGGATCCGGACCTGTTGCCGCTGGAATTTGACGATGCGTTCGTTGCCGCACTCAAAGCTGAATTGCCGGAACTGCCGGACGACAAGCGCGCGCGTTTGATCTCAGAATTGGGCCTGTCGCCCTACGATGCGTCGGTGCTGGTCAGCGAAAAGGCGATTGCTGATTTCTACGAGGCCACTGCCGCTGGCCGCGATGGCAAGCTGGCTGCGAACTGGGTCATCAACGACCTGCTCGGCGGCCTCAACAAGGCCGGCAAGAGCATTGAACAGTCGCCGATGTCTCCGGCCCAGCTTGGCGGCATCATCGACCTTATCAAGGAAGGCGTCATCTCCGGCAAGATCGCCAAGGACCTGTTCGAGATCGTCTTCAACGAAGGCGGCGACCCGCGCGCAATCGTCGACGCGCGTGGCATGAAACAGGTTACCGACACCGGCGCCATCGAGAAAGCGGTCGATGAAATCATCGCCGCAAACCCCGACAAGGTTGCCCAAGCCATTGCCAAGCCCACACTGGCAGGCTGGTTTGTCGGTCAGGTCATGAAATCCACCGGTGGCAAGGCCAATCCGCAGGCCGTCAACGATCTGGTGAAGGCGAAACTTGGCATTGAGTGAAGCCTTCTATATCCGCTCGGCCATGGACGCCGACCTGAAGGCCGTGCAATCACTCTTGCGCGCGGCATGGCACGCCGCCTACGACCGTGTACACGGCACCGAAAAGGTCTCCGCCATCACCGCCGACTGGCATTCGCTGCCAAACCTTGCCGCAAATCTAAAGCGGCCGTGGTCCGAGTTCCTTTTGGCCGATACCGGCGAGAGCCTCGCGGGCGTGGCCTATGCCGCGCAGTCGTCTGAAGATTACGTCGTGCTGCATCAGCTTTACGTCGATCCGACGAAGACCGGGCAAGGCATTGGCGCGGAGCTGCTCACCGAGTGTTTTGAGGCCTTCCCGGAAGCCAAGGCTTTCCGCCTTGAAGTTGACAGTCAAAACGCCGGTGCCAAGCGCTTCTACGAGCGCCACGGCTTCCGCGAAATCTCCCGCACTGAAAACTGTGGCAAGGATGGCTCAGGCATGCCGGCCATCGTCATGGAAAAGCGGGCCTGACCGGCCAACACCGGGTCACTGCGTTCTCAGCACCGGTCTTGGCGGCCTCACCGCTGCCGTGCAGCTTGAGGATGGCACCGCACCGAAGCGGATGACGGTCCCGGAGG
>JANPGC010000120.1:0-12539 GCA_031423755.1 Phyllobacteriaceae bacterium | reverse complement strand
CCGAGCCGCCCGACCTGAATTTCATTCCGGAATATCACCATGCACGACATCAAAGCGATCCGCGATAACCCAGCTGCATTCGATGCGGGAATGGCGCGCCGTGGCCGTGCGCCAGAATCGCCGCGTCTGCTGGAACTGGACGAAACTCGCCGCCGTCTTGTGACCGAAATCCAGGGCAAGCAGGAGCGCCGCAACGCTGCCTCCAAGGAAATCGGCAAGGCGATGGGCGCCAAGGATATGGCGCTTGCAGAGAGCCTGAAAGCCGAGGTCGCCGCGCTCAAGGACGAGATGGCGGCAGTTGAAGCCGAAGAACGCACTGTCACTGCCGAACTCGACCTCCTCCTCGCCTCGCTGCCCAACCTGCCGCTGGACGAGGTTCCCGATGGCAAGGACGAGCATGATAACATCGAAATCCGGCAGGTGGGCGAGAAGCCCCGAATGAACTTTAAGCCGAAGGAGCATTTCGAAATCGGCGAAGCGCTCGGGATGATGGATTTCGAAAAGGCCGCGCAGATTTCGGGGGCAAGGTTTACGATATTGAAGGGGCAGCTCGCGCGGATGGAACGGGCGCTGGGGCAGCTTTTTCTGGATACGCACACGCAGTCGGAGCAGGACGGTTTGTTTGGCTACACGGAAGTCCAACCGCCGCTATTGGTCAAAAGTGATGCGATGTTCGGGACTGGACAGCTTCCAAAATTCGAGAACGATTTGTTTCGTTGCACCACAACTATTTTGGACAGCTTGACCAAAATTTCTGGCGAAGAAACCAGAGTTGCTAATTTTCTTGAGAATGAGCGACAACACCTTGCCAAATATGAACGTGAAATTCCCGGCTTCGATCCCGCGTCTAACATTGGAAAAACTATAATTGGCAGCCACGACCCAATTGCCATGGCGCAATACTCACGAGACCGGATCGTTGGCTTTGAGGGGATGCTAAGTGAGCTATCTGAGAGAAAGCGGGCTCTGCTTGCGGAGGGGGGAAGCGCACTCGCAATGCGATACCTCATCCCCACCTCCGAAGTCCCGCTCACCAACCTCGTCCGCGAGGAAATCCTTGACCAGTCGAAACTCCCGTTGCGCTACACCGCACTAACCCCTTGCTTCCGCTCGGAAGCCGGCTCCGCCGGGCGCGATACGCGCGGGATGCTGCGGCAGCACCAGTTTTACAAGGTGGAGCTGGTCTCGATCACCGATGCCGAAACTTCGCTGGCCGAGCATGACCGCATGACCGCTTGCGCCGAAGAGGTGCTGAAGCGCCTTGGGCTCCACTTCCGCACTGTTGTGCTTTGCACAGGTGACATGGGCTTTGGTGCGAGGAAGACGCATGACATTGAAGTCTGGCTGCCGGGGCAGAACGCCTACCGCGAGATTTCGTCCTGCTCGGTCTGCGGCGACTTCCAGGCCCGGCGGATGAATGCGCGTTATCGGGTCGAGGGCGAGAAGCAGACACGCTTTGTCCACACACTCAACGGCTCAGGCGTTGCGGTTGGACGGGCGCTGATTGCGGTGATCGAGAATTACCAGAACGATGACGGCTCGATAACCGTTCCCGAAGTTTTGCGGCCCTACATGGGCGGCTTGGAACGGATTGGACCCGCAGCCTGATGCACATTCTCATCACCAACGACGACGGCATTCACGCCGAGGGCATCGCAGTGCTGGAGCGCATTGCCCGCACGCTTTCGGACGACATCTGGGTGATTGCGCCGGAGACCGATCAGTCCGGCCTCTCCCATTCGCTGACACTTTCTGAACCGCTGCGCCTGCGCAAGATTGACGACCGGCATTTTGCGCTGCGCGGAACCCCGACCGATTGCGTCATTATGGGCGTGCGCGAAGTGCTGCCAGAACCTCCCGATCTTATTTTGTCCGGCGTCAACTCCGGCCAAAATGTCGCCGACGACGTCACCTATTCCGGGACAGTCGCGGGCGCGATGGAAGGCACGCTTCTCGGCATCCGCTCGATTGCGGTTTCCCAAGCCTACAATTGGGACAATGGCCGCGTCGTGCCGTGGGAAGTGTGCGAAGCGCTGGCGCCGGAATTGTTCAAGAAGCTGGTGGCGCTCGACCTGCCGGAAGGCGTGTTTCTCAATGTGAATTTCCCCAACTGCCCGATCAGCGAAGTCGCAGGCGTGAGAGTGACCGCGCAAGGCAAGCTGACCCATGGCCTGACCATCGAAGAGCGGGCAGACGGACGCGGCTTTCCCTATTACTGGCTGCGCTTTGGCCGTGGCGCGCAGACGCCCGCTGCCGACTCCGATGTCCGCGCGCTGCACGACCACCATATTTCCGTTACGCCCCTGCATCTTGATTTCACGGCCCATGCGGTGCGCAAACAGCTCGAGAAGGCGCTCACATGAGCATCCGGCTGACCGACCGCGAGCGCTTTGCCTCCTTCCTCATGCGGGTCCGCTCGCGCGGCATAACCGACCCGCGCCTGCTCGATGCGTTCGAAGCGACTCCCCGACGCGGCTTTGTCCCGGCCGCTTTTGCCGACTCGGCCTACTCCGACCGGACTGTGCCGATTGACTGCGGCGAGGTGATCGAGGGCCTCGACCTGCAGGCAACCGTGCTGCATGCGCTGGCCATTGAAGACAATCACCGAATACTGGAAGTCGGCACCGGATCCGGATTCACTGCCGCCGTGATGGCCCATCTGGCGCTGCGTGTGACAACGGCCGAGCGCTACCGAAGCCTGTGCGAACAGGCCAAGCCGCGCTTTGAAGCGCTGCGCATTCCCAACATCACCGTTCGCCATGCAGACGGCAGAAACGGACTAAACGGCGAAGGCCCGTTTGACCGCATCGTTGTGTGGGCAGCATTTGATGGAATGCCCCGCGCGTTTGTTGATCAACTCGCCACCAACGGCGTGATGGTTTGCGCAATCGGCCCGGAAGATGGCGAGCAAGTGCTAGTCCGGCTGTCAAAGATCGGTTCACGGTTTGAGCGTGAGGATCTGAAGACTGTCCGTTTCCAGCCGCTTGGCACCGCCCTCGCCGCAGCCCTCTGAGCAATACTTCAATTTCCGAACGTTAATCATCGCGAATGAACGCGCGCCTTAACCGTGCGTTAGGGATAACGCGCTTTAATCATGTTCAACGGTGGTGTTGTCCCGTTTGGCGTGGGTACGAGTGATGCGTGTTTCTGTGTTGGGTTTACTGTCAGGCAAATTGTTGCGCGGCGTCGCCATCGGCATGATCGCCGGTCTCGGGGCAGGGTGCAGTTCCGACTTCTCCCGTTTTGCGCCAACGAGCGCAGACTATACGGGCTCGATCAACCAGCAGCAGATCATCCACAAAAAGAACGTCGCGCCGCAGCCGTTTCCGGAGGAAACGTCTTCTGTCGCCGACGTTCAGTATGACGAGCCGGAATATACAGGCTCCATCGAGAACGGCTCCATCCGCCCGGTAGCCAGAACCGTCAAGCGCACCGTTCTTGCACCGGTTGCTGCTGCCGGTTCAAGAGTCTCGACAGGCGCGAAGAAAATCAAGGACAAGGTGTTTGCGCCGGTTTCGGCTGCCCGCCATGCCGTCATCGACGAGCCGCTTCCAGCTCCCGCGATGCCGGAAGTTGCGGTGAAGAAGCAGACGCGCAAGGTCCGGCCGATTGCCGATGGTCTCGACGACACTGTCACTGGTGCGGTTGAGCCAACGGTAAAGCACGTCAAACCCGCCGTGCAGAAACTGCCGGAAACCGCGCTCGCAAAGCCGAAAAAGGTCAAGTCTGCGCCGTCTTCGGAGCCAGCCCAGGAAGGCTGGAGCACAATTGGCGGCACGTGGATCACTGTCCGCGAAAACGAGACTGTCTACAATCTCGCCAAGCGTTTCGGCGTACCGGCCAACGCGATCCTCGAAGCCAACAGACTGACGAAAGCCTCGTCGCTTGAGGCGGGGCAGAAGGTCATCATCCCGACCTACATTTACTCAAGGTCTGCAAAGATTTCCACGCCGGATGGCGATACGGACACGCAACTTGCAAAATCGACGACTGGAAACACAGCGGATGACGAAGGCCGCAAAGTGCCGTTGCCGAAGAAGTCTCCGACGCGCGAAAACGTCGCCGTGCTTCCGGCAGAAACCAAGCCGAAGACCAAGCAGGTCGCAACGGCATCGGATACATCGGGCAAACTGAAGATCGTCAAGTCAGCCGAAATTGACAAGACGAAAACAGTCAAGCCGGTCGAGATTGCGAAAGCAAAACCAATCGCCGCTGCCGGGACTTACACCGTTGCTTCCGGCGACTCGCTCTATGTGATCGCCAAGAAGAACGGTACGACCGTTGACCGGCTGAAGGCGGCAAACGGACTTGTCGATGGCAAGCTCAAGATTGGTAAAGTTCTGAAGATTCCGGCCGCTGGTGAGACAGTTGTTGCCGCCGCCGACCCGGGCGTTGATCCGATTATCACCGGCTCTGCTGGCACGTCGCCGAAAAAGCCGCTCGCTGCGGAAGCGGCAAAAACGGTTGAAGTGGCCGCGCCTTCGGCTGCAGTCATGGAAGAGGCAGACAAGGACACGGCCACAGCACCAAACGCGACCGGCATTTCCAAGTTGCGCTGGCCCGTACGCGGACGGACACTTATCGGTTTCGGTCAGGCCGATGCAGGACGCAACAATGATGGTGTGGACATTTCGGTGCCGATCGGAACACCGGTCAAGGCGGCAGAAAATGGCGTCGTCATCTATGCCGGTACTGGACTGAAAGATTTTGGCAACACGGTTCTCATCCGGCACGAAAACGGGTTGGTCACGGTCTATGGCCACAATGGCGACCTCTCTGTGAAGCGCGGCGAAACCATCAAACGCGGACAGGAAATTGCCCGCTCCGGCATGTCCGGCACGACAAAGGTGCCAAAGCTGCATTTTGAAGTGCGTAAAAACTCCAAACCGGTCAATCCGGCAACCTATCTCGAGTAAACGCTGCGCCTCCAGTCGCAGCCGCCCCGCCCGCCGTCATCCGTGACGGCGGGTTCTTTGTCGGCATGTGATTTTTCGATTTGCCCTCGCGGACTGTTCCCGTCTTTCCGGGGCGGCGAAGCGGAACCGTGAAAGACGGCGTGATGGGGAAATGCCAATCTGGAACGTTTGCAATTGTCCAAAACATCCCAAAATTTTCGCCATTCCGGATCTGCGCTGTGCTTGTCCGGAATGACGAAAATTGGGGATTTATTCAATAAAAACAAGAATTTGCGCCAATAGCGCTCACCCCGTCTCCGGCCCGTTGACCAAATCCCGCGCCAGACCGTGACATTCCCTCAGCACATCATCAACCGCGTGAATGGAGCGTTGTCTCCAGCCGGGCGGGAGGCCGGGGCGGAAGATAGACATGCGCATTGGTTTGAATGGCACCTTGCTTTTGAGGAACAGATCACGCCGCGCCTGCCATCTTGCGAGGCGGCGGGCTTGTCTGGGGATGTCGCTCAGCGCATGGCGCAGGGCTCGCAGGCGGGCGAACAGCAGCACGGCGTTGACGGGTTCGTCAGCATCGGAACCGTGCGGAGCTTGGAATTCCGGATCGTATGAACTGTCAAAGCTGAAGCGCGGCAGGGCGTTGTTGTCGTAGTCTTCGAGGTCAAAATGCTTGAGCGGATCGAAGAGGCAAAATGAAGGGATTTTTGATGCGCTGGCCTCGCCGAAGCTGGCAAGGCCAGCGGGAACCGGACGCGGTGCGCGCGGCTTCAGGCTGAGCCCGTGTGCGGCGATGAGTATGAGGCGGCGGACGGCGGATTCTGCCGGGCGAAGGATGAGGAGGATGGCGGCGTAGAGGTGGCGCGGGAGGGTGAAGGCGAAAGCGCTTGCGTCGGCGCGCAGCCCCCTCTCCGTCACGGGCTTTGCCCGCGACCCCTCTCCCCGCTCGCGGGGCGAGGTTAAAGGCGCGGCGCTTGGTTCAATCTCGGCGCTTTTAACCTCGCCCCATTTATGGGGAGCGGTGTCGGCGAAGCCGACGTAGAGGGGGCTGCGGCTGGCCAAGGTCAACATCGCAAACAAAGCCGCGACGATGCGTTTGAGCGCATCCTGATTGCGGGTGATCGCGAGGGGCCAGTCCAAGGTTGGGCGTCTCCAGTTGGAAACAAAGCATGAACACGCTTTCAGAGAATGTCAAGATAAAAATATGAAAATATTCCTGAATTCCAATCTCACGTAGCGTCCTTGGTTTTTGACAAACCCGGACACTTTACATTGCCGCCGCCTGTTTCCTGACGCTTCGCGGTCCCGCTCGCCAGAGGCTGCGGCGTCAATCGTGGACGTGCGACGGGGTTCGTTGTAGAAGAGATTTTTGCTCAAGGGAGCCTTGGCATGGCCCGATTCGATGGCGGTTGCCTTTGCGGCGATGTGCGGCTTGTGGCTTCAGGGCGACCGGAGCGCGTGGGCATTTGCCACTGTCTTGACTGCCGCAAGCATCACGGCGCGCTTTTTTATGCTGCCGCAATTTTCCCGGAGGGCGCAGTGACGGTTGCGGGCAAAACGGGCGAATTCAAGGGGCGGCATTTCTGTCCGCGCTGCGGATCCTCCGTTTTCGCGCGCACGGGCGGCGAAATTGAAGTGCACCTTGGGGCACTGGATGAACCCGGCCAGCTGACGCCGACTTACGAATGTTGGACCATCCGCCGGGAGCCCTGGCTGCCGCCGTTTACGGATATGAGGCAGCATGAGCGCGGCTGACGGCCGCCATGAGGATTTGAACGCCCGGCGCTCCGGCGAGCCACTTACGCAAACCGCCGCCCATCCTCCGTCCGCTGGAAATACACCAAATCCATCACCGGCGCTTCTTCGCCAAGACCTGTCAGGATCGTGCTTGCCTGCCCGCGATGATGGGTTTGATGGTTGAAGAAATGGGCAAGCGCGGGCGCAAGGCGTTGGCTTATGGTGCGCAGATCCGTGACGGTCGTGTAGGTGAAGCGACCGGTGAAGGCCTCGGTGCGCAGATCGTCTATCCATGCCACAATGCGCTTATCCTCCGCCTCCCGGGCGACGCGCAAGAGGGTGAGGTCGTCGTAGAGGATTGTGTCAAGCCTGGATGGCGCATCGCCTTCGCCGGTGAAGCGTTTCATCCAGATGCGGTCGGCGACGAGTATGTGGTTGAGCGTGCCATGCACCGACTTGAACGCCGCGCCGCGGTCGAGGCGGTAGTCTTCGTCGGCGAGCCTTGCAGCGGCAGCGTAGAGAACGCCGTTGGCCCACGTGTTGTAGGCGGCGAACATGCGGAAGTGGGATTTCATGGCAGTGACCTCGTTGGTGGTTGAATAGCGGGAGACCGGGCGAAAGGCGAGGGGGCAACGGGTGGCTTTTCCCTTCGCCCCCCCCATTTGCGGCAGGGTAATCGCATATGAAATTTTGAGCGGAATCGCTCGCGGTTCTGTCCTTCCGGGGCGGCGCAGCCGAACCCGGAAAGACGGCCCACGTTGAATTTTTTTCAGACGGCCATGTGCGATAGCCCCGCCGTTTGCGGGCGAAGGGACGTGCAGCGTTTGCCAAACCGCTCCGAAATGCGACCCGCGCCCGTCGCTTGCATGGCGTGCCGGCAAAGCAATGCGTGCCACTCTCGCCCATCAGATTCGGGCGGAGACATTTCAGTGCGGGCAGGAGGGACTGTTGCAGCGAACGCTGCCGGCAAGCGCCGCGCGCTGGTGTTTGCCTCGCTTTACACGCTGGAATCGACCATCCGTGCGCTGGTCGCCAGCGTCATTCCGATAACCGCCTACGAGCTGTTGCAGAGCGAACAGCGCGTTTCTGTGCTGTATACACTGGTGTCGATTGTCAGCCTCTGCGGCACGCTGATGGTGCCGATGCTGATTGGCTGGATCGCGCGGCGGCGGGTTTATTCGCTTGGGGTGATCGGGTTTGCGCTCGGCTCGATCCTGATGGCGACATACACGATTGAGGGGCTTGGCGTCGGCATGGCGATGCGCGTGGTCGCCAATTCCTGCGTTTCGGTGGTTCTGTCGCTCTACATCATGGACACAATCCCGAAGACCGAACTGGTCGGCGCGGAGTCTGTGCGCTTGACGATGTCGACATTCGCCTGGGTGATCGGCCCGACGGCAGGCAGCTGGATTTATGCCAATTACGGTTTGATCGCCGTGCACGGCACGGCGGTCGCGGTTGCCGTGATCCTGTTCGGCCTGTTCTGGTATTACCGGCTGGGCGAGGGTGCGGTGATCCACCCTGCCAAACAGCCGCCCGCCAATCCGCTGAAGAACCTGCACCGGTTTTTCTCGCAGCCGCGCCTGCGGCTGGCTTGGCTGATCGCGTTTTCACGCTCGTCATTCTGGACGACATATTTTGTCTATGGACCGATTTTGCTGGTTGCCTCGGGCCAAGGCAAGATGGCTGGCGGGCTGTTTCTGTCGGCGGGAAACATCATGCTGCTGACGACGATTTTCTGGGCGAGGGCCTCGAAGAAAGTGGGGCTGCGACGCTTGATTTCGCTTTGTTTCGCCGCGCTGACGCTTTTTCTGCTGGCGGCGGGCTACACCGGCAGTGACTGTCCGCTGGTGACGATAGGCATTCTGCTGGCGGCGACAGTGTTTGGCGCGGCACTCGACGGCATGGGCTCAACGCCGTTCCTGCGCTCGGTCAAAACGCGCGAGCGTCCGGCGATGACCTCGGTTTACCGCACATTTCTCGATTTTTCCGACCTGGTGCCGCAGCTTATCTTTTCGGTCGTGCTGCTTTATTTTGGATTGGGGAGCATTTTCGTGGTGCTGGCGTGTTTGACCGGCGCAGCGGCGTTTCTGACTTGGCGGCATTTGCCCAAAGCGATGTGACTCACTCGCCAGTCGGCAGCCGCATCCGGTACAGGCCGCGCAGTTCGGCGACTGGCACCGGCTTGTTGTGGCGCAACAGTTCGATTTGCCCGGACGAGGCGAGGCGCTTGGCCGCCAGCTTGATCACCGCCATCAGCTTGCGCCATTCCTTTTCGTCATTGCTGGACAGGGCCACGGCCACATCCATTGGCGCTATTGTCTTGCCGGGACCGGCCTTTGCCAAGAGGCGCAGCGTGGTTTCTTCGATCTCGGTTTCACTGGCCATTGTCAGATCCTAAAAGCGCCGCGCGGGCGCGAGAAAAATATTGACGGCGGACGAGCACCGACATGATGAACAGGGTCGAGGCCATAAACACATATGGCCCGGCATACCAGCCCATAAAGCCGATCGACAGAAAGATCGCGCGCAAGCCAGCATTGTAGTGGCGGCCGGCGAGCAGATTGAAGCTGAGCGCTTTCTGGCCTGCTGCCTTGGCCGCAGCGGACGGGGCGACGCCGTCTTCAGTGAAAGGCACGGCGCCGATCAGGATCGAGCAGTAGTTTTGCAGCCGGTAGGACCAGGAGAATTTGAAGAAGGCGTAGGCGTATATCAGAAGCAGCACCATGGTTTTGAACTCGAACATGGCGCGCGAGGAAGGGATCATGACCGGCAGATGCCCGGCAATGTTGAGAACTTGATCCGAAGCATTCATCAGCGCGAAACAGCCGCCGATGGCAAAGACGGAAGTGGACGCGAAGAAGGCTGTGCCTTGTTGCAAACCGGCGATGACGGAGGTGTCGATGACGCGCAACTCGCGCGAGATCATGACATTCATCCAGTTGGCCCGCTCGCGGTTCATCAGGACATTGAGCGATTGGCGGCTTGTAAAGCGGCCGCCAGTGGACAGCGCATAGCCGAACCAGCTGACGGCAAACAAAATGAGCGCAATCGCGTCGGCCCAGGTGTATGTGTCAATGTAATCCATCGGCCCCTCTCGGCTGCTTCTGATTGTCGCTGCCGTCATAGCGGCAGTCGCGAAACGAAGCTGCTTCCTTGCGGTCTTTGAACCACAATAAACCCCTCAATCAAGGGCAATTGCATGTTCCTTTCGGTTTTCGACCTGTTCAAGATCGGCATTGGCCCGTCCTCATCGCATACGATGGGGCCGATGGTGGCAGCGACGCGGTTTCTCGACGAGATCATCAACGGCGACTGGCCTCGTCCCTATGGTGCCAAGGTGGCGGCGATCAAGGTTAGCCTGCACGGCTCGCTCGCCTATACAGGCATTGGCCATGCAACAGACCGGGCGGTGATCCTCGGCCTCTGCGGCGAAAAGCCGGACACGATGGACATCGAAGGGGCGGAGGCGCTGCTGGAGACTGTGGCGCGCACGAAGACGATCAGACCGGAGGGACATCCGCCTTACCGTTTCGACCCGGCGACCGATCTGGTGTTTGACAAGAAGACGCCGCTGCCCGGCCACGCCAACGGCATGGCATTCACGGCACTCGACGAGGACGGGCGGCAGATGCTGCGCGTGCCGTATTTTTCGGTCGGTGGCGGTTTTGTGCTGAGCGGCGACGAATTGGCGGCGGCGAAGTCGCAAGGTGCCAAGCCATCCGGACCAGTCGTTCCCTACCCGTTCAAGAACGCCAATGAGATGCTGGCGATGGCCAAGAAATCCGGCCTGTCGATTGCCGACATGAAGCGGGCGAACGAAGAGACGATCATGTCGCGCGAGGCGCTGGACGCGGGGCTGGACCGCGTTTGGGCGGCGATGGATGCGTGCATTGCCAGCGGGCTGGCGCGCGACGGGATCATGCCGGGCGGGCTCAAGGTCAAGCGCCGCGCCAAGGCGATTTTTGAACAGCTGAACGCCAACTGGGGCACCAACATACCCAACCCGCTGCTCGCCAATGACTGGCTGTCGGTGTACGCGATGGCGGTGAACGAGGAGAATGCCTCAGGCGGACGCATCGTCACCGCGCCGACCAATGGCGCGGCGGGCGTGTTGCCTGCGGTGGTGAAGTACTATCTGCGTTTCCACGATGCCAATGACCGCGACGGCATTCGCAATTTCATGCTCACCGCAGCGGCGATTGGCGGGCTGTTGAAGCACAACGCGTCTATCTCCGGCGCGGAAGTCGGCTGTCAGGGCGAAGTCGGCTCGGCGGCGGCAATGGCGGCAGCAGGGTTGGCAGCAGCGCTCGGCGGCACGCCGGAACAGATTGAAAATGCAGCAGAAATTGCGCTGGAACATCACCTAGGCATGACCTGCGACCCGATTGCTGGGCTGGTGCAGGTCCCGTGCATCGAGCGCAATGCGCTCGGCGCAGTCAAGGCCGTGACGGCGGCATCGCTGGCGCTGAAGGGTGATGGCTCGCATTTCGTGCCGCTTGATGCCGCAATAGAGACGATGCGCCAGACGGGAAGGGACATGGACGAGCGGTATAAGGAGACAAGTTTGGGCGGGTTGGCCGTGAATGTGGTGGAGTGCTGAGTGTCTGGCCGAAAATTCTACTGCAGCGGCCAACTGATGCGACCTTCTGCGCTTCCGGTGCTCACGTACAAAACGTACGCTCCGCTCCGGTTCTCGAAAGTCACACCATTTGACTCGTTGCAGCGAATTTTGGGCCAGACACTGAGACTTCGCAGCAGGTTCCGATTGAAGCCGATCGCTGCCTGCCCTAAGTCAAGTTTATGGCTCTGAACATACTCAAACTCTGAGTTGGCTGTGACTCGATTGAAGATCTCGTTGAATGGCGCGATCAGGATGCGGCCTGGAAGCGGGCCAATGGACTTCCGGTCGAGCAACATCATGTCACGCGCATGTTTCCCCAGCGCAAGGACGAGGTCATTGACGGCGGGTCGTTGTATTGGGTCATCAAGGGCAATGTCCAATGCCGCCAGCAGATCATCGACCTGCGCGCGGTGACGGGCGAGGATGGCATCAGCCGCTGCCAGATCGTGATGGCGCATGAGGTAATCCCGACACAATGGCAGCCGCGCAGACCTTTTCAGGGGTGGCGCTATCTGACGCCGAATGAAGCGCCGGCAGACCTGCAGGGCGGTCTGAAGGGCATGGCGGAAATGCCTCGTGCGCTGCGCGAAGAATTGGCAAGTCTGGGACTGCTGTGACATTGCATCCGCGCCTGTAACCATCCGTCTTTACCAAAATGGCACGACTGGCGCTGAAGCCCTTGAATATCATCGATTTTTATCCATTTCTCTGCTAACGTCGTTGCGGATGGGTGACGTGGATGGATGAAACTCCGGAGAGTCAGGCGACAGGATCGATGCGCAAACTTGCGCATGTGATCGTTGTCGGCAATGAAAAAGGCGGCTCGGGAAAATCGACGCTGTCTGTTCACATCGCGGTCGCGCTCCTGAAGTTGGGCTTCAAAGTGGCGACGCTTGATCTGGATTCCCGCCAGCTGTCGCTGACCCGCTACATCGAAAACCGGCGCAAATGGTCTCAGAAATCGGGTGTCACGCTTGAGATGCCGACGCATCATGCGGTGACGCGGACGCAGGGCGCTTTTACGGTTGCCAATGAAGATTCAGAGCGCAGCGAGTTGATCGACAAGCTGACGACGGTTGAACAGAGTCATGACTTTGTCGTCATCGACACGCCCGGCTCGGATACCTATCTCCAGCGGCTTGTGCATTTGATGGCGGACACGCTGGTTACTCCCGTCAACGACTCGTTCGTCGATTTTGACGTCCTGGCCAAAGTTGATGCCGACACCAACGAAGTGACCGAGATTTCGCATTATGCCAAGGAGGTTCGCA
>JANPGC010000119.1:0-5421 GCA_031423755.1 Phyllobacteriaceae bacterium | reverse complement strand
GTTTCCTTGAACCAGAAATATTTGAGGCCCCGCACCCAGTCGCCGAATATCGAGGCGACGACGTCTTCCGCCTTCGGCCCCTGCACGGCGAGAGGCGACACATCCGGCTCGGTGATCTCGACATTCAGCCCGCGCTCGGCGCAAATCGCCCGCGCCCAGAACAGGATGTTCGAGTCCGCAATCGACAGCCAGAACAGGTCATCGGCGCGCTTCAGGATGATCGGGTCGTTGATCAGCGTTCCGGCATGGTTGCAGATCGCCACATATTTGCCCTGTCCCTCGACGCATTTGGACAGGTCGCGTGTGCACAACATCTGCGCCAGCCGCGCCGCATCCGGCCCTTTCAACTGCACCTGTCGCTCGCAGGCGACATCCCACATCGAAACGCCGTCGATGATGCGCCAATATTCTTCTTCCGCTTTCCCGAAGCCCGTCGGCATCAGCATGTTGTTGTAGGTGGTGAAAGAGGTCACGCCCTCAGCCACGGTCGCCTCGAAAAAGGGCGACGGGCGCAGCCGTGCCGATGGATAGATTGAGAACATGAAAGGCCTCCCGGAAAGCACTTTCAGTGCCGTTGGATGACTTCCGCGTCAAACAATGATTATCTGCCCTATGACCCAACAAAAGTTATGGATCAATCATGCACAACTTGCCGCCTCTGGCATGGCTCCGCGCCTTTGAAGTCTCCGCCCGGCACCTGAGCTTTACCTCGGCGGCGCAGGAGCTTGCCCTCAGCCAAGCCGCCGTATCGAAGCAAATCAAGCTGCTCGAACTTAAACTCGGCGAGCCGTTGTTCTTCCGTTTTCCGCGCAGCCTTGGCCTCACCAAGGCGGGTGAAGCCTTCCTGCCCAAGGTGCAGGACGCGTTCGAGCGGCTTGCGGCGGGCGCCAGCGAAGTCTTCGGCCCGTGCCAATCAGATGTCCTCACCATTCGCTGCGCCATCGGATTTGCCGTCAATTGGCTGGCTCCAAGACTGCCGGATTTCATCGCCGAAAATCCGGGTATCGCGCTGCGCCTGATATCAAGCGTCTGGAACGAGGATGCAGGAAACGAGTCTTTCGACCTCGACATCCGCTACGGCGATGGCCGCTGGCCCGGCGTCAAGGCAGAGCGGCTGACCCGTGAATACATCCAGCCGGTGTGCAGCCCCGCACTTGCCAACGCACTGCGCAGCCCCGCCGACCTCATGAACCAAACGCTGATCCACGTCCTTGGTTACAAGGAAGGCTGGGCGCTCTGGTTGAAGACGGCGGGCGTGAAGATTTCCCCCACCAACCTGGGCCTGCAGTGCGACACATCGCTGATGGCCTTTGAAGTGGCAGCGCAAGGGTCTGGCGTTGCGCTGGGGCGCAGTTCCATGATCGACAAGGAACTCCACACCGGCCGCCTTGTCGCTCCGTTCAGCCTGGCTGTGCCTGTCGATGAAGGGTTTCACCTTGTGTCACGGGACAATGCGCAGCAGGCGCGAGTGTTTCGGGAATGGGTGTTGGGAATGGCGCAGCAAGATGACGACCCAGTTCTTCCCTATCTCACCCCCGCGCCTTCAACTCCAATCTCCGCCGATGCAAAACAGGCTCCGTATAGCCGTTCGGCTGTTCCCGCCCCTTGAACACCAGATCGCACGCCGCCTGAAATGCCACCGAGCCGACAAAATCCGGTGCCATCGGGCGATAGAGCGGATCATCCGCATTCTGCCCGTCCACCACTGCCGCCATGCGCTTCATCACTTCCAGCACTTCGCCTTCGCTGGTCACGCCATGGTGCAGCCAGTTGGCGATGTGTTGTGAAGAGATGCGCAGCGTGGCGCGGTCTTCCATCAGGCCGATGTTGTTGATGTCCGGCACCTTGGAGCAGCCGACACCCTGATCGACCCAGCGCACCACATAGCCGAGAATGCCCTGTGCATTGTTCTCCAATTCTTTGCCGATATCCTCACGCGTCCAGTTCGGGCGGGTGGCCACCGGCACGTTGAGGATGTCATCCAGATTGGCCCGCTTGCGGCTCTTCAAGCCCTCCTGCACGGCGTGCACGTCCACCTTGTGATAGTGCGTGGCATGCAGCGTTGCGGCAGTCGGCGAGGGCACCCAAGCGGTGTTGGCCCCGGCTGTCGGGTGCGCAATCTTCTGCTCCAGCATCGCTGCCATCAAGTCGGGCATGGCCCACATCCCCTTGCCGATCTGCGCGTGGCCCGCCAGCCCGCATTCAAGGCCGATATCGACATTCCATTGCTCATAGGCTTGTATCCACGGTGCGGCCTTCATGTCCCCCTTGCGGATCATCGGCCCGGCTTCCATCGACGTGTGCATCTCATCGCCCGTGCGGTCGAGGAACCCTGTGTTAATGAACACGACGCGGGATGCCGCCGCGCGGATGCATTCCTTGAGGTTCACCGTCGTGCGGCGCTCCTCGTCCATGATGCCCATCTTGATCGTGTTCGGGGCCATGCCGATAAGCGCCTCGACGCGGCCGAAGATTTCACTGGCGAAAGCGACTTCCTCCGGCCCGTGCATCTTCGGCTTGACCACATACATCGAGCCTTCAACTGAGTTCGCTCTGCGCCCGTTCACGCCGACATCATGCAGCGCGACAAGCCCGGTCACCAGCGCATCCAGAATGCCTTCCGGTGCCTCCGAGCCATCAGCAAGCAGTATCGCCGGGTTGGTCATCAAATGCCCGACATTGCGGATCAGCATCAGCGCCCGGCCCTTCAGCGAAATCGCCGAGCCGTCCGGCCCGGTGAAGGCCTTGTCCGCATTCAGCCGACGAACAATAACCTTTTCACCCTTGGCAACCTCTTCCGTCAGGTCGCTCTTCATCAGGCCGAGCCAGTTGCGGTAAACAAGCACTTTGTCTTCTGCGTCAACGGCGGCAATCGAATCCTCGCAGTCCATGATCGAAGTCAGCGCCGATTCCAGCACCACATCCGCCATGCCCGCAGCGTCATCCTTGCCGATGATGTTGGCCCGGTCGATGATCACCTGCGCATGCATGCCATTCTTGACCATCAGCACAGACGAAGGATTGGCCGCATCGCCCGTGTAGCCGGCGAACTGAGCCGGGTCTTTCAGGCCTGTTTCACCGGCAGCATTTGTCACGTGCAAAATGCCGCCAGCCACGGACAGCTTGGACACACTCTCCCAGGAACCCGCCGCAAGCGGCACAGATTCGTTCAGGAACCGGCGCGCCCAAGCGATAACCTTCGCGCCGCGCAAAGGGTTATACCCCTTGCCCTTCTCCGCGCCACCGTCTTCAGAAATCGCATCGGTGCCATAGAGCGCGTCATAGAGCGAACCCCAGCGCGCATTGGCGGCATTCAGCGCATAACGCGCGTTCATCACCGGCACGACCAGCTGCGGCCCGGCGACGATGGCGATTTCCGGATCGACGTTACTAGTCGAAACCTGAAAGGCCGGGCCTTCCGGCAGAAGATAGCCGATGGAAGTCAGGAACGTGCGGTATTCTTCCATCTCATAGCCGCTGGCGCGCTTTTCCTTGTACCAAGCGTCAATCTGCATCTGTAACGCGTCGCGCTTGGCCAACAGCGCCCTGTTCCTGGGCTCAAGCTCGTTGAGAATTTCGGCCATCCCGTTGAGATAAGCCGAAGCGTCCACGCCTGTTCCCGGCAGCGCCTCGTTGACGATGAAGTCGTGCAGTTCCCTGTCGATCTGCATTCCGTTGATGGTCACTCGCTCGCGCATGGTCTTATTCCTGAGATGGTCCGTTACATCGCAAACTGCACACAACGGCACATGCTGTAAACCAGCCAAATGGGATAGTTGTTTCGATCAAAGTCAAACCGCGTCAGCCCCAGCGTATGAAGCCGAGAATTGCCGAACCAGCATAGAAAAGTTGCAACGCCAGAAACGCCCAGCGCCTGTCGATAATCGCCCAAGCGGCAAATAGACCGGCGGACAGCAGCAGAAGCGCGAACGCGGCAATTTCATTGCCGGTGTTGGAAGCGATCAGCAGCGCATACACAATTCCGAGCGCGGACCCTGACCATTCAAAAATTGTAATAAGCGTTGATTTGCCCACAATGCCTCCAAGCGTGACCGTTTTGATTTCAGGCGACGGATAAAAACAATCTCTGCCTAGCTCCCCAGCCGCGGCCGCCCATGGGCACTGGCGGAAATGACGCCTTCGATGAATTTGCGCTGGCCTTCGATAGTCGCAGACTTGATGTCGCGGCCCATGTCCACATGCGCGTCCGCGGCTCCTGCGTCCGCAGCCTTGGCCAGTGCCATGTCGCTCGCCATGCTCTCGGCGAAAGAGAGCGCCGCGTCCTCTTCGTCAAAGTCTCGCACGTCCGCCCCGACGCTCACCCGGAAGCGTCCCTCTTCGGGCTGGCTGACGTGGGCGCTCACCTTCACGCGCACCTCGCCGACCACCGCGCCGACCGCATTAGCAACGCCAGCCTCAAGCGGGATGACAGCTTCGGTCGAAAGCAGTCTGCCAACCGCCGGATAGACCAGCGGGGCGGAAGCCCCAAGTCCGATCACCGGCCGGTCCAATCCGAGCGAAATCCGCACGGTTCCCGCGCGCTTTTCGAGCGCCCTTTGCGTGAGCGGCGAGCGCAGCATGGCGGGTCCGTCGAGCCCGTCTTCAGCAAACGCTGCCTCCAGCACCAACTCCGCCGAACGCCGCTCCAACGCCGCAATTGTCATGGCCGCAATCTCTTCGGGCGTTGCAGCGATCGCCCGCCCGCGCCCGTCGCGCTTGCGTGCAAACAGGATCGCGCCAAGCCGCGAGGCGTCCACATTTCCAGTCGATTGCCGCCCCGCGACATGCTGCGCATCGGTCGGTGTGAATCCGGAAATCATCGCCAATCCGCGCACAACCAGCCGGTTCAGAGAGGTCAATTGGGATGCTGCGCCGATGAAGCCGGAAAGCGGCTGGGGTGTAGCCGTGAGCCGATGATAGAGCGCCGCCTCCGATGGAGAAAGCCCGGCGGCGAAGCGTTCGGCCAGTCCGGTGCTGAACGCAAAGCGTCCCTCAAGCCGGTCCAAAGTTTCGGATTTCGCCTGCTTTTCAAGTATTTGCAGGATGTCAGGATGCGCCGAGGCCGCAAGCGCCAGAGGCAGAATACGGCGCGGACCGAGGATCAGCCTTGGCTCAAGACCGCCTTCTTCCACCGACACTTCCGAATCCCCGCCAAGCCCGTGCGTGCGCATCGCCACAGCCTCGACCATCGTTGAGAACCCGCCGACGGTCGCCCCCTCTTCGTCAAGACGCGGTCGCCCGTCGGTCAAAAGCGCAATGTCGGTCGTCGTGCCACCAATGTCGGAGACAATCGCATTGTCGAGCCCGGTCAAAAAACGCGCGCCAACAAGGCTGGCCGCTGGTCCGGAAAGTATTGTTTCAATTGGCCTTTCTGCCGCAAACGCCGCCGAGACCAGCGCCCCGTCGCCGCGCACCACCATC
>JANPGC010000118.1:0-9640 GCA_031423755.1 Phyllobacteriaceae bacterium | reverse complement strand
GGCCAGACGCTGTTCGCCGATGTCACAAACGGAACGGCGCTGACGTTTGCGGATTTTGTGGTGACGTGACCTAACTTGCCAAAAACGTCGCCACTTCCCTTTGAAAAACCGGCCAGCCGGGATCAGTTTCGAGGATCAAATGGTTGCGTCCCTCAAGACCGACAAACCGTGCGCCGGGAATATTGGCGGCAAGGTATTCGCCTTCTGCCACAGGCTGGATCGCGTCGTCGCGGCAATGCAGCACCAGCGTCGGCGCGGCGACCTTGGGCAGCAGATCAACGACGTTCATATAGTCCGACACCAGCCGGATGCGCACTGCGTTCTCCGGTGAGGTCGTCTTGCGTTGCAGCTCGTTGAACCAGTCCATTTGCTCTGCCGTGCCGCCCGGCACAAACAGTGAGGTGAACACCTGCCGGAAGGCCGGATTTTCTTGCCCCCAGCCAGTACGCATCAAAGTCAGCATCGCCTCCGCCTGCTCGACATCGACAGGCGATCCACGCATCCGCCGCCCGCGCGCGAAGCCGCCGTAAAGGATGAGCTTGTTGACTCTTTTTGGAAATTTCACGGCGTAAGCAATTGAAAACGCGCAGCCTTGTGAAGCGCCGAACAGCGAAAATTGATCCAGTCCTGCCGCATCGACAACGGCCTCGAGATCTCGGACAAAACTGTCAAATGTCAGATCCTGCACATCCCAGTCCGACAGCCCGTTGCCACGCGCGTCATAGCGCACCAGCTGCCGGCCGGTCGCCAGCCACTGTAGCAAATGGCTCCACACCGGGCTTTCCCAGTCGTATTCCAGATGGTTCATCCAATTGCCAGCCTTGACCAAAGGCGGTCCCGAACCGGCAGTCGCGTAAGCAATGCGCACAGAGTTGCCGGATGTGCAGAATGCGATTTCCTGACGCAGCGAGTTGGGCACATGGCCGGGTTTCGGCCGGTGTGCCGAGCTCGCTTTTGCCTCGCCGACGAAGCGGTAACCCTTGCGCTGCTGTGTCTTGATGAAATGCTGTGATGCGCCGCTGTCGCCAATGGCATGCCGCGCCGCGTTGATGCGGCTGGTCAGCGTCGAGTCCGAGACAAAGCGTCCATGCCATATCTCGCGGAACAATTCATCGTTGGAAATGACGCGGTCCTGATTGCGGATGAGATAGCAAAGGAGGTCGAACACCTGCGGCTCTGCTGCGATGGACTCCGCACCCTTTCGCAGTTCCACGCGGTCCATGTCGAGAACATAGTCGCCAAATGCATATTGCAAATTGCCCGATCCCCTTCAGCCCCGGTTCTGTTTGTGACGCAAATTCATGCCAATCTCAAGAAAATCTCAAGGAAATCTCAAGGACTTCACGTTGGCAATGTGCGTATCTTCCTTAAGGTGAGGCAATCCGCGCCCGGATCGTCGCTACAAGATGAGGATAGACGCGCATGACCACGCTCCTGGTACCCGTCACCATCAATCTCAGCGCAACCTCGCTGACCAATATTGATGTCATCGACTTCACCAACGCCGCGGCGACAACAACGACGGTCACTTTCGCCAGCACCCAGTTCAACAATGTGTCCATCATGGACTTCGTGTTGATGGATGGCTCGGCGGGCATCAACGCCATCGTCGTCAACGGCGGCTCGGTCAACGCCAGCCAATGGGCCTTTGCCAACTGGACGGCAGGTGCTGATACCATCAGGCTGAACGGCTCCGGCGGCGCAGACAGCATTACCGGTTCCAGCCAAAATGATTTCATCGACGGCGGGCAGGGTGCGGATTTCCTCGCCGGCGCTGGCGGTGACGACATCTTCGATTATTCCGCGCTTGAGCTTGCAGCCGGCGAGTCCATACAGGGCGGCGGCGGAACCGGTGACATCCTGCGCCTCAATCAAGCGGCATCCACGTACCTGTTCTCGACCCAAGCCACGCTGATCGAAGTGGAGCGTCTGGAGTTCAACTCGACCAACTCCATCACCGCTGAGTTCACCGGCAGCCAGATGGCGGATTTCACATCGATCACCGGCGGAACTGGCCTTGACACACTGCGCATTATTGGCGCCATGGACCTTTCCCCGATGAGCTTCACCAATTGGAGCGCAAACGATGTCATCCGATTCATCGGCACCGCTGTTGCTGAAACTGTCACAGGCACGGCATTCAATGACATCTTTGAGGGCAGCGCCGGCGTCGATGACCTCTTTGGCGGCCTCGGCGACGATACATTCGTCTACACTCAAGGTTCGCAGGTGGTGGATGATGAAGACATCAACGGCGGCGGCGGAACGGGCGACCGTCTTCAGCTCTTCAATACCGGCGCGATCAACTTTTTTCAGGCAAACTTGCTTGATGTCGAGATTCTCGACTTCGTATCAGGAACCTCGGCCGTCACTTTGGGTACTACGGACATAGGTCCATTCGCGGGGCGGCTCACCACGATAGACGGCTCATCTTCGGCAGATACGCTGATTGTCAAAACTGACACGGGCGCGAATCTTTCCACCACGATTTTTACGAACTGGACGGATGTGACGGATTCGATAACGATCATTTCAACCTCGGTACAAGGCGGCAGCCTGCTTGGCACGGCGTTCCGCGACACCATCCAAGGCGGTACCGGCCAAAATATCATCACCGGCGGCCTTGGCGCCGATGTAATGATCGGCGGCAGCGCCAGCGATGATTTCGTTTACGTCAGCCCCAGCGATGTTGCCGCAGGCGAAACCATGGATGGCGGCGGCAACAACTTTGACACGATAAGAATTGACGAAGCCATTTCGCTCAATTTGGACGTCGTGGCGATCAGCAATGTGGAACTTCTCGAGTTCAGGCATACGGTGGGCACCGCATTCGCCGGTCTTTTGAGCACACAGATAGGCGGGTCTGGCATCGTCGGCATCACCGGCGGCACAAGCACTGACGCGCTTCGCGTCACCGGCACTTTGATCAATCTCGCCAGCATCATATTCAACAGTTGGACCAACGGTACGGATTCGATCACGCTGATCGGCACGGACGGCGATGATACAATCACCGGCTCCAGTCAGAATGATGCCATCACCGGCGGCGATGGTGCTGACACAATCAGCGCCGGGGCTGGTGATGACCGCATCGTGCTCAATTCCGCATTCGACTTTGACAATGGCACGATGGACGGCGGCACAGGACTTGCCGATATTCTGGTACAAAACACCGGCAACTCGGGCACTTTCTACACCACGACTAATCTGACAAACATAGAGCGTCTCGAATTCGGCGGATCAGGTGGCACGGCGACATTTCAGGCTGCCAATTTTGGCACTTCCGCCGGGCGCATCAACAGCGTCACCGGCAGCGCGCTAGCTGATCGCATCGACATAGCCGGTGCCGGAATTGATCTCAGCACCATTGCTTTCGCCTCCTGGACCAATGGCGTCGACAGGATATTCCTGAACGGCACCAGCGGCGCCGATACGATTATCGGTTCAGTTCAGGACGACAGCATTTCGGGCGGAAATGGCATCGACACCATGACCGGTGGCACCGGCAGTGACACGTACCAAGTTGATGACACATTGGATGCAATCATCGAAACCGCGGGCGATGCGGCCGATCGCGTGAGTGCATCTGTCAGCTACACGCTCGGGGCGGGTGACAGCATCGAGTTTATGGAAGTGGCCGACATTGCTTCCCCGGTTGCGATTAATCTGACCGGCAACGAGTTCGCGCAGACCATCACCGGCAGTGTCGCGGCCAATGTGCTGAACGGCGGCATCGACAATCTGGCCGACACATTGATCGGCCGGCAGGGCAACGACACTTACATCATCAATTCCGCCAGCGACAACATCACCGAGCTTGCAGGTGGCGGAGCAGCTGACCGGGCGAAGGCAAGCGTGACTTTTGCCCTTGGCGCAGGCGACGACATCGAGTTTCTGGAGACAGTCAATGCGGCGGGTGTCAGCGCCATCAGCCTGACAGGCAACGAGCTTGCACAAACGCTGACTGGCAATGCCGGCCAGAATGTTTTGATCGGCGGCGCCGGAGCGGACATACTGGCCGGTCTGGGAGGCAATGACAGTTACGGTGTCGATGATGTTCTCGACAGCGTGCTTGAAAGCGCTGGCGGCGGCACGGACCGCATTTTCGCCTCGGTCAGCTTCACGCTGGCAGTCGGCCAGGAAATCGAAACTCTTTCGACAAACGCAAATTCCGGCGCGGCCGCGATCAATCTGACCGGCAACGAGTTTGGCAATGCGCTGATTGGCAATCTTGGGGCCAATGTCCTCAACGGCGCAGGCGGCGTTGACACGATGACCGGCCTTGCCGGCAACGATTCCTACGCGGTTGACAACGCGCTGGACGCGGTTGTCGAAGCGGCCGGGGGCGGCGCGGACCGGGTTTTTGCATCGGTCAACTATACACTTGCGGCCGGTCAGGAGATTGAAACCCTGTCAACCAACGCCAACGCAGGCGTTGCCGCCATCAATCTGACCGGAAATGAACTCGGCAACGCGCTGATAGGCAATGCCGCAGCCAATGTGCTCAACGGCGGAGCCGGCGTGGATACATTGACGGGTCTCAATGGCAACGATTCCTATGCCGTTGACAGCGCTTCGGACAGCGTGATCGAAGCTGTCGGCGGCGGCACGGACCGCATCTTCGCAAGCGTCAATTACACGCTCGCCGCAGGGCAGGAAATTGAAACGCTTTCAACCGCCAACAACGCGGGAGCCGCCGCGATAAACCTGACCGGCAACGCATTCGGCAACACGCTTATCGGCAACGCGGGAGCAAACCTTCTTCTCGGCGGCCTCGGCAACGACACGCTGACGGGCCTCAACGGCGCCGACACGTTCGTGTTCAACACGACGCTCAATGCCGCAACCAACCACGACACGATCACTGACTTCAACGTCGCCGCCGATACGATCCAGCTGGAGAACGCGATCTTCACGCTGCTGACGGCGACCGGCACGCTGACAGCGGGCCTGTTCAAGGACCTGTCGCTCGCCGCACAGGACGCCAACGACATCATCGTCTACAACCGCGCCACCGGCGATCTGTTTTACGACACCAACGGCCTGACGGCAGGAGGCCAGACGCTGTTTGCCGATGTGACCAACGGCACGGCGCTGACATTTGCGGATTTCGTGGTGACCTGAGCTCTGGCAATGCGGGTTGGTTGATGTCAGTGTTTGGGCTTTGAATATCGGGGCAATCCGGTTTCTGGACAGAGCCGGTTGATGCTGCGCAGGTTGTTTTGCAGTGATCGCCATAACCTGACGACCGAATACGCCCGCTTCGGCGCAATGAAGGCCGGATGCTCAGGCATGAAGTCACCCAGGACCGCTGTGCCGGCAAGTCCCCTGCAGACCAGCTTTGCAAGCGCACACAATTGGTGTAACTTAATCCCAATGGGGAGCGAGGTGGCTGCACATAAGGCTGATCTTAAATCGTAGCAATATAATTTAGCAGTAGTGTGTTTAACATGTCGTTTGGTGAGCATATCATGGACTTTTTAGACAGTATATTTTGAGGCCAAAACTATTGGTCATGCTTTTTTTGGCAATGAAAGATGATTTTTATTTAGGTTTACAGACACCTTAGCTTGTACTTCGTCCCTGCGCATCGAAACATTAATTTCCGTGGGAGGGTTTATCATGTCTATAGTGACCACAGGCGGCATCGGCGTTGGCTTTGACATAGACCAATTGTCGGTTGGAGACCTCTTCTTTTACGATTTTTCGTCACTGACGGGCACCACGGTTTTCCGGGTGTTCGATGACGCCTTGAACTATACGGAATTTACGGGAACCGGATTTTCCGCAACGGGCATTCCCGGCCCTCTCACAGATGTGACAGCGGGCATAATTCAAACCTGCACAGTCGTCCGGCAAGGTGTTGTGATTTTGCAGATCACCGGAGCCAACATATCCGCGCCTGCATTTTTTGATGCCTATGTCGCCAATGACACGCTCGCTGCATGGAATCTGGCGCTGGGCGGCGATGACACTATAAACGGAACAAGCCTCGACGATGTTTTGAGAGGCTTTGGCGGCAATGATGAAATCAAGGGCGGTGACGGCACGGACACGCTTTACGGCGGCGCAGGCAATGACAATCTGCGCGGCGATGAAGGCGGCAATTTCAATCAGGGCAATGACCAGATGTTCGGCGAGGCCGGCAATGACCAGTTCAAAGGCGGCGCTGGCAATGACCATATTGACGGCGGCGCTGACTCGGACACAGTTAGGTATGACCTTGAAACAACATTTACAGGCGATGACGCCACACACGGCGTGATCGTCAACCTGTCAAATACTGCGCTCACCGGCGTGACGGTAACCGGCATCCCGTTGACCAATGTCGCCGCCCACACTGCCGTGGATACGCGCAATTATGTTGACACCCTCATTGCGATCGAAGCCGTCGAGGGCACGGGCTACAATGACCTTCTTGTCGGCGACGACAACGACAATGAATTGATCGGCAATGAAGGCAATGACACTTTGCGCGGAAACGGCGGCAATGACTATTTCAATGGCGGCGCTGGCAACGACTCCATGAATGGTGGAACCGGCGACAATTTCTACGAGGCAGGTCAGGGGACTGACACGATCATTGGCGGCACTTTGAATGCCGACGGCGAGTGGGACAAGATCTCCTATGAGCGCGAGGCCGGCGCCCATGGGATCGTGGCGACTTACAGCGGTGGCGGCGCAGTGTCCATTGTTGACACTTTTGGCACCACTGACACCGGAACCGGCATCGACGAGATCAAGGGCAGCATTTTCGCCGATGTGTTCAATGGCAGCGCCGGAAACGACAATGCCGAGGGCATGGGCGGCGGCGACACCTTCAATATGGGTGCAGGATGGGACCGTGTCTCCTATGTGCATGAAACTGACGCGGGCGCGGTACACGGCGTAATTGTCAACATGTCGGGCGCGTCCGTCAGCGCCAACATAGGCGACGGGCTGTTTAATGTCTTGGCCGGAAAGGCGCGCGATTCCTTTGGCGCCACCGATACGCTGGTCGATGTCGAATTCATTCAGGGAACACAGTTCACCGACTACATCGTCGGCAGCGCAGTAGATAACGAGCTTCAGGGCGGCAATGGCGCCGATACACTGTTCGGCGGTGGTGGCAATGACAATCTGCGCGGCGATGAAGGCGGCAACTTCAATCAGGGCAATGATCAAATGTTCGGCGAGGCCGGAGATGATCAGTTCAAAGGCGGCGCGGGCGCGGACCTGATTGACGGCGGTGCTGACTTGGATACCGTGCGGTATGATCTTGAAACAACGTTCACTGGCGACGACGCCACCCACGGCGTGATCGTCAATCTCTCGACTTCCGTTCTTGCCAATGTGACGGTCACCGGAATTCCGTTGACCAATGTCGCCGCCGGCCGCGCTATCGACACGCGCAATTTTGTCGACACATTGGTCAGCATCGAGGACGTTCATGCCACCGGCTACAATGACATTCTTGTCGGCGGCTCTGAAAACAATCTCTTCGATGGCGATGGCGGCAATGATGGCCTTTACAGCGGCGCCGGCAATGACGAACTGAATGGCGGCGACGGCAACGACACGCTGAACGGCGGCACCGGTATCGACGCAATGACCGGCGGGACTGGTAACGACCTGTTCTACGCCGACAACGTTCTCGATACGGTTTTTGAGTCCGTCGGCGGCGGTGTGGACCGGATCAACGCCTTGGTCAGCTATGTGCTGGCCGCAGGTCAGGAAATCGAAACGCTTTCCACCAGCAACAACGCCGGTTTGGCCGCAATCAACCTGACAGGCAATGAGTTCGGCAACACGCTCACCGGAAATGCGGGCGCCAACGTCCTGAATGGCGGGTCCGGCATTGATACGCTTTATGGTCTGAACGGCAATGATTCCTACACGGTTGACAATGCGCTTGACCGTGTCATCGATGCCGCCGGCGGCGGGATTGACCGGGTTTACACCAGCGTCAACTTCACCTTGGGCGCAGGCCAGGAAATTGAAACCCTGTCCACCACAAACAATGCCGGCACCGCCGCCATCAAGCTGACGGGCAATTCCTTTGACAATATCTTGATCGGCAATGCCGGGGCGAATTTTCTGCTCGGCGGCCTCGGCAACGACACGCTGACCGGGCTCAACGGCGCGGACACGTTCGTGTTCAACACAGCGCTGAATGCAGCCACCAACCACGACACGATCACGGACTTCAACGTTGCAGCTGACACGATCCAGTTGGAGAACGCGATCTTCACACTGCTGACGGTGGCAGGCACACTGGCAGCGGGCCTGTTCAAGGACCTGTCGCTCGCCGCGCAGGATGCCAACGACATCATCGTCTACAACCGCGCCACAGGCGACCTGTTCTACGACACCAACGGCCTGACCGCAGGCGGCCAGACGCTGTTTGCCGATGTCACAAACGGCACCGTGCTGACGTTCGCAGATTTCGTGGTGGTGTGATGCGGGCAGGCGCAACGGCAGCTTGCAATGGCGTTGGCTACAATCGGTCAGGCGGCAATGATGCAAATCACGGGCAAAGCCGGTGAGGATTTGCTCCGATTGACGGTGATGCGGATCGCGCTTTTCTGGCAATCGAATACGGGGCAAATAGCCAATGGCAAATGCGCTTCGCGCATCGCCTGACATTCCATTGCATATCCGGCCGGGGCGCGCGCTGGGTCGATATTGATGCCTGCGATCCTGCAGCGGAACCCGCGCTTCCGTAAGGGGTTGGCGAGCCCCGTTGATCCTTCTTCGCGGGCATCACAGCGAAGGTTTCGGCCGGCAGCCGCCATTCCCCCATGCCGCAGCCAACATGGAAACTTGATGTCCCTCCTGACCGAAGCGGTTTTCAAGCGCCAAGGGTTAATATGCGTGAACTTGGTGAAGAAGGGTGTGTCGGGGCCGACACCGTCACATCTTCTGTTGCACCGCCTGAACAGTGCAGCAGGAGACGGCCCCGTGGTGCTGTCGATCCATGCCCCCCTAAGGCAGTGGATGTTGTCATATTCGCAGCGCGGCATTTGTGCTCAAAGCCTTCATGGCTTTTTGCAAGCGAGACAACGCGCACGCAAGAGCGTTGCCTTATCAAATCCTTTGCGCCCGCCCTTTGTGAACAAATTCAGGTGATCACCTGATGTTCTCCACCGGGTTTTAACGGCAATGGTATGGGGCCGCGCGGCGGCGGGTTTATTGGTGAATTGAAGGAGTCAGTTGCGCCACGACTTGGGCCCGCTTGCGGCGTAGAGAGGTTGTGCTAGGCTGATTTGGGGCACGGCAGGAGAATATGATGGCGGATTTCACATTTATAGCAGCGTTGGGCGCGCAGAATTGGGCAAACGTTTTTTCCTGGGGCGGCGTCGGCGGGCCCTTCCTGCCCACTGCCACCGACAATGTTTTCATCAACCAAATAGCCACGGTCGGCACGCCCTGCATCGTCGATTCAGCAGGCCAGGCCGCCAGCACTGTCACAATCGCGCGCGGCAATGCGCTGAACGTGCAGGTTGGAGGAGAGCTTGCCGTCGGAGGGCTGCTGGCAGTTGGCTCGACTGCGGGTGTTTCGCAGCTTAGCGTCTCCGGCACTGTTTCGGCCGCCAGTCTGTTGGTTGGAGGAAACACTGACGGTCAGGGCATCGTGAGCGTCAGTTTTGGCGCGCTGACC
>JANPGC010000117.1:0-38015 GCA_031423755.1 Phyllobacteriaceae bacterium | reverse complement strand
TTGCGAGTTCTTCAAGCGTGAGCTCACGTGAAAACGGCGGCTTCAAATTCACTTTGTTCATTTCTGTCTGCCCTTCGCGCTGATATAATTCTGGTTGTGCCTTTGCGGTCGGTGTGAACAACAACTAAAATCACCAAATTGCCCGTCATCCCAAACGTAATTTCGCGGACCTCGCCATAGTCAAAGCTGTCGTCAAGAAAGCGAATAATCGGGCCTTTGAAGATTTCGATTGCCTGCCTAAAGCTCACGCCGTGCTTCTTCAAATTGGCTCGGTTCTTGTTCTCATCCCATTCAAATTCCAACAGTCGCTCCCGACAATATAACTACAAATGTAACTACAATCAAGAACTTCCTAAAACAGAAAATACCGCTGCGCCATCGGCAGCACGGTCGCCGGTTCGCATGTCAGCAACACGCCGTCTGCCCGCACCTCATACGTCTCCGGATTGACCTCGACATGCGGCAGCGCGTCGTTGTGGATCATCGAGCGCTTGCCAATTCCGCCGCGCGTGTTCTCCACCGCAAGCATGCCCTTATCGACACCAAGACGCGCACGCAGACCCAAATCCATCGCGGCTTGCGACACAAACGTCACTGATGAGCGCGAGGCGTTTTTGCCGAAACCGGCAAACATCGGGCGGTAGTGCACCGGTTGCGGTGTCGGGATGGACGCGTTCGGATCGCCCATCGGTGCGGCGGCGATGGAACCGCCAAGCAGCACCATCTCCGGTTTCACGCCGAAGAATGCCGGGTTCCAAAGCACCAAATCCGCCCGCTTGCCGACTTCCACCGAGCCGATGTGGCGCGAAAGGCCGTGCGCGATAGCCGGGTTGATCGTGTATTTGGCGATGTAGCGCTTGACGCGGAAATTGTCATTGTCGCCGCGCTCCTCCGGCAAGCGCCCGCGTTGTACTTTCATCTTATGCGCCGTCTGCCACGTGCGGATGGCCACCTCGCCGACACGGCCCATGGCCTGGCTGTCCGACGAGATGATCGAAAACGCGCCGATATCGTGCAGAATGTCTTCCGCCGCAATTGTCTCCTTGCGGATGCGGCTTTCGGCAAAGGCAATGTCCTCGGAAATGTGCGGCGACAGATGATGGCAGACCATCAGCATGTCGAGATGCTCGGCAATCGTGTTGACAGTATAAGGCCGGGTCGGATTGGTCGACGAAGGGATGACGTTCGGCAGACCGCACACCTTTATAATGTCCGGCGCATGCCCGCCGCCCGCGCCCTCGGTGTGAAACGCATGGATGGTGCGGCCCTTGATTGCCGAAACCGTGTCCTCGACAAAGCCGGATTCGTTCAGCGTGTCGGTGTGGATCATCACCTGCACATCATAGTCGTCGGCAACCGCTAGGCAATTGTCGATTGCAGCAGGCGTGTGCCCCAGTCCTCGTGCAACTTCAGGGATGAAGCACCCGCACGGATCATTTCCTCCAGCGGGGCAGGGCGCGAGGCGTTGCCCTTGCCGGCCAGTGCAAGGTTCATCGGGAAAGCGTCAAAGCTCTCGATCATGCGCTCGATGTGCCAGGCGCCGGTGCAGGTGGTGGCAAGTGTGCCGTGCGCCGGACCGGAGCCGCCGCCGAGCATGGTGGTGATCCCGCTCGTCAGAGCCTCGTCAATCTGCTGCGGGCAGATGAAGTGGATATGCGCGTCCATCCCGCCCGCGGTGATGATTTTGCCTTCACCGGCGATGGCCTCCGTTGAAGGTCCGATAATGATGGTCACGCCGGGCTGCGTATCCGGATTGCCCGCCTTGCCGATGGCATGGATTCGGCCATCCTTGATGCCGATGTCCGCCTTGTAGATACCCGAATGGTCGACGATCAGCGCGTTGGTGATGACGGTGTCGACCGCCCCTTCCGCCCGCGTCGCCTGGCTCTGGCCCATCCCGTCGCGGATCACCTTGCCGCCGCCGAATTTCACCTCCTCGCCGTAGGTGGTGAAATCCTTCTCTACCTCGATGATGAGGTCCGTGTCGGCAAGGCGAACCTTGTCGCCCGTGGTCGGGCCGAACATCTGGGCATAGGTGGCGCGGGAGATTTTTGCGGGCATGTCAGAGCTTTCCCATAATGTCAGAGTTTACCCATGACGGATTGGCGGAACCCATAAACCGTGCGCCCGCCGGAGAGCGGCACGAGCGTCACGTCGCGTTTCTGGCCCGGTTCAAACCGGACGGCGGTGCCAGCGGCAATGTCCAGCCGCATGCCGCGCGCTTGTGCGCGATCAAATATCAGGCCTGGGTTGGTCTCAAAGAAATGAAAGTGTGAGCCGACCTGCACCGGCCTGTCGCCGGAATTTGCCACAGTCAGCGTGACGGTAGGCGCACCGGCATTAAGTTCGATGTCGCCGAATTTCGGGAAGATTTCGCCTGGGATCATCGCGCTCACCGTATAGGTTCATGAACGGTGACCAATTTGGTCCCATCCGGAAAGGTTGCTTCGACCTGCACGTCATGGATCATCTCGGCGATGCCTTCCATGACTTGCGCACGCGTGATCACATGCGCACCGGCTTCCATCAAATCCGCCACCGAGCGCCCGTCGCGCGCGCCTTCCACGACGAAGTCCGAGATCAGCGCAATCGCTTCGGGATGGTTGAGCTTAACGCCACGCTCCAGCCTTCGCCGGGCAACCATGGCGGCCATCGAGATCAGCAGTTTGTCTTTTTCACGCGGTGTCAGATGCATGCGTTTTTCCTACAGTGACCAACATTTGGGCAGGCTTGCCTGTTTGTTCAGCAGTGAGATCAGCGGAACCAGCCGGTGGCGCAGGGCATAGCCGTCTTCATCGATGAGTCTGGCAAGAAGCTTGCCATTCCAGAACGACGCGCCGCCTTTGTCGCCGATGATGGCGCGGGCCGGTTCAAGAAGGTGCTCGCAGTCCGGATCAAGCAGAAGCAGCGTGGCAAAGGCGTTGGCACCTTTCAGCACGGCAGCTTGCTTTTTCTGCTCGTCAATATCCGGACCGAGCCTGAACGCCTCGGCATGGATTGTTTTGCCGTCGCGGCGGATGGTCCAGCTGTCACGGAAAAGTCCCGACACCAGCGTTTCGTCCATCGCCAGCCGGCCCAGCAAAACCGGTTCGACAATCAGCGCTGTTGCGCCCGCTTCAAGATCAACGGTCAGGCTGCGCGACAATTGCGCCTGATCATAGAGGATTGTCTCTTGCGGCAGCCAATTGACATGCGCTCCGGCGGCAATGGACATCACCGTCGAAACATCTGCCGGCCCGCCGAGCGAGGCGTAGACCTTCTCGCACGCTTGCGTCGTCACGGTCATGGCGCAACCGGCTTCCGCCTTGAAGGCCCAATCCAGCCGGTCGCCGCCCGTCAGGCCGCCGGAGGAGTTGATCATGATGACTTCAAAGTCGCCGTCGGCAGATTTAGGCAAACGAAGCTTTGCGCAGCCTTGCTGCCACAAACGTTCAACAACGGTCAGTTTGCCGCGCGCCTTGACAAAGCACTCCCCGCGTCCGGACGCGCGTTGCATTTTGGTCAAACCCTCTGGCGGCACGTGCAGCATGGGTCAAGACTAGCGGCAATGAATGCAATTCAAAAGGCCGGAACGTGCCTAAGCGCTAGGCAAATTTCTGCCTTATGCACCAAGTTCGATGGACCGCTTCCGCGCCGCGTCAACCGCTTGTGAAATCAGCTTTTGCAGCGCGCCGCCGCCCATCAAAACATTGAGCGCTGCCTGCGTCGTGCCGTTTGGCGAGGTGACATTTTCTCTCAGTTTGCCGGGCGACTCCGCGCTCTTGGCAGCAAGCGCCCCTGCGCCCATGATGGTCTGCATGGCAAGCTGACCGGCGATTTCTGGCGGCAAGCCAGAAACAATGCCCGCTTGCGTCAGGCATTCTATGAAGTGAAACACGTAGGCCGGCCCGGACCCCGAAACAGCTGTCACAGCGTCCATCAGGTTTTCGCTGTCAATCTTGGCGACGAGACCTGAACAGGCAAGCAACTCCTTGACGAAGCCTTCAAGCGTCGCATCAACATTCGGATTGTTGAAATAGACCAGCATGCCTATGCCGATGGCGGCAGGTGTGTTGGGCATGCAGCGGACAATCGCGGTCTTGTCGCCGAGTGCGGCTTCATAGGCCTTCATGCCGACGCCAGCCGCAACGGAGAGAAATGCGGTTCCCCGTGCGGCCATCGGCGCATAGGCCGGAAGCACGGCGCCCATGATCTGCGGCTTGACAGCAATGACGACCAGCGTCGGTGTGAAGGCGGCCTCAAGCTCCCCGGCATCGGCAATTGGCCTTATGCCCAGTTCCGCCGCCCGTTCGCGCAAGCCCTGGTTCGGCTCCGCCACCGTCACATCATCCGGACGCAGCACACCGCCTTCGAGCCAGCCCTTGAGCATGGCGAAGCCCATATTGCCACAACCGGCCAGAACCACTGTCTTGTTCATTGCAAACCCTTTGGAAATGCGGACCTAGAGCTAAGCTTTTGAAGGCACAACGACACGGGCCGTCAAGCGCAAACCGATTGCCGCCATCACAAACATCAGCCAGACCGGATCGGAACGGCGGAAGAAAAAGCTTTCAAGGCAGGCGTTGAGCGCCGAGAATGTGAAAATCATCATGAAAAGATCTGCAAGCAGGACGTTCTCACGCGTTCGCAGACACTTGGCATAATCGTGCATGGGCACAATCAGCATTGTGACAATCGCAATCGCCAGCGTTGGCAGTCCCATGGTCAAGGCAATATCGACATAGCCATTGTGGCCGTGGATGACCCCGCGCACATCCCAAGCGGCCTCCCAGTCCTTCTCGCCAAAATAAACCAGCGGCGAATACCAGAAGCTGTCAAAGCCATATCCTGCAAGCGGCTTCTGGGCGATATGCTCGATGGCAAAGCGCCAGATGTCCGTTCGCCCTGTGTAGCTGTTGCCCGGCGTCACCATTTCCCGAAGCAGACCGAGATCCTTGAAGACGACTGAGCCAACCGTCGCCAGAATTGTAAACGTGATGGCTGAAAATACCGTGATTGCTCCAAGCTTGCGGAAGCCAAACATGCCGGGGACCATCACCAACAAAATGACCAACGGCACCAACCCTGCCGACGTCTTTGAGCCCGTGTTGGCAACGAAGATCAGACCCGCGAGCATGACGGCTGCGCCTGTCAGCCATGAACCGCGCCGCAAAATGTAAATTCCCGTAAACGAAAGGCTGGCCATCACGGGTCCGGCAACGTTCTTGTGCGAATAAATACCGCGCCAAAGCCCGGCATGTTCCGGCTCAGAGCTGAAGCCATTGTGCATGGCCACATCGGGCATCAGCACCAGGCCGGCATATGACAAGGACAAGACGGCAATAGCAGCCAGTGTAAACGTGTTCTGGTAGCTGTCTCCGTCCGGCGCAAGTGCCAGCACCGACACCATGCCGAGAATGCAAATCAGCGTGAACGCCAGCGCGCGGTAGGATGAAGAAGGGTCGAGCGCGTGCGCGGCCGAGAAGAAGGCCAGCGTAAACAATAACATCCACCATGGGCTCAACAGCGCGATAATCTTGCGGCTGTTGACCAAAGTCAGAATCGCCAACAGGGACATGGCGCCAAGGCCGCCAAACCCAAGCTGATTGACCACATCGCCCGTCGGCTGCCCGATCGCGCCTGACTGTCCGGAAAAGCCGTTCTGGCCGACATTGAAAGGACGGAATGATACGAGGAGAACCGTGAAGAACAGCGCTGCAAGCGCCGCTCTCAGCTTTATAACCAGCGCGGCGTCAGCCCAGCTGTCAGTTTTTTTCAGCGTTGCGGTACTGTTCATTGGAATATCCAAATTCGCCCAGTACGCGGCCCAAACCTATATACACATGATAAAACCCGATCATGGTCGATCCGGTCTTGATTGTCTTTGCAAGGGCGCGGAACGGCGATATGGCCAGCAGCGCCAAACTCTTGACGAACGTACGCACTCGCCCAAACGGCTCGCCGGCACGCTGGCGGCGCTCAACAAGCGTTGAAATCACGCCATTGCGCAATGAGCGTGCACGCAGCCAGTCGGCTTCAGTGCGCCTGACAGGTACGGTTTCGTGTACCGGCGCTTCGTTGCACCACGCAACCTTGAAACCGGCGCGAACAGAACGGTCAATGAGATCGGCATCGCCGCCACCCATGAAATTATAGCGCAGGTCAAAGAACGGATGGCCCATCTTGTCCATCAATCTTCTGGTCACAAGCAAATTGCCCGAAGAGTAGACGATCGGCACCGGGCCGGTTTCGCTGTAGTGCGGTGTGAAAACCGGATGCTTGGCAAAATGCTGGTGCTCAGGCCGTTCGAATACGGGCAGCTGCGGCCCGCCCACAATATCGGTGCCGTATTTTTCTGCCGTCGCGCACATGTATTCAATCCAGTGCGGGTCGGCGATCTCGTCATCGTCAATGACGATCAAATACTTGAAATTCGGATATTTCTTCAAGGCGGTCAGCCAGCCTGCATTGTAGGCGTTGCAGTTGCCGCGGGCGTGGGCGATTTCCAAAGTGCCGTTGATTTCGCCGCTCTCGAACAGCCTTTGGCAGGCGCCGATGCCTTGCAAGCCATCTGCATCATTGTCCATGACAATGACGGCATACGAGCGCTTCGTGATCTGGTTCTTGACCGAGTCCAACGTCTTCAACACATGGTCCGGACGCTTGAACGTCGGGATGGTGATGATGACGTCAACGGCATCGTGCAGCAGCCCGGGGGACTCGGTGACAATCGTGATGGTGTCTGTCAAACGTATCATGGCGTTCCGGTCTTCAAGGTCATTGAGCTTTCTTCGTTACCTGAAACCTCTAAAATATCGTTTAAGAGCCCGAAGCTATCTTTGGCCAAATCGGCAAACTCTGAAACATCGACTTAATCGAAATTTCATCCGGCGCTGATATGCAAATCCCTCCAAAGGATTGAGTATGCACCTCTTGTTTGTCACTTCGCTGGTCCCGCAAGGGGTTGCGTCCACAGGCTACGAAATTGCCAATCAAGCGATCATTGACGGCCTGCGCCGCAACGGCGCCCGCGTGTCCGTGCTTGGATTCACTTGGCCCGGCAAACAGGCTTCCGATCCGGACAACACCATTGTTCTGGGCTCGGTTGACGTGCGCACGGAAGGTGCCGATGCTTTGACCAAGATGCGCTGGGTCGCTGCGGCGGTGGCAGGCGGCTATACGATCTCTTCGGTGAAAATGCGAATTGTTGATGCTGCGGCCATTCGTACAGCCATCGTCAATTACGGTCCGTTTGACGGTTATGTCCTGAACGGCGTCTCGCTCCCGGGGGCATTCATGGAACTGTTCTGCGACCTTCCTTCGATTTGGGTTGCCCACAACGTGGAGCATGTCTCGGCGCGGGAAAATGCCGACAGCGCAGACAGCGCGATAAAGCGCGCACTTTTCTGCCGCGATGCGCGCATTTTGGAGAAGCTTGAACTCCAGCTCGCAAGCCGTGCCCGCTTCGTCTACACTTTGGCTGAGGAAGACCGCGCGCCGCTTGGCGTCTCATCACCCTCGCGCTCGGCCTTCGTTCCATTGGTTACCCTTCAAAGCGAGCCGGACTTTCCCGCAGCGCGCAAGATCAAATATGACGCCGGATTGATCGGCACCTGGACATGGCAGCCGAACCGTGTCGGGCTGGAATGGTTCATTCGCGAAATTGCGCCGAAATTGCCGCAGGGTTTCAAAGTTGCCGTCGCGGGTTCATTACCCGGCGGATTGCCGGATGCGCCAGCGTGCATTGAGTTTGTCGGGCGCGTGCCAGACGCAAAAGAGTTCATTCGCTCGTGCGCCGTCATTCCATTGGTCGCGCGTGGCGGCACGGGTGTGCAGCTCAAGACAATCGAGACCTTCGAAATGGGTCTGCCCTCTGTGGCCACGTCCTCGTCCTTGCGAGGCATTGACCATCGCCCTTCAAACTGTCTCGTCAGTGATGAGCCGGACGACTTTGCCTCCAAACTTTTGAAGCTTGCCAAAGAAGCGAAGTCCGGCAGTTCAGATGCAAAGGTAGGCATGGCGTTTTACCGGGCCCAGCGCAACGCGCTTGACGCCGCCATCGCCAAGGGCATTGCGGCCTTGGGCACCAGCGCCTCACGGATGGCCGCATGAAGCCGGGCCTGAACAGCAACAGTCTTACGCGCAAACTCGCGCCTTGGCGCGATGTCCTCGGGATTCCTGTGGCTGACTTCAGCTATGACGAGGCGATTGCCTTTCTCGCTCACAGAATCTCGGAGCGATCCTACACGCCCATCGCGTTCCTCAATGCCAACAATGCCAACATTGCGATGGAAAACATCAGTTTTGAAAAGGCACTGGACGACTTTCTGATTCTGTCTGATGGCGTCGGCGTCGACATTGCGGCGTGGCTTTTGCACGGCAAGATATTCAAGGCCAATCTCAACGGCACAGATTTTGTGCCGGCGCTTTTACGACACCATGGGCGCAAGCTGAAAGTCGGGCTGATCGGTGCAAAGCGCGAAGTCGTTGACGCTGCGGTGGCGTCTTTTGCAGCAAGCTTCCCGCAGCATGAGTTTTTGGTCATATCGGACGGCTACTTCAAACCTGAAGACGAGCAGGCGATAGCTGCAAAGACCGCCTCATTCCGTCCAGATATCGTTCTCGTGGCGATGGGCGTTCCCCGTCAGGAGCAGTTCGTTACGAGAGTGCTGACCAAAGACGCATGCACACTGCCAATTGCAGTCGGAGCGCTGTTTGATATTTACACCGGCACAGTGCCCCGCGCGCCGCAATGGATGCGCGCCACACGCACCGAGTGGATCTACCGGCTGTGGAAGGAACCGCGCAGGCTGTGGCGCCGCTACATAATGGGCAACCCGCTGTTCATACTGCGCGTGTTGCGCTGCCGTCTGACCGGGGCATCCCGCAGCGGCGGCGAGCCGTTGATTGCCAATATTGCCAAGCAGGACCGCTAAGCCCCATGCATGGCCAGCCTCACCACACAACATCGATTGTGACTGCAAGTTTCGGTCCGGATTTCGAGCGGTGCCGCCTGCTTTGTGAAACAATTGACCGGCATGTGACAGGCTATACCTGCCATTACATCCTCGTCGAAACCGCAGACGTGCCGTTGTTCAAGGCGCTGGAAACGCCCCGCCGCAAGGTGATCGACGAAAGAGACATGCTTCCGCGCTGGCTGAAGCCGTTCCCCGATCCGTTTTATCTTGGCAGACGCCGCATTTGGCTGTCGCTGCGCACGCTGCCCTTGCGCGGCTGGCATGCGCAGCAACTGCGCCGCATGGCCGTTGCCGAAACGCTGAGCGAAGATGCGTTCTTCTATGTCGATTCCGATGTGGCATTCCTGCGCCCATTTGACTGCGGAACGTTGTGGCATGCCAATGATCTGCGGCTTTTCCGCCGCGATGACGAACTCAAAAGCAAAGTGCCGGGCGATCAACATCTCTGGGCGGCGAACGCCGGAACCTTGCTTGGCATACCCGAAAGCGAAATCACGCCGCATGGCTATGTCGGGACGCTCATCGCCTGGCGGCGTGACCGGATTGTTGGCATGTGCCGTCGCATGGAAGAGGTCAGTGGCCGCCATTGGGTCGAAGCCATTGGCAAGTCGCGGCGCTTCTCTGAATGCACAATTTACGGTCAGTATGCCGAAGTGCTGAAAAAGCTCGACGGCCATTTTATCGACACGCGCGACTTTTGCGAAGTGTTCTGGTTCGCGCCGGTGCCGACGGCAAGGGAGTTTGCAGCGCGTGTTGATGCGTTGAAGCCGGAGCAGGTTGCCATCGGCGTACAGTCCTTCCTCGGAGCAGACATCTCCTATGTCCGCGACTTGGTGTCGAAGGCCACCTCATGAAATCCGGTGCTTGTGCCGCATGGCCGAATAAGTCAGCAAAAGCGAAGCAGCCCAGATCACGCCATAGCCCCAATCAAGATCGTAAAGCCATCCGCCCTCGGCGTTGCTGCGCAGGAAAATGAATGACAGCAGCATTGCCTTGCAAGCCGCAAGCAGCGCAAGATTGATCGCTCGCAGCACCGTCTGCCGACGGGCATAGAGGAGCTCTGCATGGTACTCGACCAAATTGCGGAAGCCCGGAACCAGCAGCACTGAAAACAACAACCCGGTGACGGGAGCGACATTCTTGCCAAGCGCATGGGGGAAGTAATGCAAGAACCCTGCAAGGGCGGTAATGCCAAGCGTTGAGACCACAAACAACCCGGTTTCGAGCCCGATGCGCCGTTTGACAGAATTCAGCAAATCGCCGCTGCGCATAAGTCTTTGCACCAGCATCATGTTGAAGGTGCGGATCGGAACGGCGGTGAGGTCAACAAGGCGCATAATGATGGCGTAAACGCCCGCAGCTTCCGCCCCGCCCAGAGCCAGAACGAGCAATTTGTCGAGCTCGGACTGCACATAAAACAGCATTTCCGCTGCCGCCACTGAAAGCGAGTCGGCGAAATGGCGGCGGTACACTGGCATCGCCAGACGCAAGCGCGCGCGGGGCATGAAGAACAAGACCCCCACAATCAGGCCGGCCAGATTTGCTGCGCCATACCAGAGCGACCAGTTGCCGATTGTCTTGACGGCAATAAGCGCGAAAGCAATTGCGGCGATGGCGCGGAACAGGCTGCCGAGTATGACGAGCAGCGAGGCCTTGCCGAACCTGTTCATGCCATTGTTGGCAATGACGATCACCTCAATCGACCGCCACAGGAATGCCTCGGTTGTTACAATCAACAAAAAAGTGCCGTAAGGGAGCGCAGCAGCGAAGAACATGTGATATGCTGCTACCGAGGCGGCAAGAAACACTGGAACGGACAGCGCGGCAAAGAGCAGATAACCCGCGCCGTAAACGCCGATCAGCCTCGGCTTGACCGTTGCGATCCTGTAAAGCGGCGAGGTGAAGCCGAAGCCGATAATACGGCTGAGCATGATGCCTGTCGCTGACGCGGTGGCAAACAGCCCGAAGTCCGCAACTGGCAGCGCATTGGCAAGCGCAACAAAATAGAACAGCGATATGACAATGCGCCCGCCCGCGCCCGAAAGCGCCGCCCCATAATCACGCAAATGGGCCAGATTGCCCCGGATTGTCTCAACTATTTTGGTCACATTGTCCCGTCCGTGAGTGCGCACGATAGTCGCGATTGCTTAATGGCGGGTTTGACCGGCAGAAAATGGAATAACCCCGCCAAATCAACCCTTTGTTTACCACGGCTCTTTAGGGTGCATTAACCATGACGACCGTCCGTGCGCCCAACCGAGGCAATGCTTGATGTTTTTTGACGACGCCACACAGCGCAAGCCTGCCGGCAGGGTGCAACTGCGCCTCGCTGCAGACAAGGACGCGAATGGCCCATCGTTACTCAACGCCGTCGGCAGCGATACCGATGCTGCCCGCCGCCATCGGGCCGCGCGGTTGCGCCGGGAGCCTTCCGGACCCTCAATCTTGGACCAGATCGACGCCATCAGCGCGCGGCAGGCGATCGCTGAGCAGGAAGAACGCGCCCAGGCCGAACGGTTTGCCCTCGAGATGGAGGCGGCAGCTTCAGAGGCTCGCCAGCACGCTGAAGCAGAGAAAGAACACAATTCGAGGCGTTCGGCGCAGGATACGCAGCAGACAGATGGCTCAAGGTCTCACTATGCCAAAACGACTTATGACGGCGCAGCACAGAATCAGGGCCATTCAGCCGGGGTTCACCGGGACTTCGCAGGTGTCACAGAAGGTGAGGACGCCGCACCGCTGATCGATCCGATCTATGTGTTCCGCTCGGTGCGTAATTGGCGTGCACTGATCGCCGCGACCACCATGCTCGGCGGTTTGGCAGGCACTTACATCGCGTTGAACACGCCGCATCTCTATTTTTCGTCGGCGACGGTCGTCATCGACCCGCGCAACTACAAAGTCATCGAAAATGATCTGAACCCGGATGTCTTCCTGTCAGAAGCGGCGCTCGCCATTGTTGACAGCCAGGTCAGCCTTATGCGCTCGCCAAGGGTGTTGGAAAAAGTCGCATCGAAGCTCAAACTGGCCAATGACCCTGAGTTCAACGGATCAAAGCAAGGCGCTCTCGGCAGTTTCTTCGACTTGCTTTCAAGCAGCAAAGTTGAAGATTTCGACGGCAGCGCCCTGAAATATCTTGCCGAACACATGTCGGCCGAGCGAAGCCCGAAGACATTTGTGGTCAATGTCGGCGCCTACAGCGAGGACCCGGAAAAAGCGGCGTTGATCGCCAACACCATCGTTGACATCTATCTGGACGAGCAAGCTGAAACCCGCTCCGATCTGGCCAAGCGCACCTCGGGCGAATTGGGATCACGGCTTGAAAGCCTCAAGGCGAAGGTGGAAGACGCCGAGAGCAAGGTGGAAGCCTTCAGGTCGCAAAATGATCTCTTCGGCGCTCAAGGGCGGCTGATCGAGGATGAGGAAATCCTGCGTGTCAACGACCAGCTCACCGCCGCGCGTTCGAACACAATCACGCTGAACTCGCGGGCACAGTCAGCCAAGTCTGTGACCGTAGATGCGGTCGCCTCTGGCAGCTTGCCGGAAGAAGTGGCCTCCAATGGCTTGACTGCCCTGCGCGCTCAATATGTCGCCGCCAAACAAAATCGTGACGGACTGTCTGTAAAACTCGGGCCAATGCATCCTGATTTGCAACAAGCCGACAAGGCCCTCGCGAGCCTTTCCGGGGCGATCAATGCCGAGATCAACCGCATCCGCCAGTCGCTCCAGACCGATCTCAAGCGCGCGGTGGAGACCGAACAGCAGCTTGCCGGACGGCTGGCGCGTCTCAAGGTGGAGCAGGGCAGTTCCGGCGAAGCGCAGGTTCAGTTGCGTGAGCTAGAGCGCGAAGCGGTGACAGCTCGCACAGTCTACGAACAATATCTGCTGCGCGCCCGGGAAACCGGCGAGCAGGGCAACATCAACGCCAACAATGTCCAGAAAATCAGCGAGGCCCGCCCCGCCGATACGCCAGAGGGTGCTTCACGAAAACTCATCGTTGTCGGCGGCGCGATAGCTGGGTTCGTCGCCGGGCTTGGACTTGCCGTTGCCATAGGCATGTTCAACGCGCTGAAGGCGCGGTTTGCATCCGGCGATGGTGCCCCATTGCCATCTTCGCCGAACGCCCCCCAAAGTGGCAGCTCATCCCGTCGCCCCATCGCCAAAGTGTTTACGGGGAAAGGCGAACCATCGCCGGATTGGAGCATCACGCCGAAGGCAGCGCCACTGGCCGCCATGAACTGGCAACCGCAGCCTGAAGTTTCTGCGCAGCCAGTGATGCAGCAGCCAGCAGCCGCACAGCCGGTGATGCAACAGCCGACGGCTCTGCAGCCAGTAATGCAACAGCCCGTGCCGCAACCACCTCAGGCATATCCGTTTGCACCACAAGTGGTCCCGCAGACATTCATTCAGCCGCCCACCCAGCAATTTGCGCCACAGCCGGTCATGCAGCAGCCAATGCCATTTGCGCCGCATCCGGCGATGCAGCAAGCATTTGCGCAACCACTGCAAGCGCCGCATTTCATTGTGCCGCAGCCAATGCCAGGGTTCGCCCCGTCGCAATATTTGCATCCTTTTGCGATGCAGCAGGTTGTTCAACAGCCCATGATGCACGCGTATCCGCTGCAGATGCAGCCAATCCAGCAATTTATACCAATGCCAATGCAGCCGCAGCCAATCCCGGTGCCGCAATACGTTCAACCCGCCGAGCAAGCTCCTGCACCCGTTCAGCTGCATCAAATGACAGCGCCTTCGGCGCAGCCGCAGGCCCAGTCAATGCCGCAGCCGGCACAGCCGGTGTATCAGTCAACGTCGCGTCCGGATGATATTCAAGGCAGCCTGAATGACCTTCGCGCGGAATTGCTGGACATTGCCCGCCGTCGCCGGTCTGCATGAGTGATTTGATACGAAATCCAGACATTGAGCTTATTCATTCAGAATCCGGCTTGACCAAGACCCCTTTAGGAAAATAGGCGCGGGAACGTCGCTTTGAGGCATGTTTTTCCGCAAGCTTTGCCTTTCAGTGCGCCAGCCTCATTTCAAGCCGGAGTTCAAACCCATGGCCACCCTGATTGACGGAAAAGCCGTTGCCGAAGATGTCGTCGCAAAGGTCAAGGCGGCGTCCGCCAAACTGATTGCCGACACCGGCGTGACACCCGGCATCGCCGTCGTGATCGTTGGCGAAGATCCGGCCAGTCAGGTCTATGTCGCTTCCAAAAGCAAGAAGGCCAAGGAATGCCATTTCCATTCGGTGCAGCACTCGCTGCCGGATACAACGTCCGAATCCGACTTGCTGACGCTGATCGGCAAGCTCAATGCCGATGATGCGATCCACGGTATTCTGGTCCAATTGCCGCTGCCAAAACACATCGACACCGGCAAAGTCATCCAGGCGATCGCGCCGGACAAGGATGTCGACGGCTTCCACTTTATCAACGTCGGCAAGCTCGGCGCGGGTGAAGTCGACTCGGCATTTGTTCCCTGCACGCCCGCCGGCTCGATGCTGTTGATCGAGCGCGCGCGTGGCCGCGATCTTTCGGGGCTGAACGCCGTTGTTGTCGGGCGCTCCAACATTGTCGGCAAGCCGATGGCAAACCTTTTGCTGCTGGCCAATGCGACTGTGACGATTGCCCATTCCAAGACCGCTGATCTGCCGGGCCTTTGCCGCACTGCTGACATTCTGGTGGCTGCCGTTGGCCGCCCGGAGATGGTCAAGGGCGACTGGGTCAAGCCCGGCGCAACGGTGATCGACGTCGGCATCAATCGCATCCCCGCACCGGAGAAGGGCGAGGGCAAAACACGTTTGGTCGGCGATGTCGAATTTGCGGGTGCCGAAAGGGCAGCGGGCGCAATCACGCCCGTGCCCGGCGGCGTCGGCCCGATGACCATCGCCATGCTCATGGCCAACACCGTCGTCTCTGCCTACCGCGTCGCAGGAAAGGCAGCGCCACGTTTTTAAATAAACGACGCAGCACAAACACCATGTCGCTTTTCTTGTCTGCGTGTCGAACGCACAGGATTGCGAAAAGCCAATGATCGGCTAGAGATGGCCCATGTCCGACCCATTCGGCGAAGGCCGCACCATTTCCTTTTTGCTCGCTGACAAGTTCGGCATGTTCTCCTTCGCGGCAGCGGTTGACGCGATGCGGATTGCCAATCGCATTTCCGGCCGCGATTTTTACAGATGGCATACCGTTACAGTCACTGGCGATCTGGTGAGCGGCTCGAACGGCATAGCGCTCAAGCCCGACCACTCTCTGGTGACGCTGCCGCAGTCGGATATACTTTTCGTCTGCGCCTCGGGTTTTCTCGACCTGCCCGACAAACCGAAAATCCTCTCCGCCATCCGCGCCCAAGGCCGCCGCGGCGCGGGGCTTGGCGGCATTGTGCTCGGCACGATCCTTTTGGCCGAAGCAGGCCAACTCGACGGCTACCGCTGCACGCTGCATTGGGAAAACCGCGCCGCGTTCGTCGACCGATTCCCCAATGTCGAATGCACTGGCAATGTCTTCGAGATCGACCGCAAGCGCTACACCTGCGCCGGTGGCACCACGGCCATCGACTTGATGCTCGAAATCATCCGCCTTGATCTGGGAGCGCATGTCTCCGCCGAAGTTGCCAACCAGATCCAGCACGAGCGCATCCGCACCGGCGCCGACCGCCAGCGTATCGGCCGCGAGCGCGACCTGTCGGGCCGCTCCGAAAAGCTGCGCAAAGTGGTCGAACTGATGGCCGATCATCTGGAAGAGCCGATGACGGCGGGGCAGCTTGCCAAAACCGTCAAACTCTCGGTCCGTCAGGTCGAGCGACTGTTCCTCAAACATCTGAACATGACTCCTGGCCGCTACTACATGGGCCTTCGCCTCGAACGCGCACGCGAACTGCTGCGTCAGACCAACCAGCCGATATTGGAAGTCGCGCTTTCGACTGGGTTTGGCTCGCATTCGTATTTCGCTCAGAGCTACCGGCAGCAGTTTGGCAGATCGCCGAGTGATGAGAGACGGACGGCTTATTGAGCGGCATCTGCTTTGTCGGTGATTGCGTTCCATGATATGATCAACCTGCGTTGGCAAGCAAGTTGAGGGGGAAATCATGGAAGCATTCGTTCATCATGTGTCTCTGGCTACGTCGAATCTGCCGCGCGCTTTGGCGTTTTACCGCGATACGCTGGGGTTGAGAGAGCTCAATCGTCCCTCCTTGGCTCATCCCGGCGCATGGCTCGAGACGGGGCCTTCGCAGATCCACTTGATAGAATATGCCGGCGGCACGTTCCGCCACGAGGGTGTTATTGACAATCTTGACGTTCATTACGCCCTGCGAGTTGCCGATTTTGAGGCTACGGTGCAGGAGCTCGTTGACAAGGGTTACCACGAGGAAGCGGGCGATGATGAAATGAAGCGGATGGTGGTCAAGCGGAAAAGCCCGGTCGGCTTCCCGCAAATCTATCTGTTGGACCCGGATAGGCATGTCGTTGAGATCAACGCGGCGGCCTGAGCGCCTGCACGGCAGCAACTTGCGAATGCCGCGCGCACGGCCCCGAAAAGACGGAGCTTGGATGTTGTGTTTGCGGGTTCACCCTGTATCCGGGCTGTTTTGCGCATAAAGCGCCAGCCCGTGGCACTCCTTCAGCACATCGTCGATCTCATGGATTGGCCGCTGCCGCCAGCCGGGCGGCAAGCCGGGGCGGAAGATGGAGATGCGGGTGCGGCGTCTGGTCTTGAGCAACAAGTCCCGACGCGCCTGCCAGCGCGCGAGGCGCTTGGCTTGGCGGGGCAGGTCGTTGAGGGCGGATCGGATGGCGCGCAGGCGGGTGAAAAGCAGCGCGGCGTTGACGGGTTCATCTTGTGGCACACTTTGCGGCCACTGAACTTCTGCATCATCGCCGCTGTGGAAGCTGAAACGCGGCAGGGCATTGTTGTCATAATCGTCGAGCGAAAATGTCTTCAGTGGATCGAACAGGCAGAAGGACGGGGTTTTCGATGCGTTGTCGGAGGCGAATCCGGCGAGGCCAGCAGGGAGGGGGCGCGAGGCGCGCGGCTTCAACACCAGACCGCGCGCGGCCATGACGATCAGCCGCCGCACGGCGGATTCGGCGGGACGCAAGACGAGCATCACGGCGGCATGGACATGGCGCGGCAACGTCAGCGCCTTGCCGCCCATCGCCGCGCTCACCAAAGCAAACAGCGCCGCAATGATTGGGCTGAGGGCTTTCCGGTTGCGGTCTATGGCGAGGGGCCAGTCCAAGGGGCGCGTTTCCTGTCAGTGAACAAACTGGCCGCAGCTTAATGGGGCGTGGAGTAGTGTGGATAAAAATTCTGCTCTTTAGACCAAAATTGTCACCGGTGACAAATTCGGCTATGCATATTCAATCGAAAACCATTCATGCGGAGGCACGCGATGGATATGTTTCTTCACCACGTGTCCATTGTGACGGCTGACCTTGACCGCTCCGCTGCCTTTTACCGCGACGTTCTCGGCATGCAGCCCATCAAGCGTCCGCCATTCGATATACCGGGCGTCTGGCTCGCGGCAGGGACATCGCAGGTCCATCTGGTTGACAATGCGAACGGCACATTCCGGGGCAAGAGCAGCATTGACAACAATGACGTCCACTTCGCCTTGCGGGTTCCTGATTTTGAGGCTGCGATGGCGGAATTGGCGACAAAGGGCTATCGCGAAGACTTGGAAGATGGCGACACGAAACGCGTGGCGGTAAAGCGAACAGGCTTGGCAGGCTTTCCACAAGCCTATCTGATCGACCCGGATTTGCATGTGATTGAGATCAATGCTGCGGGGTAGGCCGCTTTGGTCATTGGCCCGCAAGAAAACGATGAGCTTTGGCTCTAAGCCGCCTCGACAAGCATGTCTGCGGTCAACTGATCCCGCGCGTTGAGAAGCTCGATGCCCACGATATGGCCTTCCGTGTCGAAGTCGAAAACGACATCCGGCGATACCTCTTCGCTCTCGAACACGTCTGTGCTCGAAAGACGGAAATAGGCGGCGTTGACATCGGCATCATATGTGACTTTTGGCTTCATCGAAATCGCTTCGCTTTTCGATCAAAGAATGCAGTGATTATACGGATTTCTTCGTCGGTTTCCACGCATACCACGCGCAAGATTCTATTTCCATGTTCTGGGATGGCACGGACACGGCGTTCTACTCTTGGCCACCTTGTGTCTGGTTCAATCCAGTTTGGAGAAAGAGCAGCCTGTTCGATCCATGTTATCGCCAGCTTTCGCTCATCGACTGCGGATGCAGCATGACCCGTCAGCACAAAAAGCTTCTTGGAAACCCATGGATCTTCGTGGTCAGACATGACGAGCTCCTAGAGAATTTGGAAAGCACGTCCTGCGCTCGAGCGTTTTACTTACACATTTTTCTGATCCGCTCAACTGGCCGACAAACATCCCAAGACCACTCGTCAGAACATTCTCGTAAAATCCATCACCCAATTGGTCTCCCACGTTTCGCCGCCATCATCGTAAAACGCCTGCTGCCATTGGCATGTGTCCGACGCTTCATGCGACCAGCGGAAACGGACCTTGATTGGCCGGGCTTCATACATGTCATCGGCAAGGAAAATGCCGATCCCGTCCGTAAACTGCCCGACAACCGGCACGTCGAGCCTGTGCGGATGCCGTCCGTCCAGCCACCAGATTGCCCAAAGCCCCATCTCGGCGTCGAAAGAGCGCAGCGCGACCGCTTTATAGGCGCCGTCCGGCAAATCGAGAACATTGTCTTCGACGTTTCCAAACCCGCACATCACAGGACTGGTGGTGCTGGTACCGTCGAACTCCTCCCAGATGTCGCTGCCCTTGAGACGTTCAGTCAATCGGCGGTGACGGACGGTCCATGTCCCATGGAGGAAGTTGAAGTCTGAATGATTGGATGACATGCGCTTTCCTTGAACAGCATGTGACACTTACCCATTTGGGTTAGCATGCCATTTGATCAGAACCTGTCAGGAGCGTGGATCATAAGGCAAGTCGCCGGGCAAGCTCACAACCCGCCGTGCTCAGCGTTCTTGCATGCCCGGCAACCCCTCACATCCGGTTATAATTATCCACCAGCTGATTGAAATCCCGGATCAGCCGTGGTTGCGAGCCCTCGACCATCCATCCGGCGCCCGGCTGGCTCATCATCATCTTCTCGCCTTCGTCAAACCCGGTTTTGTCGCGCACGCGGCGCATCAGGCCTTTGGCGCTGACCAGCACGTCCTTGGCGCTGTTGACGTAGAAAGAGTCTATCCTGCCGCCTTGCGGGCCTGCGGCAAATTCCTCAAGCTCGTTGATGGACTTTTCGTACGCCGACAACAACCCGGTCACTTTGGCCAGATCCATCTTGTCCATGTCCACCGAGGCCTCCGCGCGCACCAAAGCCTTGGCGCTGAGGAACGTGCTCATCGTGTGGAATTTTGCCGAGCGGCCCTCTTCCTTTTCGACGCGGGCCAGTTCTGCCGTCTGTCGCACATCGCTGATGTCCTGCACGACACCGCGCAGCTTGCGATCCGCCGCGCGGAAATCATCCCATGCCGCAAGCAGCTTGCCGTGCATCTCCTTGCCCTTGGCAAATTTGTCGTCCTTGTAATTTTCCTGCTCGTAATAGTCGTCCGCTTCTTTCAGGAGCGGCTCCAATGTTTGAACTGATTTTACAAAGCCGGCGCTGGCCTCTTCAAGCGGGGGATTGTTCGGCGTAGCGGAAGCGGCTTCCGAGACGCCCTTGGCGCAGTCATCGGTTTCATAGATCGTGTAAAGCCCGAGCACATTGCGCGGCTTCTTTTTCATCTGAGGCTTGTCGCCAGCCCAATCGATATAGCGGCTGCGGGAATCTAGTGCCCGCTCAGACAAGCGGTTGAGGCACGCTATCGCCGCCTCCATCTTTTTGCCGGTGGCAGCGTCGCCATCATCCTGTGCCATGGACGGGGTGACGGCGCAAAGGCCGAGCAAGAGGGCAAGCGGGCGAGCCGCCTTTGCCAAAAAAGACAGAACGTGGTGAACAGATATGTTGCCAAGCATGAAAAATCCCTCCGCCAGACCGATGCCGGAAAGCCCCACCAAGTTCAGATTATGGTGGACTAAGCCGGTTGGCAATGCTGCGGCGAAGGGTTGTTTTGCAGGCTGCAAACGGGGATTTTGCTGCCAAGCTCCCCTCATCTGCCTGTCGGCATCTTCTCCCCATGGAAGACATGGGGAGAAGACGGCTAATCACGTTACTTTGCGGGCGTCTGTCTTCTCCCCGCATTTTTTGTGGGGAGAAGATGCCGACAGGCAGATGAGGGGAGCCACGCGCAAATTCCGCGAATTGCCATAACACTAAAGTCAGAACGGGCTCGCGCCTTGATCTGCCCGGCTTGCCAAATTCCGGAACATGGCAAACAATTCCCGGCCTGTGCCATGCGAGTTGCCGGACAGGTCAGCCACAGCCGCAGGACGGGCCGCGAGCGTGCCAATTGGAACCATAACCTCCAGCGTGCCGGCCACACCATCCAGCCTGACAATATCTCCGGTCTGCACCCGCCCGATCATGCCGCCGTCGAGGGCTTCGGGCGTAACGTGGATCGCAGCGGGGACTTTGCCCGAGGCACCGGAAAGGCGGCCGTCCGTCACCAGCGCGACGCGGTGGCCGCGGTCTTGCAAAATGCCAAGCGGCGGCATCAGCTTGTGCAGCTCCGGCATGCCGTTGGACTTTGGCCCCTGGAAGCGCACGACCGCCACAAAATCCCGGTCAAGTTCATGCGCCTTGAACGCCGCATGCAGCGCTTCCTGGCTTTCGAACACGACGGCGGGCGCTTCAATGACATGCCGGTCGGGTTTGACAGCCGACGTCTTGATAACCGCATGGCCGAGATTGCCGGAAAGAACTTTAAGCCCGCCGGACTTCTGGAACGCTTTCGGGGCGGGGGCCAGCACCTTCTCATCGCCTGAGACGGCGGGCGCGGGAACGCGGTGCACCGCGCCTTTTTCATCAAGCTTTGCTTCGATGGCGTAAGGGCGCAGGCCCTCGCCCCAGACCGTGCCGACATCCTCATGCAGATGGCCTGAGTCCAACAACTCGCGGATCAGGAAGCCCATGCCGCCTGCTGCATTGAAATGGTTCACATCGGCAAGGCCGTTGGGGTAAATGCGCGCAAGCAGTGGCGTGACATCGGAAATGTCCGAGAGATCCTGCCATGTCAGTTTGATCCCCGCCGCAGCCGCCATTGCCACCAGATGGATGGCATGGTTCGTCGAGCCGCCGGTGGCATGCAAGCCGATGATGCCGTTGACGAATGAACGCTCGTCAATCATTTCGCCAACCGGCGTGTATTCATTGCCGAGCGCCGTGATCGCCAGCGCCCGCTTGGCCGCCTCGCGCGTCAACGCATCGCGCAGCGGCGTGCCGGGATTGATGAACGATGCGCCCGGCAGATGCAGCCCCATGATTTCCATCAGCATCTGGTTCGAGTTGGCTGTGCCGTAGAATGTGCAAGTGCCGGGGCCATGATAGGCCTTGGACTCGGCTTCGAGAAGCTCGGCCCGCCCGACCTTGCCTTCAGTGAACAGCTGGCGGACCTTGGACTTTTCATCATTGGCGAGGCCCGTGGTCATCGGCCCCGCAGGCACAAAAATCGCGGGCAAATGGCCGAACGTAAGCGCAGCGATGATGAGACCCGGCACGATCTTGTCGCAGACGCCCAAATAGACCGCAGCATCGAACATGTCGTGGCTGAGGCCAATGGCGGTTGCCATGGCGATGACATCGCGCGAGAACAGCGACAGTTCCATGCCTGCGCGCCCCTGCGTAACGCCGTCGCACATCGCCGGAACCCCGCCCGCAACCTGTGCCACGCCGCCAACCTGTTTGGCCGCTTCCTTTATGATTGCCGGAAACGTCTCGAACGGCTGATGCGCCGACAGCATGTCATTGTAGGAGGTTATGATGCCAAGGTTCGGCACGATATCGCCTGCCAGCGCCAGCTTGTCGCCCGGGCTGCACACGGCAAAGCCATGAGCGAGATTGGCGCAGCCGAGCGTCGCGCGGTTCGGCTTGTTCGAGGCTGCGGCGCGCACCCGGGCAAGATAAGCCTCGCGTGTCGGCTTCGAGCGTTCGCGAATACGGTTTGTGACGGCAAGAATGGTAGCGTTGGCGCTCATCGGTCTTACTCCGTTGGCGTTTGATTACGTATGATAGACCAGAACCGGCGTGTGCGCCTGTCTGAGAACGGCGCGGATCGGCATGTCTTCGACAGGCCCGTCACCGAGCGCAGCTTCCAGCGTCGCCGCCTTCTCTGCACCCTCAATGTGAAGATAAAGCGAACGCGTGCTCAAGAGCACCGGCAAGGTCAAGGTGACCCGCGGCTCGCCCGCGCCTTGTGCATTGAGCGCAATCGCCGGGCCCTTGGAGGTTAGAGCTTCTTGCAGCGTGTCGCCGCCGGGGAAAAACGAGGCCGTGTGCCCGTCGTTGCCCATGCCGAGAATGACTGCGTCAAACGGCGAGGCGAGGCCCTTCAGCGCCGCGTTTGTCCGCTTGATGGCTTCAGTGTCAGGCCGCTCGCCGCCGGACCAGAGCGAGACAAACACGGCATCACGGGCTTCGTTCACAAGCAGATTGTCGTTCACCAGTCTGGCATTGGAGCGCTCGGACGATGAATCCACCCAGCGCTCATCAACCAGCGTGACGATCACGTTCTTCCAGTCGAGTTTGCGCGTTGAGAGCGCCTTGAAAAACCGCTTCGGCGTGGAGCCGCCTGAAACGGCAAGAACGCCCATGCCGCGGCTGCGTATGCCGTTGGCCAGATTTGCCGCAACGGCATCCGCCAGCCCCTCAGCCAGAGCATCGGCGCTGGCGAACTCCTGCCGCTTGACCGGCATCAGGCGTCTTCCTCGTGCCAGGTGCGCCCGTCGCGCTCAATCAGCGCGATGGCCGACGACGGACCCCATGTGCCGGACGTATAGCCTTGAGCCGGTTGCGCGGTCTCTTCCCACGCCTTGAGGATCGGATCGACCCACGTCCATGCGGCCTCGACCTCGTCGCGGCGCATGAAAAGGGTCTGGTTGCCGCGCACCACGTCCATGATCAGCCGCTCGTAAGCATCAGGATTGCGCACCTGAAACGCATCGGCAAAGGTCATGTCGAGCGGCACATGCTTGAGACGCATGCCGCCGGGACCCGGATCCTTGATCATGATCCACTGCTTGACGCCCTCGTTCGGCTGCAAGCGCAAGACCAATTCGTTGCGGAACACCTGACCGGCGGACTCCGAGAAAATCGAATGCGGCACCTGCTTGAACGAGATGACGATCTCCGACATCCGCCCCGCCAGCCGCTTGCCGGTGCGCAGATAAAACGGCACGCCCGCCCAGCGCCAGTTGCTGATTTCCGCCTTGATGGCAACGAATGTTTCGGTGTTGGACGGCGAGCCAAGCTCTTCCTGGTAGCCGGTGACAGCGCCCGAATCCGAAGCGCCAGCGCGATACTGCCCGCGAACGGTCATCTGCCCGGCATTGGCGGCGGTGATGGGCTTGAGCGAGCGCAACACTTTCAGCTTCTCATCGCGCACGGCATTCGCATCCATCGACGACGGCGCTTCCATGGCAACAAGGCAGAGCAGTTGCAACAGATGGTTCTGCACCATGTCGCGCAGCGCTCCGGCAGTGTTGTAATAACCGACGCGGCCCTCAAGCCCGACGGATTCGGCAACGGTGATCTGCACATGGTCGATGTGGGCAGAGTTCCACAGCGGCTCGTAAAGCGAATTGGCAAACCGCAGCGCCATCAGGTTCTGCACGGTTTCCTTGCCAAGATAATGGTCGATGCGGAACACCTGATGTTCGGCAAAATCATTGCCGATGATGTCGTTGAGCTTCTTGGCGGAGTCCAGATCGCGCCCGAGCGGCTTTTCGACAATGATGCGCGACTTGGCGTTGATCAGCCCGTTCTGCTTCAGCTTGTCGGCAATGTCGCCGAACAGGGCAGGGGCCACGGCGAGATAGAAGGCGCGCACACGAGTTTCAGGCGCGTCGGCGAAGAAGGCCGAAAGTTCGTGCCAGCCCGTGTCAGCCTTGGCATCGACGGAGATGTAAAACAGCCGCTGCAGAAAGGTTTCGATTTCCGCGTCAATTCGTTCCGCCGGCTTGACGAACTCGTTGATCGCCGCGCGGGCGAAATTGCGGAAATCATCGGTGCTCATCTGCGCCCGCGATGCGCCGAGAATGCGAGTCGGGTCGGAAAGCTGCCCCGCCACCTGCCGCTGATAGAGCGCCGGAATCAGCTTGCGTTCCGCAAGATCGCCGGTGCCGCCGAAAACAATGCAGTCGAACGGCTCAACGGGGATGATCTGACTGGTCATCGAAATGTCCTGTTCTTTCTGGAATGGTCGGATTCAGGTTTAATCTAATCGATTGAAATTGGCTAGACCTGAAATATGTGCTGATTGTGGTGATTTATGTGCGCTCGGGGCAGATGGTAGCGAGTCGGATGGAACGACAGGCCTTGATTATCTTGGATACTTGATTGGCTGCAAGTTTCACTTGGTCATTTTGTGCCAATTCCGTCAATTGGCGAGCAAGGGACTATTTTCCTGGCTGGTTGACCCTCGCTGGTATTTCGCCAACCAACTGATCGAAGCAGTTTTGAATCCTCTCGATAATCTTGGCGCTGCCTTCAAGCTCATACTTTTCATTGAAGCCGTCAGACGCTAGATCGATTGTGTGACCATTCTCGATAAGCCCCAACAGGGAAATATGATCGAGGTCGGCGATCTCCAGAAGTGTCTGGTCCCTTGCATCGGCCGTGATTCGAAGCCGGGGATAGAAATCAACCAGCGCAACCATCGCGTATCGGCGCGAATGTGGCAGCCGCCAACCGGGATTGGACAATTGCAGATTCCAACTCCCGTCTCTTCGTTTTGTGAGCGTGAACATTGTGCCATCGTCAAATTTCGTGCTTGCCCAACATTCTTCAAAATCCGAACTGTTTGGGCCGCTTTTGACACCCCCATGCCAGCGTCCGTCGACAAACGGGATCGCGGGAACTCCACCAGCATCGGCGACGGTTTGCAGGAGGCCTGTGAAAAGCACCGCGGCGAAAAAACGACTGTACATTGCCAAAGGCCCTCCGAGCGTTGGTATCCTTAGCTTACTTCGAGCGCCTGCGCCTGGACCACACTGGTTTTCAATGGCTGCGCTCTATATCGATTTTCTTTAAGGTTGGGTGCACCTGCCCACCCGGGTTTTTCGTAACGAAATCAATCGACGCCCTCGATGGGGACCAAAGCAGCCAACTGAATGTTGCATAAATAGTGATATCTGCCGCATGTGACATTTTAAGGAATTCAGCCTAGTTTCGCGCCAGATTAGTACCCTTTGGTTCGATTCCCTGCGGAGTTTGGTGTGGAAAAAGCCGTTATCAGCGCGACAGGGGTGTTTACGCCCGAACTTTCCATTTCCAATGCAGAGCTGGTTGTCGCATTCAACGCGTGGGCGGAGAGTGAGAACGTCCGAAATGCGGCCACAATCGCCGCTGGCGAGGCAGAGCCGATAGGCATGTCTTCCGAGGAATTCATTTTCAAGGCGTCAGGCATTGAGCGGCGCTATGTGCTCAACAAGTCCGGCGTCCTCAACCCGGAAATCATGCATCCCGTGCTGCCTGCACGGAGCGACGACGAGATCTCCGTGATGGCCGAAATGGCGGTCAGTGCGGCAGGCGATGCGCTCGCCAAGGCCGGCAAGACCTCGGCCGACATTGACGGCGTCATCTGTGCCGCGTCAAATCATGAGCGCGCCTATCCGGCCATCGCCATCGAGGTGCAGCAAGCGCTCGGCATCAAGGGCTTCGGCTTTGACATGAATGTCGCCTGCTCGTCAGCGACGTTCGCGATCCAGACCGCCGCCGACATGGTGCGGGCGGGCTCGGCGCGGGCGATCCTGATCGTCAACCCGGAAATCTGCTCGGCGCATTTGGAGTGGCGCGACCGCGACTGCCACTTCATCTTCGGCGATGTTTGCACCGCGATCATTGTGGAACGCGCCGATCTGGCGACTTCCAGCCACCAGTTCGAAATCATATCGACGCGTCTCATCACTGAATTCTCCAACAACATTCGCAACAACAACGGCTTCCTGCGCCGCACCCGCGAAGGCCACATGGCAGATCGCCGCGACATGCTGTTCCGCCAGGAGGGCCGCAAGGTCTTCAAGCAGGTGGTGCCGATGGTCGCGGAGCTGATCCTGACCCACCTCGCCGACAATGGCATCAAGCCTGACCAACTCTCCCGCCTATGGCTGCATCAGGCCAACAAGGGCATGAACGACTTCATCGGGGCGAAGGTACTGGGGCGCACGCCCGAGCCGCACGAACAGCCGAATATTTTGCAGGATTACGCCAACACGTCCTCTGCAGGGTCAATTGTCGCGTTTTCGAAATACTCGGATGATTTTAAGACGGGTGATCTCGGCGTGATCTGCTCGTTTGGGGCGGGGTATTCCGCGGGGAGCGTGATTGTGCGGCGGGCATGACGCCAGCCTTTCCCGCAGGGGGGGGGCTAGAATTCGCATAACTCCCCGTTAACCAATGCATCTAGCGCATTGCTGCACTGCAATATCTGCTCTACAAATCGAAAGCGCTTTCAACTATCTTTTGGTCATCGGTCAAACAAAGAAGAGACCGGTAGCTTCTCGAAAGGAGAAACAAAATGAACATGATGACCTCGTACAAGAACTGGCGCAATTACCGGAACACAGTTGCCGAACTCAACGGCCTGTCGAACCGCAGCCTCGCCGACATGGGTCTCGTTCGCGCAAACATCCGCGAAGCCGCCCGTAAGGCCGCGCAGTAACAGTTCCGGCTGAAAAGCCTCCCATAAAGGCCAAGCGCCTTACCCATCCGCACCCGCCAACTGGCGGGTGCTTTGTTTTTGCACTGCCAATTTCCCTTGACGCTTCGCTGCAATGCACCATGTTCCCGCTCTCAATATAAAGGAGCGTTTGGTGACATCAGGAAATAACAAGCCGAGCATCACGCTCATCCTCGGCAGCGGCCCTGATGCGATGGACGCGGCAGGTTTCCCGCGTGATGCCTTTTCATCCATTGTTGCCATCAACAATGCTTGGCAGGTGCGTCCGGATTGGGATTATCTGATCCATCCGGAGGATTTTCCGGCAGAACGGCATCCGCAAAACATCGATATTCGCTCGCAGACCGTTGTAACAGCGGCAGACTATGTCCCGGTCCAAAACGCCTTTGGCGGCTTTGTCTATGCCGGCGGCACCATGGCTTACACGGCGGGCTACTGGGCGCTCGGCGCGCTTAAGCCGGACGTTCTCGCCTTTTACGGCTGCGACATGAATTACAGCAAAGGCCTCACCCACTTTTATGGCAAAGGCACAGCCGACCCGCTGCGCGATGACATCACCCTGCAAAGCCTTGAAGCCAAATCCGCAAGACTGATGTTCCTTGCTGCTGGCGAAGGGTGTCTGACCGTCAATCTCTCCGCGCAGAAACAGTCACGGTTGGTCTTCCCGAACCATACGGTCGATCAGATTGCCCGCTGGGACAAACAAGCCGTTGCAAGGCATCTGTCAAAACTCGGCCAATCAATTGATCAGACCAAAGTCAATGAAGCACGAAGCCGCGAGGCTGAACTCGGCTACATGTCGGCGTCTGGACGCTATTGGGACGAGTTGGACAAGTTCGACGCAGAAGAATTGCGCAAGCTAGATGCGCTGTGGCTCGCGGCGGCAAAGCGCTAAATGTCTGACCGAAAACTTTACTGCAACGGCCAACTGATGCACTTTTCTGCGCTTCCGGTGCTCACATACAGAAGTATGCTCCGCTCCGGTTCTCGAAAAACGCATCATTTCACCCGTTGCAGCGAGTTTTGGGCCAGACACTAAAACCGGTCCCTCAGCGCATACCAGTTCAACGCCAGAAACAACAGCGGCGCTCGGAACGTGCGGCCGCCGGGGAAGGGCGGGATTTTGAGGTCACGCAGCAGGCGTAGTTTGTCGTCATTGCCGGTCAGTGTCTCGGCATAGAGGCGCCCGGTGTAATTCGACAGCATCACGCCATGGCCGGAAAACCCGCCGATGCTGGTCACGTTAGGCATGACCTCACGCACAAACGGATGGCGCGGCATGGTGATGCCGACATAGCCGCCCCAGACATGCGTGAATTTCACATCGGCCAGCGCCGGATAGATTTCGCTCACCTGCTTGCGCACCCCGCGCTCGATTTCCCGAGGTGAATTGGCGGTGTAGATTTCCCGCCCGCCGAACAGCAGCCGCCCATCGCGCGTCTTGCGGAAATAGCGCACCACAAAGCGCGAATCCGAAACGCTCTCGCCGCCCGGGATCACGGGCGAATTTTTGCCCAGCGGTTCCGTCGCGCCGATGAATGACCCGATGGGCATCACGTGCGCGGCCGAAACCGGTTCGATCTTGCCGCCATAAGCGTTTACGGCAAGCAACGCCTTGCCCGCCGTCACCGTCCCGGTTCTCGTCGTGGCAATGACCTTGCCGCCATTCGTCTTGAGCGATTTGACTTTGGTGTTCTCGTGGATCTTGGCTCCGGCCAGCGCTGCTGCCTGTCCTGTTCCAACCAACAGTTTCAGCGGATGAATATGACCCGTCCCCGTGTCGCGGACGCCGCCAAGATAGCGCTGCGTGCCGATGGCCTCGGATGTTTGCTGACGTGTGAGATAGGACACATGCGTATAGCCATAGCGCGCCATCTGCTCGGGGTGCGCCTGATAGTCCTTGAGGTATTTCTTCGCATGAACGCCGTCGATCTGCCCGTTCATATAGTCGATGGAAATGTTGTGCCGCTTGGCAAATCCAAGCAGATGCGCCTTGGCATCCTCCGCCATATCGAACAGCGCCTTGGAACGCTCGAACCCGAACTGCGCCTCGAAATCCTCCACCCAGCCACGCTGGCCCGTGTTGAGCTGCCCGCCATTGCGTCCGGATGCGCCGTCGCCCAATCGGTTCTGTTCGAGAAGGATGACCGAGAGCCCCTTGGCAGCCAAGTGGTACGCCGCCGAAACGCCGGTATACCCGCCGCCAATGATGAGCACATCGCAGGTCTTCGAGCCGTCCAGCGGCGGATATTCAGGCCGTTCGCCGACGCTGGATTCATACCAGGATACGCCAGGAGAGATAGGGGACTGGTAGACCATGGCTCAGACGTTGGTCAGCAGGAACTCGCGCTCCCAAGGCGAAATCACCTGCATGAATGTCTCAAACTCTCCGCGTTTGACACCTGCAAACGTGGCGACAAATTCATTGCCGAGCACGGTGCGCAGATCCTTGTCTTCCTCAAACAGCGCCACGGCCTCAAGCAAGCCGCGCGGCAATTGCACACCGCCGCCGTAAGTGTTGCCTGTTGACGCTTCCGTCGGCTCAAGCTTGTTGATCATGCCGAGATAACCGGCTGCCAAGGAAGCCGCCAGCGCCAGATAGGGGTTGGCGTCAGACGACGGCAAGCGGTTTTCCACGCGCCGAGCGCCCGGAGAAGATGGCGGCACGCGAAACGCCGTGGTGCGGTTGTCATAGCCCCACGCCGTGTTGACTGGCGCGGAATATCCGGGCGTCAGGCGGCGGTAGGAGTTCACGTAGGGTGCCAGCATCACCAAAAGGCTCGGAATATAGCGCTGCATTCCGCCGATGAAATGCCGGAATTCCGGCGTCTCAGCCCCATTCTCGCCGGTGAAAATATTCTGCCCGGTCTTCTTGTTGATGATCGACTGATGGATATGCATGGCCGAACCCGGCAGGCCCTGAATAGGCTTGGCCATGAACGTCGCATACATGTCGTGGTTCAGCGCAGCCTCGCGGATCGTCCGCTTGAACAGGAACACCTGATCGGCCAGCGCCAGCGGGTCACCGTGCCGCAGGTTGATCTCAAGCTGCGACGGACCCTCTTCATGGATCAGCGTGTCAATTTCCAGACCCTGCTTTTCCGAGAAGTGATAAATATCATCGACCAGATCATCAAACTCGTTGATGCCGGCGATCGAATAGGCCTGACCGCCTGATATCGAACGGCCCGAGCGGCCCTTCGGCGTCTGCAGCGGATAGTCCGGGTCGATGTTCTGCGCAACGAGATAAAACTCAATCTCCGGCGCGACCACCGGCGTCCAGCCCTTGGCAGCGTAAAGCCCGACCACATGGCGCAGAAGATTGCGCGGTGTGTAGGTGATCGGTTTGCCGGAAATCGAAACGATATCGCAGATGATCTGCGCCGTCGGATCGGTTTCCCAAGGCACGACAGAAAGCGTCGACAGATCCGGCATCAGCTTCAAGTCACTGTCGAGCGGGTCGTGCTTGAACTCGCCGGTCTCTTCCGGATAGTCGCCGGTGATTGTCTGGCGGAACACCGCATTGGGCAAAGCCAGAGACGTCTCGGTGGTGAATTTTGTCGAAGGCATCATCTTGCCGCGCGGCACGCCGGCAAGGTCCGGCGTCATGCATTCAATGTCTTCGATGGAGCGCCATTGAAGCCAGTCTTTGGCCTCTTTCCAGTTGCGCACGCCGCGCACATTCTTGACATAGGAGGGAGTGCGCCGCCGTTTCGGCGCCGGTTTCTTCTCGGGCGTTTCGATCGCCATTATACACCGGGCTGTTGTTTCAGGAGCCCCACTGTAGCGCTTGCCTGAATGATAAAGGAAGGGGTGCACTGCAACAAATCGGTTGTGCAGCACGGTAAATAGTCGATTTCATTGATTTTTATGACGTCCACCGACTGTCATGCCTCAAGCCGGATTTCTGCCGCCAACTCTTCCGCCATCAGGCGTGGCCCAAGCCGCGAACCCGCCGCCGCATGCAAATGCACTGCCGCGCACGCCGCCTCGAACGCCGCCATACCTTGCGCCAACAGCCCGACAATGACCCCGGCGAGCACATCGCCGGACCCCGCCGTTGCCAGTTCCGGCCCGCCATTGGAGTTTATCGCCGTGCGCCCGTCCGGCGAGGCGATCACACTGTCGGCACCCTTGAGAATGACCATCGCGCCCGCGCGCTTCGCTGCTTCACATGCGCGTTCGTGCTTGGGCAATGCGCTCTTGGCAATTTCAGGAAACAGTCGCGCAAATTCGCCTTCATGCGGTGTCATGATGACCGTTGCGGCGCTCCCCTTGATAGCGGCAAACAGCACGTCGCCTTCGAGCGCAAAGGCCGAGAACACGTCGGCATCAAGCACAACGCCACGCGAAACGGGGGCGGCCAATGTTGCCAGCACAGCGTCGTGCAAATACCGGTAACGTCCAAATCCCGGACCGATCACCAACGCCTGAAACTTCGCGTCCGCCGCAATCGCCTCAACATCGGCAATCGTCTCCGCCTTGCGCAGCATTGTGGAGGTCACCTGCGAAGCGATCTCTGTCAGCGCTCCGTCCGGCCCCAGCAAGGTCACCGCGCCAGCGCCCGCCCGCGCTGCCGCCACTGCACAAAGCCGCGCTGCACCTGTCGCATGCGCCTCGCCGGAAAACACGCCGACTGCGCCCCGCGCATATTTGTGCGTCGTCACAGACGGGCGCGGCAGGGCACTTTCGTAAATCTGAGGGCAATTCTCAAACAGCATCGGCATGATCGAGCCGAGGACACGGGCGCTGATGCCGATGTCTGCCACATGCACCTCACCGCAAAGTTCGCGCCCCGGCTGAAGCAGATGCCCCGGCTTCTTGCGGAAGAAGGTGACGGTATGCTCTGCACGAAAGCACTCGCCCGGCGCCATCCCGCTCAACCCGGAGACCCCGCTGGGCAAATCCACTGCAACAACAGGCGCGCCGCTGTCCCGCACCAGCCTTGTCGCCGCAGCGTCCGCGCCTTCAAGCCTGCCCTTGAATCCGGCCCCGTACAGCGCGTCAATAACCAAATCCCCGGCTGCAACCGTCAGCCCGTCCAGCGGCAAGCTCCCGCCCGCCCAAAGCGCCGCCGCCTTTGCCGCATCGGACCCGGCCTTCGGAGGGCCATTGCCATAAACCGCCACCGCCACCCCGCGCTCGGCCAGAAGCCGCGCCACCACATAGCCGTCGCCACCATTGTTGCCCGGCCCGCACAGGATAACCGCGCGTTTCAAATCCGGATAATTCCCAAGCACCAAATCCTTCACCGCATGCCCGGCAGCCTCCATCAGAGCCATGCCATCAATGCCGGATGCAATCGTCAACCTGTCAGCCTCGCCCATTTCGGCAGGCGTCAGCAGTTCATGGCCGTTGGATTTGAAATGCGGCATTCAGAGTTTCCCTTTGCGATGCCGACTATCCGGTCTTGCGCACTGCAATTCAAGCGCCAGGGGTAAACGCGCTCCTATTCGCCGGCCTTCTTGGTCTCTTCCATCAAATTGGCCGCGAGCAGCAAGATCGTCCCGACCGCCGTCATCAAGGTCAGCCACAGCCGCCGTTTGTCGCGAGCAGTCTCGGCGACGGACTTTTCCTCCTGCGCGACGAAAAACCGGTCCTGCATCGAGTGTTGCAACGTCAGCGCCCGGTCCAGAATGTCCTTTTCGAAAGCATTGAGGGCGCTGTAGCTCGCATAACTGAGATCCGCCCGCGCCGCCTCGGACAGTTTGCGATACTGGTCATTGGTGCTCTTGAACTCGAACAATCCGGCGATTGCCATTTCGCCCATGATCGCGCGGAACGGGAAGGCGCGGTCAAGGATTGCGAGTTGATACATCTGTCCCGTCACACCCTTGTTGACCGTGATATCGGCAGGGTTCAGGGCAAACAGCAAATTCGCCTGTACATACGAATTGAAATACTCCGCCTGCGTAGACCGCAGCGTTGCCGCGCGCGTTTCAATATCGCGCATTTCCGCCGATCTTGCGCCGATCACATCGTCGTAGGACTCGATGAAGAAAAATTGTCCGATGCTGCCCATCAGGGAAAGAACGGTGGCTAAGATCAAGGTCGATGTTTTCAGCCAGAACAGTTGGCTCTTCTTGCGCGTTGTCGCGCTTGGCTTGACGGCCTTGGCGCCTTTCATGGAAGACTCTGCCATCGTGTGCCGCTTGCAGCAACAATCGCAAGAATCGGTCGCATCGATATATTGAAATCCATGGCTGCTTCCCCGCTGCCCTAACGAAAGGAGGCTAGCGCGAAACCAGTGAGCGATCAATCAGCAGAGTTGCGGTCCTTTTCTGGCGGTCGCTCATGTGATAAGCTTCGCGTCGCTCAGGCGACAGAATATGAGGCTCCGCCGCCTTCCCTGCACGGGGACTCCAACCGTGAAAGGATCGCACAATGGTCGTGCTGGAATTGACGCTGCCGAAAAGCAAAGACCCGCAAGCCTTTGCCGAATTCATGCGAGACGAGTATATGGCGGCCGTCCACAGGGGACCGACGCGCGTGGGGCAGGTCTTGAGCATCTCGCTGTCACAGCGCCGGAACCTTCACGCACGTGATGATTTTGAACGGAGTTTCATCATGCTCGTCGGCTGGGAAGGGGTTGAACTCGACACTCTGCCACGTGTCGACGGTGACGACGTCAAGGCAAAACTTGACGGCTTCATGCTGGAGGTCAAGCCTCTTGGAGAGTTTAGCGACATTGCGAGCTTGACGGGGGCGGCGTAACGCAGCCGATTTACGCCTCCCTCAGCGCCCGCCTTCGATCTTGCGGTTCCGCTGGGCAATTCCGCCCTTGCCATAAGGATAGTCTGCCATTTCCGGCGCGCTCGCAGCGCTAAGCGCCGCGATTTCATCCGCCGTCAGCGATAGATTTGCCGCTGCCAGATTGTCGGCGAGCTGATCGCGTTTGCGTGCACCAATCAGCACCGAGGTTACAGCAGGCTGTGCCGCAACCCATGCCAGTGCCACCTGCGCCATTGAGACGCCTCGCGCCTTTGCAATTGTTTCAACGGCGTCAATGATGGCCCAAGTCCGCTCCTGCGCATTGCGCGGGCCGAACGCCTCCATGCCACGGTTCGGGTCTTCGCCAAGTCGTGTTGCGCCGGTCGGCATCGTGTCGCGCTTGTATTTTCCGGACAGCCAGCCGCCCGCCAGCGGCGACCACGGCAACATGCCCATCCCGGCATCAAGGCAGGCGGAAACAATCTCATGCTCGATGTCGCGGGCGAGAAGGCTGTATTGGGGTTGCAGCGTCACTGGCGCTGTATAACCGTTGGCCTTGGCCAGCCACACTGCCTTGGTCAGCTGCCAGCCGAGAAAATTGGAAAAGCCGTAATAGGCAATCTTGCCATTGCGCACGCTGTCATCGAGAAACCGCAGCGTTTCCTCCAGCGGCGTCAATGCGTCAAACGCGTGCATCTGGTAAAGATCGATCTGCTCAATGCCCAACCGGCGCAGACTGTCGTCAAGCGCCCGGCCAAGATGGCGGCGCGAAAGCCCGATGTCATTCGGACCCTTTCCCATCGGGAAACGCCCTTTGGTGGCGATGACCATCTGGCCGGCTTCGTTGATGCGAGACTTCAGCCAGCGCCCGACAATCTCCTCGGAAACGCCCGCTGAATACACATCGGCAGTGTCAATAAAATTCCCGCCCGCCGCTGCGTAGTCATCCATCAACTGAAACGACGTCGCCTCATCTGACTCCGCGCCAAATGTCATGGTTCCAAGCGCATAAGCGGTGACGATGGCCCCGCTCGGGCCAAGCTTGCGGTAGTCCATTCGGCGCCTCACCTTTGAGCACTTGGGGCAAACAAACGCTGCCGCAAGTCAGCGGCAGCGTTCGTGACGAATGCAACTCTATCAAAGTCGGCCGCTGAGCACCAACACCAAGAGGATGATAAGCACAATGCCAAGGCCGCCCATGCCGCCGTGGCCCAAGCCATAGCCGTAGCCGCCGATCCTGCCGCTGAGGCCGCCGAGCAAGGCAATGACGAGAATGATGATAAGGATGGTTCCAATGGACATGATTTGTCTCCCTGACAAAGAATAAGAAAAATCAGGCGACGGTCTCACCCGAATTGTGACACCCCTGACATGTAGTTGCGAAAATGCACGAACGTGTCGCCGCAGGGCCGTTTGGCCACACCAGACTATTTGGTTTCGATCTTCAAGCTTCCGTCGCCCAGATCGATCTGTATGCCGGATGTTTTCTGCTGTTCCTGATAATACATGTACCCGGCTGCAACGGCGGCCAGCCCGAGCAGACCGATTGTGAGATAAAGCGCGTTGCGGCTCATGTTTGGGAACCCTGCGGAGAACGTCATTTGCAAATTTGCAAGAGTAAAACGTTTACCGGGACAAAATGTTCCCGCCAGTGGTCAAGAAATATTGCAGGCACGAAAAGAGGCCGAATATCGGCGCCGCTTCGCATAAAAATATACAAAAGGCGGGCAGGGCTCCTCCGCCCGCCCGCCTGGCCGTCACAGCGATATGGGGGTCATTCCGCCGCGTCGGCAAACCGTGGCATCTGGGCATTGGTCACAATGACAGGGATCAACAGATCGCCCCAATTGCCATTGCCACAATGATGGCGTGCCGAGCGGACGAGTTCGACCGAAACGCCTGCCTCAACAGCTTTCATCACTGACTGGTTCAAGCGGTGCAGATCATTTGCCACCATGCGGATCATCGCCTGCTGGTCTGTGCTCATGGCCGAAGACTGTTCCTCGGCCCGTTCCTTGACGCGCGGTTTGGCAACCATGATGCTCTCCTCTTTGCCCACCATGACGCTTGTAAAAGCCTGTCACGGTCTGTCGGGCGATGCTGCGTTTGTCTGCTTTGACAAAGGCTCCTTGCGGATTTCCCCTGCCAGTTCATGACTGTTGTTACATTGCAGCGCAGCGAAAAAGCGAGATAAATTGAATAATTATGGCGTTTCGTCTGGTCATGCTGTCTTGCCCTTGACGGAATAAGGCTGTAAATTTGTCAAGATTGTAAAGAAATGGCGAGGCGGCGTTTGTGACAACGCTGTAAAATCCAGATGGCCGAACAGAAAATCTTCGCAGGGCCCCGCATCCGCCGCATCCGCAAGGAACGCGATCTCACGCAGACCGCGATGGCCGAGGCCATCGGCATTTCGCCGAGCTATCTCAACCTCATCGAGCGCAATCAGCGCCCGCTGACTGTCCAGTTGATCCTGAAGCTTGCGGCCACCTACAAGATCGACCTTGAGGATCTGCAGGGCGAGGCAGGCGGCAGCGTCGCTGATCTGCGCGAAGTCTTTGCCGACCCGCTGCTTTCCGCCGAATTGCCCGGCCCGGAAGAGCTGATCGAGGTCACCGAAGCCGCACCGAACGCTGCTGCCGCCATGGTCAAGCTCTACCGCGCCTACCGCGAAAGCCAGGAGCGGCTGACTGACCTGTCGGCGCTTCTCTCCAAGGACGGCCGCGCCACTGCGGTCACAGGCGCGCGCATGCCGCTTGATGAGGTGCAGGAGTTGCTTGCCAGCCGCGCCAACCATTTTGCCCACATTGAAGAGGAGGCCGAGAGTTTCCTCCACCTCTTGAAGCCTGCTGACGATTTGGAAGGCGCGCTGAAGGGCTGGCTGCGCGCGCAGCATGGCGTCACTGTGCGCGTTCTGCCCGTTGCCACCATGCCGAACTGGCGACGCCGCTACGACCGCCATTCGCAGCGGCTGTTCATCTCCGAGCGCCTGTCGCCCTTCGACCAATTGCGCGAAGTGGCGATGGAGGCGGCGCTCTTGCGCATGCAGGTGGCAATTGCCGCCGAGATCGAAGGTCTGAAACTCTCGTCGCAGGAAGCCCGCCGCATCGCCCGCTTTGAGATGGCCCGCTACGCCGCCCACGCGCTCATGATGCCCTACCAGCCGTTCCTTCAGGCGGCGCAAAAGGCGAAACACGACATCGACGTGCTGCGCTCGCGCTTCCGCGTCTCGTTCGAGCAGGCCGCCAACCGGCTTACCACGCTCAGCAGGCAGGGCGCGGCGGGCATTCCGTTTTTCATGCTCGAAGTCGATCAGGCCGGAAACCGTTTCCGCCGCGCGGGCGCGCAGGCCTATCCGCAATCGCGCTTTGGCGGCGGCTGTCCGAAACTTCCCATCCATACTGCGTTCGCCCAGCCGCAACAAATCCTCGTCGAAAGCGTCGAAATGCCGGACGGTGCCGCCTTCATGGTCATCGCCCGAACGCTCGAGGGTCCGCATGGTGCCTTCAACGAGCGCCCGCGCCGCACCGCAATCCTTCTGGGTTGCGACATCTCGTTCAAGGACGAAATCGTCTACGGCGAGGCGCTTTCCCAGTCCCGCACCCCCGTCGGCCCGTCCTGCCGCCTCTGCGAGCGCCAAGGCTGCCTATCCCGCGCCGCCCCGCCGATCACCAAGCCGCTGGGCTTGGATGAGATGGTGACAGGGCTGTCGGCGTTTGATTTTGTGTGAGGCCGGGTTAGGATACGGCAGCACATTTGTTGGGCGGGGCATGGCAAGTCGGCCTGCGGATACTGATGCTTGTTGGATGGACAGGATCACAACGGATTGAAGCGATTGAGGCACAGCGTGGTGGCAGCTACTTTTGCCCGTCGCCGGAGTGCGGCGGCGCGCTGATCCTGAAGAAGGGACGCAAGGTCGCCGCCCACTTCGCCCACAAGCCGCCGTTTGAGTGCACTTGGGCGCATGCCGAAACGCTCGAACACATGCTTGCCAAAACCGCCTTCTGCAACGCAGCTCTGAAGCGCGGCTTGAAATCCGAGATTGAGCACAGCGTCGGCTTTTTGCAAGCGGTGGACCGCAGGGCCGACGTCATGGTCTGGTCACCCTCCGGCAGGATGGTCGCTGTCGAAATCCAGCACACCAACATAACCGTCAACGACATCGAAACCCGCGCCTTCTCCTACGCCGCCCATGGCGTCGCCCAGCTCTGGGTGCCAGTTGCCAAGCGGGATTTCTGGAAGAGAACAAAACAGATTGCAGATGGCGTCTGGAAGATTGAAAAATACGTCCCGCACGAATTTGAAAAATGGATATCAGGCCTGAACATGGGCCAAGACTACTGGATTTTTGATCCTGAGACCGGCAAAATCCTGATCGCCCATCTGAAAGAGCACAAGCTGTTCCGCGAGGGCTCCAAATTTTATCAGGAAGGCGACGAGGTGTTCAACGACAGCTACTATTACCGGTCCAAGCGGTTCCGCGAGTTGTCTGTGCGCGGACCGTTTGAACTGGA